>NC_007426.1:1946415-2270818 GCF_000026045.1 Natronomonas pharaonis DSM 2160 | reverse complement strand
AGTGATAGTCGTGTTCGGGCCGACCGTCGCGTTCTCGCCGATGATACAGTCTCTGATAACTGCACCGTCGGCGATGGTCGCATCCGCCATTACGATGGCGTTCGAGATGACAACGTTCGCGCCGATGGTCGCGTTCGCGCCGAGCGTGGTTCCGCGTTTGAGCGTGCTGTTCGGGCCGACAGCGACCCCGGACGCCGTATCAACGCGGTCGGCGATGGCCGCTGACGGCGCGATGTCGCCCCGCGTCGTTGCCCCCTGCCGGTCGAGTACGTCGTTGTTCGTCGCCAGCAGGTCCCACAACTGGGTTACGTCCAGCCACGTCCCTCGGTATCGGACCGCCCGCACATCGCCGTCGGCGGCCATGGCAGCGAGGGCGTCCGGCAGCGTTCGCTCGCCGCTTTCGTCGGGGTCGGTTCGCTCGATGGTCTCGAACACGGACTGGGAGAACCGATAGACCCCAGCGTTGATGACCTCGCTCGGTGCGGGCTCGGCCGGCTTTTCGTCGATGTCGCGGAGCCGGTCGCCGTCGGTGTCGACGATGCCGTAGCGTTGTGGCTGGTCGACCCGCGTCACCGCGACGGCGGGGGCGGCAACGTCGCCGGCCATGCGTTCGATGAGGTCGGCGTTGACGATGCGGTCGCCGTTCAACACGAGGAACTCGCCGTCGATGCGGTCGCTGACCTGCTGGACTGCATGGCCGGTGCCGAGTTGTCGCTTTTGGACGGCGTACTCGATGTCGATGTCCCAGTCGTCGCCGTCGCCGAAGTGCGTTTGAATTCGGTCGCGCTCGTAGCCGACGACGAGGACGATGCCGTCGAGGCCGGCCGCTGCCGTTGCCGCAACGACGTGCTCCAAAATCGGTCGGTTCCCGACCGGAAGCATGGGCTTCGGTCGGCGGTTCGTCAGCGGCCGGAGCCGCCGCCCCTCGCCGGCCGCCAGAATAGCTGCCTTCATGCTGTCTCACCGCAGGAAGTCATACTGCGTAGTTCCCCGGCGACACATAAAACTGTTCGGCGGCGGGCGGGGTCGTTTTCGTCGTCTCTCTTAAGTGTCCGCGGCTGCTCGCGCGTGGCATCTGCGAGCACGGAGCCGAGGGTCGGCCAGCCGCTGGCGAATGGGTACAGCACCCCCACGGCCGCCTCGGTATCAGCGGACGGAAGTTGGAGAATATATGATTAGTATATCAAAAATTTAATTACATTCAGATAGATACAAATTTTGTTATCCATCATAGTGAACTGCCCATCCTGCTCGCGCTGACGTGCTCGGTGCGGGTGGGGCCGTCGGAGAACCCCCGCTTTTTGTGATCACGAGACTCTTCAATTCTCGACTGACTGCTCGAAGAAGAGGGCTTAGCGCCTGCATTCAGCTAAATACTCCCCTCAGCAAATCCCAAATGCTGATATAACAGCCTTTCGACAATGTATACAATGGGTGTCGAAGGTCCTTCATTTGCCGAAACTAGTAACACCTGTAAAAAAATCATCGAGCGGGTTAGTGACGCGGTAATCACTGACCGTGAATTCTTGAAAACTGTACTTACTGCCACTCTTGCCCGTGGACACGTTCTGCTTGAAGATGTACCTGGGACAGGCAAGACGCTGACAGCACTGACGTTTGCACAGGCACTCGGGCTAGAGTTTTCCCGAATTCAGTTTACCCCAGATCTCCTTCCAAACGATATCACCGGATCGCACGTGTTCAATGAGCAAACAGGGGACTTTGAATTCACCAAGGGCCCAGTGTTTGCAAATGTGGTTTTGGCTGACGAAATTAACCGCGCTCCACCGAAGACGCAGGCAGCGCTGCTTGAAGCAATGGATGAATCTCAAGTCACAGTCGACGGGACCACCCGTAGATTGCCCGATCCATTTCTCGTAATCGCAACACAAAATCCGGTCGAGCAGGAGGGAACCTTTGAGCTTCCGGAAGCCCAGCGCGACCGATTTATTGTGAAAAGTTCGATCGGTTACCCCGATAAGGAGGGAGAGCTTGAACTGCTTGAACGCCGCAGTCAGCGGCACGCAAAGATGCCAACCGTTGACTCGGTACTAGATACTGAAGGAGCCCAACGGATACAGATGGTTCCAGAGCGGATTACAATGGATTCAGCGATACGGGAATATCTCGTGACGCTCGCACGCGAGACACGAACTGACCGCCGTGTCGATGTTGGTATTTCTCCGCGTGGCATTCAGCGATATTTCGAGGCCGCACGGGCGAAAGCGGCTATTGAAGGACGAGACTATGTTGCCCCAGACGATGTCAAGCAGATTGCTGAACCAGTTATGCAGCATCGAATTGTCTTGACGACCGACGCGCAGATTGATGGTATCAGTGGTGCCGATGTCGTCTATGATGTTCTTGAGCGGGTAGAAACCCCTACCCCACAAAAATAAGCAAGACTGCCCTGCAGTTGCCTCAGGCTGAGGAAGAAGCGGTTAGTGTGATGGCCAATGCAAGGAAGCCGACAACTAGGCCCCCAACGATTATGATGCCTGTCTCCTCGGCTATCGTCTGTGCGATCTGATTAGCTCCCAAAGCAAGGGCAATCCCGATACCACCTACAACTGCCGAGCCGAGTGCGTGGGCAAGTGCTGGGCGGCGGATATCGGTATCAGGACCGAGTTCTTCGGTGGCGGATACCCCGTACGTAGCGGCATCCCACGACAGTATAGCAAATGCAACTGCGCCGCTGACTACAACGACCGAGGCTTCTGCCACTGCTGCGGCGATTGTGCCGCCGATAAGTGCGGCGGCTGCAAGACCGCCCGAGGGACCACGGTCGGGAAGGAGCTGTACCGATTCCAGGAGCCAAACTATCGCCAGTATACCGAAGAGGCCGCCAATGATTCCGATCATCGCGATGGCGGCAAGTGCGATTCCGTTCGGCGGTGCGAGCTGCGATAGCTCGACCCCGGCTTCCGCAACCCATAGCAGTGGGCCGGGCCCTTGTTCGGACGTCCCCCTGGCAACAGGACGTATCCACTGTTCAAAGGCATATGGATAGGCTATAATAACAAATACCGCAACCAATGCCCCCCCGGCTCCAGCCGGCAACCACTGGATGATAACATACTCTTCGATACTGCGTAGCCTCCGGAGTTTTGAGAGAAAATATACGAGCAGAACAACACCGATACCGAGAAGGATTATTATGCGCAGCCCAACCACTGTTGTGATTGAGTGGAGAAACGCCTCTATCGTTGACATTGGAAGCGTTTCAGTAACCCGCTGTATTCTATCTCCGTGGGAAAGTCTCATAAAGACACCGAGCCCAACGCTTCCGAGCAGCGTGAGTAAGCTAAATCTGCTTAACCCCGTCGCGACCCGCCTGACAAACTGGCGGGCCTCAGAGCGCTTCTCTCGTGGGACGAGCTCCGAGAGTGAGAGCCGTGGAATCAGATACGCAGAAAGCCATAGCCCACCAACCAGAAGGAAAACGAACGAGATAGCTGCCTCAGGCTGGTCGTTAGGGAATAACACGTTCTCAGAAATGACAGCACTGATGTTCGCGCCCTCGTGCGGTGCGGTGGGTATAAGCTCGTGGAATAGGTCGGCATACCCGGCAGCCACGGCGCTGACTGGAAGCAAACTAAAGGCGGTGACTGGGAGTGCAGACTGAACACTACTGGCACCTATCGCTCCCGTGGTAGCTGCCGTCGCGCCGAATGTCGAAAGCACGACCATTAAGACAACCATGATATAAGCAGTTGCCCGATCAGTTGTGCGGCCCTCGATGGCTGCGAGACTAAGGGCTGCAGTAACGGCGATGGCGCCGACAACGATGAGAACGCTTCCGACAGCTCGGCCGCCGGGCGTCCGACGACTCGTTGCTGTAACAGCTGCAGCCATCACCCCACCGCCGATAGCGGCGACAACCCCAGCTCGTAAAACACCGATTCCGGCGGAAAGCAAAATCCCCCCAGCAAGCGCTCCAAAACCCGTGATAATTGCAGCCGCGGTTGCGCTGGCTGATTCCGCGTTGGACCGTCCAGATCCGTCTGGGGCGGTCGTACTGCCCTCAGGCGAGCTTCCCATTATCGAATCACCTCATCGATCCCCCGGTTGAACGCCGAAGCAAGCGGTGTCTTAGGGTCCCAGTCCGTAACCGCAACATCCAGACGACGGAGCCGCTCCAGCCGTGCTTGGCGACGAACGTCTGCCAGTCGAGCACCGATACTGTCGTGGTCATTGACATCCGGCGAGACGACCGCCGTCGGATAGCCTCGCTGTCGGAGTTTTGCTATGAGATCGATGCCCTCGTCGTCGATAGCTGGAGTGCAGACAACAAGCTGTGCAGTAGCTGGAAGGAGTGCCTCAAGGCGAGCGATAGATACCCCCGCCGCCTGAGTGTTTTGCGTGCCTCCATCAGCTTTCGTCGTACAGGCATCGCCTGCCGTGTGTTCGTCTCCGTCTGTTGTCGAAAGCTCGGTTCCACTGCCTCGCGCTGCAATCGCATCACAAACACGGGCGATTCTCCCACCGATATCGGCACCGTTGCCAGGAGGGACGTAGGCTGGCGGCCCCCGATAGACCCCAGGCAGCTCACTGTCGACACCGAGCCCAACGACACCAACATTGTGGCCGGCATTGGCAGCGGCACTGCTGGTTATCAGCCCTGCATATGCCGCAAGCGTTAGGCCACCGGGCTGTCCAGGAGCCGGCGCGACGCCTGCTTTTTCACGTCCGTCAACCAGAACGATAATGTTCGTCGTTTCTTGCTCACGATACAGAACTGTGCCGAGTTCCCCGGTTCGAGCGTACCGTCGCCAATCGATCCGGCTGAGCGAATCTCCATGTCGGTATTCCCTTGTGGCATAAAATTCAGTTCCGTTTCCTCCGCGATCGCTTGCAACCGAGCCCGTCGTCGCCACCGTTTCCCGATACACCGGCAAGC
Organism: Natronomonas pharaonis DSM 2160; assembly: GCF_000026045.1. Classification (NCBI taxonomy): domain Archaea; kingdom Methanobacteriati; phylum Methanobacteriota; class Halobacteria; order Halobacteriales; family Natronomonadaceae; genus Natronomonas; species Natronomonas pharaonis. Next base: position 2,265,918 of record NC_007426.1, on the reverse strand, counting down.
CGTCCAGCGGAACGGTGCACTCTAGTTCGGTGTCGCCGGTAACTGGAATCGAAGCCGTTCCGATGCTGGCTGCGCTTAGGCTTCGAACACGAACCCAAGCGTCGTCGAAGACATATGTTCCGCGACGAGGTCGCAGCGTGTACGTAATTTCTGTCGCTTCGCCGGCTTGGAGGGTGACTGCGCTGCTGGCTTTGCCATCAGCCAGCTCTAGATTGTCCGGGATCTGGTCTACAATCCTAACATCTGCCAGCGTCCGGCTAGACTCGTTGCGCACGGTCAGCGTCACTTCGACTCGCCTGCCCGGAAGCGGATTTCGGGGAGTGAGCTCACGGGTAACCGATATCTTTGCTTCCGGGTCAGGAACCGAAGATACTGCAGCATAGCCCAAGTACGTAATGGGAACAGCCGCGGCAAGCAGTAGCGCCGCCGAGCCAAACGTGACGCCGGCGGCAACAAGGGTAGCCGATGCAGTAACCCCCGAATTCAACCGGTTAATATGTCTGGTTCCCATCGGATTCACCTCGTTCCCCCTCAGCAGTCCATTCTCTCGATTCAGTCGCGTACTGCTCGAGCTCGGCAACCGTTCGCTCGAGCCGCCGCCTCCATGTTCGTTCAGGGAACAGCCACATCTCAACGCGATGCCGAAACGACAGCCTGCCAGCAGGTGCATCACCGAGGAACACCGCAACGACTTGATCGTCAGTCCAGTCACCACACTGGACCCGCTCGGAAGCAGCCGCATCTGATCGCCCCTTGGATTTTTCAACAGCCAACAGCGTCTTTCGCATATCGTCGATGACTGTCTCGACGTTGCTTTCAGACCGCTGGCCTTGCTTCAGCGACTCGAGTGCCTGCTCTATACGCCGGTCCATCCGCTCGCCGACGATGCCGGCGTCATACTCATGGTCGTACACACTGGCAGCTGCCCCGCCTCTGCCGTCCTCGGCATCCAGACTCCCGCTCGTTGGGAAGCACATCCGCCACAGCGCGAACAGCGCCACTACTGTTGCGATACCCAGGAGGACATAATTATGATTGGCCTCGTTTTCGACTGTCAAGAAGGAATCCAGTACGGCTGACGGAAGTAGTGATGGCTGTACTGACAGGATAATCGCAAAAACGAACGCAAAAAGGGCGATGCCGACGAGTAGTTTGTTTATAATAGTTGAGAAGCGGCTCATAGGCGTGTATCACTGATTAGCTCTATCACTGCTGTTGGACGATGGGTTATCAAGCGATGCGTCAGCATGCTCACTATCTACAGGATCACCGGTCGATTCTGTAGCTGACTCTTTTTGTTTGGATATCTCACGTTCGGCCGCTGTAGTGTTTTTCCTAATATTATGTGTTGCTTTTCCATCTCTGTAAGATGTAGACGGCGCATCGAGATCGATCTCGTCCGGGTCATCTACAGCTGACCGAAGCGCTGTGTAAACGCGTTTGACTCGCTCGGATGACGGGCGTTGGTCGCCATACTCGACATCTCTATAGGACTCAACGATGGTTCGGACTGACGACTCAGGAATTCCCCTCTTAACCGCATACCGACCAATTTCCCCCGGCGTTTTTGTCCGGCTTTTGTCTGGGCCGCCCAGTCGGACGAACTCCGCCCACAACCCTCGCAGGGTGAGCACCGTTTCGTTGACTGTCGCCTGCCGCTGTCCGGTCGTCGTATCACCACCCCCTGAGCGAGCTGCTTCAGTAACCTGTTCGGCTGAGACATGAAACAGAGATTGGAGCACAGCGATAACAGCCCGGTACAGTCGGCTCGGGTGGACCGCAGTCAGCGCTGCCAGTCCTCTGTCGGCGATCACGCCTGGAAGGCTCATAAGTAACCTTCCCCCTCGCTGAAGTGTATCGATACCCGTCTGCCACTGTCTGAACAGCCAGTCGCCTGTGCGTTCGAGCGTGGCAGCAGTACGTACGATTGCACTGATACACCACCGACTGCCACTTCGAACGACGGCGATGAGCAACTGTGGAATCCTGCGAGCAGCTGTCCGTGAGTGGCCTAAGTACCGTTTCGATACGTATCCAGTGAGGACGAGTGCACCAAGCCCCATGAAAGCGAAGATGGCAAGATTTCGATAGAGCCCGTCAACAGTCGTTTCTACTGCTGTTCCATCGGATTGTGCGGACAGCGTTGCCTCGCTTGCTATGGGCAAATCAACGATGGCAATCCCATTGTCATCGGTCGTTTCTGCAACATCACCATCGACGGATATTTGTGTCCCCGAGACTGGGTCATCTCCCCGTTTGATTTCGACTTCGGCTGGACGGCCTGGGAGCGGAAGTGAATCGACGACTTCAATTGAGAACTCAATGATATCGATTGATCGCTCGGCGTTGATTTCGCCGCGTGTGACAGCCAGCGTCGCCTCGTCGGTGTTCTCTGGAAGGGTCACCGTTGCGTGCCCGTCCCCGCCGGTAGTGGTCTGTTTCTCACCGTCAACGACTACATCACCGTTCGGAATCGGAACGTCGTTTACCGCCGCCGACAGGCGCACCTGTTCGCCAGTTACTGCTGGGCCGTCAATTCTTAGTGCTGGCTCTGCATCGATTTCGACGCTTTTTGTTACGTTCTCCGTTGCGGCCGTGGTCGCGCTAGCAAGCCCTCGCACCGTGGTTCCACTGGCAAACACGTCCGCTTGTGCCCCCTCTCCAGGTGGTGTAACTTTGATAGTCAGCGACTGGGTAAATGGGACTTCACCATTTGTTGTCCCATCAGCGTCGGTGGTTCCGATTGAGTTATTATCAAAGTAGACCGTCGCTCCCTCAACTGGACGGTCATCCTCGGTGACGGTTACTTCGACTGTCGTACCAGGGGTCGGCTCTTCAGCGAGCGAGACAGTATAGTCGGGTGCAGCAGCATCATCATCAGCATCACCACCGTCTGCTTCCGGCTCGTCAATGCCGTCAGCACCATCTTCAGTGTCCTGTGTCTCTTCTGTGTCTCCGGGGTTTTCAGTATCTCCTTCAGGACCCTGTGCATCATCTGTCTCTCTTTCTGTGCCGTTGGTATCTTTTTGCGCCTCCGGCGTGTCGTCAGCGTCTTCTCCTGCAGCAGCATCATCAGTGGCATCGCCTTCGCGGTCGTGTCCGTCCTCGGCGTCTTCGTCTATGTTCTCTGTGTCTGTGGGATCGTCCCCGATTTCCTGTGCATCGGAGCCGCTTCCGCCCGCGTCGCCTGTGTCGGCCGTGTCGTTGTCGCTGTCTGCATCAGTGGCGTCTGTCCCTGAGTCACCACTGCTGTCGTCGTTCGGTTCGGAATCCGTCTCTTCAGCAGTTTGCGTATCGCCGGCTTGCGCATCGCTTGGCTGGGTCTCGTCCGGGCTTTCTGCCCCTGGATCTTTCGGCTGCCCTCTGTCGCTTTGGCTTGCCTTATCAGTGCCTCCCGGCTCGGCCTCGGCTTCGTTTTCTGGTCCTTCCGCCGCTTCGGAATCACCGTCTTGCTGTTCCGGCTCCTGGGATTGTCCTTTGCTTTCCTCGTCACCGCCTTGCTGGTTCGGTTTGCGTGCGGCGTCGTCTTCGGAGCGCTCTGTGTCCGATGCGTCCTCGTCTGTTTCATCTTGTTGGCTGCCCCCTTCATCCGAGCTGGTTTCATCGGTGCTGCCATAGGTGTCCAGCCTGTCATCCTGGGCAGTCCCGTCTAGACTGACCCCTCCGGCTGCGGATACGGCAACCGCTGTGAACGCCAATAGTACAATTGCCAGACCAACCAATGCGAGCTGGCCCCAGTCTGGTCTGGGTTCGTTTGTTTCCGATGCCTCCTGCCTGTCACTCATGCATTGGCCGCTCTCCCTTGTGTACCCGTTTCGCCTCGATTACTTGTGTGCTCTCTAGTGAACTACCTCTGCCTACCCGCCGCCGTTGGCGGCTCCTTGAGGCAAGGGCTTCCTGTTTCAACGACGCGCTTTGGAGACACATCATCGGATGTTTCCTCAGTCTCCCCAGGGAGCGCAGTCTCCACAAGCGTTGATTCGGCCATGCCCTGACCTACTGTCATCGTATGTGCTTCCACTCTGGCCACCGTTGTTTCCATCCATTGGGGCCGGTGAGTTTGTTTGCATTGCCGTGTAGGAGGGTTTGTCGTAGTCTGGACGTGGCCGATATTCTTGTGTGAGAGCGTGATTGCACACTTCCCGGCACGTCTGAATATCGGCCCATGCAACCGTGGCTGTCTTGGCGTCTTCCGGCGTTGCAGCGTACTTGAACCTCTCCTCAACCACTACTGACCTGCTTGGTTGCCTACCACTTGAACATTCGGGAAGTAAAGGAGCGAACGGCTGTATCTCTGCCCTACTCGCTTCCGTTGGTCGCTCCTTGAGGACGGGGACTTAGCCTGCAAAAGTTAAAAGTGCTTGTGTGGCTGTATCCATCGTGTTTAGTTAAGCGAATTCCACCAGACGGCGAAGGCTTGCAGCCATATTTCTGCGGTCGTCGGCTGCACGTGGCTGAAGCTATTACTAAATGAAGGTGTCCGTCGTTTTATATCTCTAAATACACGTTCGACAGCATTCCGATTTCCATGGCGGACCGTCTGAAATCGGAGCCCTGCTCGGCGGAGTGCTGTCGCTAGATGTTGCGTGTAATCGACGAGAAACACGGCGTCTTCGACGTCGTGTTTCTGTTGAAGCTCCCGCAAAAACGTCTGAGTTAGTGCGGTTGTAGTTGTTGTGAATAGTCTCAAGTGCAGGAGTTCATTTGTATCAGGATCGACAGCGGCGTACAGCCAAAACTGCTGTCCATTGATTCGGATCACGGTTTCGTCAAGCGCGATGTGATCCGGACTGGCATCGTCTGCCGGCTGTAGATCGGCTTTCTGTACCCAATCGTGGACGGCTTTCCGCGACCGGTTGACACCGAACTTCTCAAGTTCTCGAATGGTATTCGAAAGTGATAATCCAGCCAGATGGAGTCGAATACCGAGCTTCATCAGCTCGCTCGGTGTCCGCTCTCGCTCCACAACGTCTAACTCGATCCAGTCGCTACGACCGCTGAGGCGAGCGATTTCTGCCATATCCACTCAGTAAATCGGCTCGCCTCACTCTTCATCCTTAACTAAACACGACCTGGACTACCAGCACAAACTCACGACGTGGCTCGTCCGCGAGTACGACGCCGTGTTCGTTGAAGACTTGAACGTGAAGGGAATGCTCGAACAGTTGGCCAACGCTCGAAACAAGCAAGATGCGGCATGGCGACAGTTCATCACACTCCTCGAATATAAGGCCGACCTGTACGGCTGTCACGTCGTGCAGGTCGAAGCACGAGGCACGACGAAAAAGTCTGCGTCATGCGGCGTGAACTGCTCCGGGGTCAAGCCCCGGAGCTTCTTCCCGTGGATTGGTCGGACACACCCGACACACCATCGGTCTGGTGGCCTCTCTCGGTGTGGTGGGTCACGGTCGGGCCGTCCACAGGCCCCGATGCCTGCCGTCGCAACTCCCATTTCCGCACCTGCGGGAGTGTGTTGAGAGCAGGCACATTTCTATCCTCTTGTGTTCTCAACCATTTCTGTGCGACACTGATACCAGCACCACGGTCAGCGTGGTCTTGATGCTCGCACTCACAGCACTTGAACCGTTTCTTGTGACGGTTCGCCCGTTCTGTGTGTCCACAGACCGGACACTGTTGGCTGGTGTACTCCGGGTCAACGTCATCTGACGGAATGCCGCGCCATGCGGCCTTGTACGTGATGAAGTCCCGCAGTTTGGCGAACGGTAGTGAATGGAGTCGCCGGTTCATTCGCGTCCCGTACTCAATGTCGTCTCTCATGTCCTTGAGGTCTTCAAAGACAATTACAGGACTGTCGAACCGTTGAATCCACTCGACTACGCGCCGTGACACCGTGTGTAGCTGGTCGTGAACGAACTGTTGTTCCTTGTCGCGGAACACATCGTTAAACCCGGTCTGTCCGGCTTCCTGCATGCGTTTCCGCATCGTGAAGTACCGGTGGCGTTGTTCCTTGATTTCTGGGTAGTCAATGACGACGGAATCTTCGATACCGTGTTCAGTCAGTGCCGCTAGCGCAACACAGTCTTCGTTAATATCGACGCCGGTGACCGTTTCTGTCGTTGTTTTCGCACCGACTTCGGCAGTTTCGTTCGTGACGGTGGCGTGCAACTCTTCGCGTCCGTGTCGGACAAGCGCCTCAGCAGTGCCAACGTGCCAGTCATCATCTTCGATTGCTTGTCTGAGCAGGTCGAATTGGTCTTGCGTACCGCGAAGCTCGCCTTTGACGTGATTGTACGGCTTTGCTGAAATGCGGAACCGTACCGTTTCGTCTTCGAGAAAGAGGTTGTAGCCTTCGCCGTAGTTCATCCGCAGTGGGAACGTCTCGTGTTTGTACCACGGTCGTCCCCAGTCGTCGTAGTCGTAGTAGTTATCGAGTGCGTCAAAGGCTTTGTCGATGATACGCTGTGCGGTGTTTTGCACGAGGTCAGCGTTCTGCTCAACAACGTTTTCTATCTTGTCCCAGTTCCACCCGTCGTAGTTGAGACGTAGCACCTCGTTGAACACGCGGCGACACTCCAAGCGGGCGTCGTGAAGCAGGCTCTCGTTGCCACTCTGCACGTCAAGCGGAAACACGAGCGTCTTGGTGAGAGCCTGTGTCTGCGTCATTCTTGGTCGTTTACCCAGTCTTGGACAAGTTCACGCACGACTTCTGATTTCGGACGTTCAACGTCGATACATTTCTTCGAGAACTCCTTGTACAAATCGTCCTCGAAGTCTACGGTGAGGCGTTTGGTCATCTCTACAGTATATACTTAGATACGCTTATACTTAATTTTTTGGCATGACTCTAGCCGATATGGGCGAAACACGGTCAAATCACACGGTTTACAACATCAATTACCACTTCGTGTGGTGTCCGAAGTCAAGCAAATCGAAGATTTGCGTACCTCGCGGGATCTCCGATCCCGCTCAGTACCGTCACTCAGTGCTTGATGAGATAGAACAGTCGTTAGAAGCATCGTTCAAAGACGTTTGCGGCGAGTACAATTATGAAATACCCTCATTGCATATCTCGCCAGACCACGTTCACTTGTTTCTTTCAGCACATCCAAAATATTCTCCAAGTAAGATTGCACGAAAAATCAAGAGCATCACGGCCAGAGAGATGTGGCAGCAACACGAACACCTCTTGGAAAACTACTTGTGGGGTGGCGGATTCTGGGAAGAATCATACTACATCGGAACGGCTGGTGAAGTATCTAGCCAGACGATTGAGCAGTATATCGAACGCACTGAACACGTCTAATGGAGCTTACGGCATTCACCCTCGGGGTCAAGCCCCGAGGCACTCTGCCTGCTTTCTCTGTAGAGACGGGAAGCCTCGGGGTCGGACGGAAGACGGAGTCTTCCGTGATGACGAGACGCTTTGCGTCTCGAACCACTTGACCCCGAGGCGGTTCACCAACTCGAAACGCGACAGTGTTATTGCGCCTGCTCCGCCTATAAGCCGCAACAACAAATGCCAGACGAAATCACGCTTAGGCTGCTACTCGTATTGATTTTCGGTTTCGGTGCTTGCTTTGGTATCACCGTTGGGGGAGCGGCCGCGTCGGAACCAGACCTTGAAATCGGCCCCGAAGTCGCAGAAGAGGCTGAAACGAACGAAACGGTGACCGCCATTGTTCGGTTTGAGGCTTCAGCGGCACTCGACACCGAAGCGAAAGCGGGCCCAGCCACAATGGAGACGCGGGCAAACGACACGCAAGCGGCGTTCGTTGACTTTGCCAACGATCACCCAGGAATAGCCATCGAACGGCAGTTCTGGTTGGTTAATGCTGTTTCGATTACCGTCGATACAACTGCGATTGATTTTGAACGCTCTGTTGGTCGGTTCGAGGCCGTCTCGGAGGTCCATGCCGACTTCGAAGTAGAGCATCACAGCGCTTCAACCGCCGATGGTGTCGACCTCGCTGCTTCCGACCCGGCGCAGTCGTCAGCAGCGACCGAGCCGGCCGCTCAACTGACATCACAAGAAGCGTACACAACCGGTATAGAGGCGATAGCTGTCCCGGAGGCATGGGAACGTGCCGGAAACCGAGGGGACGGAGCCAGAGTCGCCGTCCTTGATACCGGGGTCAATGCGTCGCATCCGGATATTGAGCTTGCTCCCAATGGCTGGGCCGACTTTGATCTAGCTGGAAACCGAATCGACTCGGAGCCACACGACGGTGACGGCCACGGAACACATGTCAGTGGTACCGTTGCTGGCGACAACGGAATCGGCGTCGCTCCCGACGCCGAACTGTTCCACGGACGGCTCGACGACGACGGTGCAACCTTCAGCCAGCTCACCGCGGCGATGGAGTGGGCGGTAAAACACGATGCTGATGTTATCAGCATCAGTCTTGGTGGCGACAGCAGAACACACCAGTACGTCGAACACATTCAGAACGCGCATGCGTCCGGTTCCCTCGTCGTCTCTTCGGCGGGCAATAACGGTCCGGGAACGAGCACGTCACCGGCTGATGTCTATCCCGTGCTTTCGGTCGGGGCGACCAGCCAAGACGGGGAGCAAATCTGGCCTGAATCGAGCGGCGAGCAGGTTTTCAAAAGCGAGTGGGATACGGACGAAATCCCATCAACGTGGCCCGACGAGTACGTTGTTCCGAACGTCGTTGCGCCCGGTGCTGATGTCCGCAGTGCCTCAGCAGACGGCGGGTACGAGCGCAAGTTCGGTACCAGCATGGCTGTCCCGCACGCAAGCGGTGTCGCGGCGCTGCTGGCCGCCACCGCCTCCGAAGAGCTATCCCCGGAAGCCACTCGAGATGTCCTTGCTGAAACCACAGACGACCTTGGTGAGCCAGCCACCCGGCAGGGAGCCGGTCGTATCAATGCCTCCGCGGCCGTGGATGCTGTTGCCCCGCCGACAGAGCCAGAGCGGGCGGAGGACCATTACACGCGCGATGACGGTTCGATAGCGGTGTTTGATGCGATAGATGACTTTCAGAACGACCGCGGTGCGTTCGCTCCGGGGTCGACCGTAGAGGGGTCGATTTTCGATGTCATCAATGCCTGGAACTCGTTAGACGACCCAGAGACGGCGGTGGAGTACTACACGCGCGATGACGGTTCGATAGCGGTGTTTGATGCGATAGATGACTTTCAGAACGACCGCGGTGCGTTCGCTCCGGGGTCGACCGTAGAGGGGTCGATTTTCGATGTCATCAATGCCTTCCAGACCTCCTGAGTGGACACCGCGCGGAAGCCCACAGCGCTTTGAGGCGAAAGCCCACTTGCTTCGACGCCACACTGAAGCCATACAGGAGACCAGACGGCGCTTTGTGTCTCGCCAACGCCGTGAAAAACGCCCCGAAAAGTGGGTTATGCCCCGCGTGGGGCCCCAGTCGAGACCGAACCGGAAACCGCACCGGGAGCGACCGCCGCCCCCGGAGGTGTGACATCGCTGCCTACACGGGGGAGTACCCTTGTAGGCGATTTGCTGATTTTTGTGCTACCGTTATAAGTTTCGTGGTAGAATCCACGTCCAAAGAGTGGTTCCCGAACCCGCGGTGTCCGTCAGATGCAGGGTTCCCAGTTGACATCCTCCTCCGCCTGAAGGCGGAGGAATCCCGAGTCAAGCGAATCGAAGATTCGCGTACATCGCAAATCTCCGATTTGCTCAGCGTTGGGATATTACGGTTTGCAGACTCCCTGTTTTCTTGGTGTGAACCGTCCGCTCTCGCGGTCGAACAGGAAGACTCCGGGCTGTGCCAACCAGCCGTTACTCATTAAGTGACGGCGCGTATCCACGGCCTGAAGGCCGTGGTATTGCGCCTGCTCAGCGTATAAACGCCACCGCTTCGCAAGGGAGGCTAGAGGGGAAAATATATAATGGGGCGCTTCGACAGCCACGAACGTGACATCGCTGCTAAGAGACTGAACCAGACCCACCAAACAAATACACTATGACACACCATATACCGCGATTCGGTGGCAGTGCTGCCGGCTCGCGGGGACGGCTGTCGTATCGTTCGCTAACTACCTACGAGACAAACGAAATATGATAGAAACACAACGTAGCGTAACATTGACTCACACTCGGTACAGGAGTACCGTGTCTGATACGGGAGCGGCTAGCCCACAGGAGGTACTCTGATATATGTCAGGGGACGTAAACACAAAAGGGAAAGTCCGTGCCGTGTTCCTGGCCGCGATTATGGTTATGTGGATGGTCGCCATGTCCGCAGCGTTTGCGGCACCGGCGGCGGCCGCAGATAGTGATGCAGAGTTCACCGTCGACGATGCTGATCTCACGGTGAATACCACTAACGATGTTGCATCGCATAGTATAGATATTTCAGTTACCAATGGGACAAGCAGTGCTCTCGAAGAGCTGGAGATTGACCTCTCTGATGGTGACGCTTTCAACACCACTGACGTTTCTAACGTGAATGTGGATGTCGGTGGCGAGAATATCACTCAGAATGTAAGTGATGCTGGCGGTGAGGATTTCTTCATTCAGACAGGTGAGACTGGACTGAGTGATGGAGATTCCATCAACATCACTTATGATGGTGTTGTGAACCCTGAGACCGAGGAATCTGACGTTAATGTTACCGTTGGTTTCAGTGACTCTCAGTCTGGTAATGATTCCTCCCAGCAGACCGAAACTGGAACTAACCTCCTCGACATCGAGTCATCAATCGATGTCACTCTCGGCGTCACAAGCGCAGCACCGTTCGGTGCTGATGTTGGCGTTGACGTAACTGTCGAAAACGTTGGTGAATCCGATATCGACGTTGAAGACATCGAGGTCGACAATGACAATGCGGATAACGAGTACGACCTCAATGCGTCAATAACCTTCGACAACATTGATGCACTCTCAGCAGGTGAAAATGAGACTGTCAGTGAAACATTCAATACGGAAGATGACACTGACGCAACTGCTGGTGCTGCCGAGGCAGATGACCTCCAAGCTACTGTTCAGGATGCAGACAGCGGCGATGGTGGCGAAAGTAACGCCCGAACGCTAACAATCGGTACTGATGATGGCGGTGCTGTCGAAGTTGTCACTTCGGATACAGCAAACAACCCCGTTGAGGGAGTTGATGTGCTCCTCTACAAGGGTAGTGAAGCATCTGGTAACCTCATTGCTACAGGAAACACTGGCAATGATGACTTCTTCCGCTTCGACGGTAGTGTCGACGGAATCGACGACGGTCTTGCAGTCGGTGCTGCTAACGGCGTCGAATACGTTGTCAAAGCAGAACGAGAAGGGTTCGAAGCATCGACCCGTAGTGCCTCTCTCGACGAGAACAACGTCGAAGAGACGGTGAACCCATCGCTTCAGCGAATCATCACGCCTGACGACATCGACGTCGAATTCGATCCGGGCCAGACCGTCAGCATCGATGACGAGATCGAGGCAACGGTCACGGTGACCACTGACGACTTCCCGGAGGGAGATGACCTGCCGCTCGATAACACGCCCGTTGAAGTGACCTTCGAGGACAATGAGGGCGATATTCCTGAAGTCAACACCATCGAACCAGGCAGCCCAACGACCGCAGAGACTGGTGACGACGGTACAGTCAACTTCACCTTCGAGGTCGACCCCGACAACGGCTTCGATGACATCGAGGATATCGTCGAAGTAACTGAACTCACCTTCGAAGCGACTGAGGGTGACGACGAGGTCATTACCGAAGAAGCGGAACTCGAATTCGTCCCGGACATCGGCGACACCGGTACGATCTCCGGTGAGGCCGACGTGATCGATGAGGACATCGATGTGGGCACTCAGTCCAACATCGCTGCTGAGTCCGGCGTGGAAGTCCACGCTGTCGAGTTCGATCGGGTCCTTGAGAACACCGTTCGCGTTAACGCCACCAACGATGGCGTCGAAGAGCTGAACAGCATCGAGCTGTCGACGCTCCTCGAGGACATCAACGTTGATGACTTCGGTGAGGTTGAAGATGCAGACATCAACCTGGACTACAGTGATGTCGACGGTGAGGAAACGGGTCTCGGTGACGTCCGCCTCGACGTGGGCGACCAGTTCCGTGTCGTCACCTTCACTGACGATGGCGATGCTGTCGTGCAGGATCCACGGTCGGACTACCTGACCCACACGCCAGAGAACGTCGAGGTCATCCAGAACGAAACCGACCGGAGTATCGAAATCAACTCCGCAACCGGCGATGAGCCGTCCTTCGACCTGTCGTTCCTCGCACCTGCTGAGGACTACCAGGTCCAGCAGAAGGTAACCATCGAGAACGAATCCGTCGAAGCGTCGGTCTCGACCTTCCAGAACATCACGGTCAACGAGGATCTGGATGGTGAAGAGGACTTCCAGCAGGACACTGAGAACGTGTTCGATGCGTCTGAGGACCTGACCTACGAAGCAACCGAGAATCGCTTCGATGACGAGCGTGCGATCCCCACCGACGTCACCAACGACCAGGGTGACTTCGAACTGCTGAACCTGCCCGTCGACGTCGACGACCCACGGACCTACGCCGTGATCGCTGGCGGTGACGATACTGACGACGCATCCACGGCCTACGGCTTCGCGAACTTCCGTGGCTACGACGTCGTGAACGTCTCCGCGAACGCCCAGGGCGACCAGATGAACGTCGACCTGAGCGCTCAGGAATTCGAACCCGTCGATGAGTTCACGTACAACCTTGACGTGACTGTCGACAACGGTGACAAGTACACGGAAGTTCCTGTTGATGAGCCTGTTAGCGTTGAAGTAGAGGCCACACAGGAAGAGATCGGCGTTGACGACGAACCTGAAGCGGCCGAAGGCCTCGAGATCGACCTCGAAGCCACCGACCAGATCGTCGGTGACCTCGCCGACGAGACGGTGACTACCGACGATGAGGGCGTTGCCACCACGACGTTCACTGGTGACTCGCCAACCGTTGGCGAGACGAACATCAGTGCGTCCGCTGAGAGTGCTGGAGAGGTCTTCCAGACTGAAGGCTCCGAGCAGGCAACCATTGACGTCTTCCAAGGCGCACAGATCACCGGCGACGTTGTCGACGACGAGACACCCAGTAACAACCTGCCGGGTGCCGAAGTGACGCTCTTCGTCGAGAACGAAACCGGCGAACTCGAGCAGGTGGCGGAGACGACTGCCGGTCCGGGAGGTTCGTTCTCCTTCACCGGTAGTGACGGCGTGCGCTCCGGGCAGGACTACACGGTCGAGGCTACCTTCGTTGACGAAGAAGGTAACGAAGGTACTGGCTTCGCCCAGCTAACCGAGATCCCCGGTGGCACGACGAACGCCGACATCGTCATCGAGGATGTCCTCGCGCCGGAAGGCTTCGAGGTCTCCGACCTCGCGGCTCCGGCTGAGGCGTCACCCGGTGACGAGATCGAAGTGACGGCCAACGTCGCCAACACTGCTGGCGAGGAAGACACTGGCGACGTAACGTTCTTCTTCGACAGTCAGGATGTCGACTCGCAGGAGCTCACTCTTGGCCCCGGTGAAACCCAAGAGGTCTCCTTCGACGTGACCGTGCCTGATGTCGAGGAAGGCGATTACGAGCACGGTATCTCCACTGACATCGATTCGGAGACTGCCACGCTGACCGTCACCCTCGAAGATGACGAACCCGCAGAAGGCTTCACGCTGAGCAACATCCAGCCCGGTGACGTTGAGGTCGAATTCGATCAGGATGTCACTGCCTCCGTCGACGTTACGAACAACAACGACGAGGCTGGTGAGACTGAGGTCTCCCTGACAGCCACCGATGAAGAACTCGGTGAACTCGATCTCGGCGAGACTACCGTCGAGCTTGACGCAGAGGCCACCGAAACGGTTGAATTCGATGTCGACCTCGGCCTCGCCGAGGAAGTCCTCGAAACTGGTGACAGCATTGACTACGTCTTCGCAACCGAAGACGATGAGCTCAGCGCCACGCTGACGTTCGTCGAAGATGCTGGTGAGCCTGAACCCGACACGGTTGTCGAGTTCTACGCTGACGAAGATGGCCAGATCCAGGACATCTTCGGCATCATCGATGACTTCCAGAATGACGAAGGCGCATTCGCAGACGACGTTGAGCTCGAAGGCGGTATCTTCGAAGTCATCGACGCCTGGCAAGAACAGCAAGAATAACGACCTGAAGAGCGTGTCGCGGTAATACACGCTCAACGTCCGTTTCACGGTTTTATTTTTTCCTTCGCTCGTAGCTGCGGCTTCTTGCCGTGTAGCCACTCTGCGATTGAATGACTGGATGATTGCGGAGCCCGCGATTGCTCAAAGCGAGCCAAACGATACTCCACCGTGCCTGTGGGACGCCCCGCGCCCGAAAGGTGTGATAGTCCGGTGGTCGGACTGCAAGCCTGAACCACCCACTGCTTGAATTCCCCTGTGATCACGCTGGGGAAGATGTCAAATCGATGCTCGCTGTGCAAATAGACTATTTATCCGAAATTGCTGGATAGACGCCTTCTCGTGGGGAACTGTCCCATACAGCACCACAAAACATTTAATGGAGGCTCGGGTAACATCAGACGCCCCTACCCATGGAACCGCGCCGCGACCGTCGGAGTTCCGACGTGACCGGGCGGCATCCGAGGATTCAAAAATAACTATGACAGGAAATACGACTTATCGCGAGCAAGGCCGCGCACTATTCCTTGCTGCGATAATGGTGCTCTCTATGGTCGCTGCCGGCGCAGCCTTTGCCGGCTCGGCAGCGGCTCAAGAGGACCAAGTGGATGTAGATGTAGAGTTTATAGACATTGACGACCCAGATAACGTCGAGATTGACGCCACGTTGTCGTCCGACGAACTGACTGGCATCGGTGCCACAGTTGAGGTTGACGGCAACGAATTCGAACTCGAAGAGGATGACTTCGACGTTGATGCCAGCGATTTTGGCAGCCTGATCAACTTCGATAACAATCCCTCCGAGGTCACCATCTCTCTGACCGGCGAAGCTGACCTGACTCCCGGTGCGGATGTCGACTTTAATTTCTTTAACGTCGGCATTGGTGGCGAAGAGATTGACGTGACCGAGACGGTCACGGTGCCTGACAACGGCGACAACGGCGACAACGGCGCCCCCGAACCGGGCGAGCCTGCTGAGCTCACCTACGAGTTCCCGGGCTCCGTTGCATTCCAGGGCCAGGATGTCTTCGCCTTCGGTGAGGAAATCGTCGAGGGTGGCGACTACCAGGTCCGCTCCGTCGATGACTTCGAAGACGACGCAGTTGAGTCCAGCTCCTTCGCAACCGAAATCGATGACGACGACATCGAAGAGTTCGAGGACCTCTCGGACGGTGCCCAAGAACTCGTTACTGAGGCGGGTTACGGTGAAGGCCCGATAGTTGTTATCGACAGTGACGACCTCGACGCTGACGACCACTTCCTCCGTGGCGGCGATCTGCCAACCAACCCGCCTGAACAAGACACCTTCGAGATATCCATTCAGGACCTCGATGCTGAGTTCGACGAGGATGACCTCCCGGTTCTCAACGATGACTGGAACGACAGTCTCGCCGAACTCGAAACGGACTCTACCCGTAGCGGCTACTCGATGAACGTGAGTGCTGACGGCGACCTCGACAACGAGGAGCTGTTCGACATCTTCGCGTGGACGGGAATCGATGAAGTCCCCGGCATCGAACGTGGCGACAGCCCAGAAGAGCTCATCATCGGTGGCGATGATGACGAGACCGTCAACAGTCCGTTCGAAGCACTCGAAGAGGCTGACGAGGAAGGCCTCCTCGATATCAGCGACTACGAGGCTACCGTCGACGGTGACGGTGACTACGACCTCCGCAACACCGGCCTCGCTATCGGCGACTGGAACGTCATCCTCTATGATGAGGACGTTGACGACGCCGACGAACAGGTCCTGCTGGTTAACACCGGCAACACTGATGAGGACGTGAGCTTCTTTGGCATTGACGAAGACAGCTACGAGCTTGAGTTCGAGGTCCACGACACTGAGGCAGAAGACACAGCCGAAGCCAACGTCGACGAAGAAGATGTCTCCGTTGACTTCAGCCAGAGTGTCTACACGCAGTCCGCAGGTGACGTCGTTCACTTCGAAGCTGACCTCGAAGACACCGACGAGGCACTCATTCAGTTCGGTAGCGAAGACGCTGGCTTCCTCGACATCATCTACGTCGAGGATGACGATGACAGCGACAGCGTCGAATTCTGGATGAACACCCGTATGATGGGTACTGGTGTCGACTCTGACCGTATGCTCTACTCCGATGACGACATCGCGGAGAGCCTCATCGGTGAGACTCAGGATGTCGACCCTGACGCAGAAGCAGGCGACTACACGGCCGCAGTTTCCTCTTGGGAGCTGCAGCCGGAGTTCTTCGATGACGACGACCTCGAGCTTGGTGGCGACAACGACCAGATCAGCTTCACCGAGTATCTCGAAGAACTCGACCTGATTGACGACGACGATGAACACCCGACCACGCAGATCGTCCGCCCGCTCCAGCCGACTGACTACGAAATGGCTGCGACTGGCTCGACCGAGTTCATCGCTGAGGACGGCGAATCCGAAGTCGAAGATGAAGACGGCTTCGCAACAGCTGACCTCCAGCGACCGACGCTCGGCGACACAGTCGTCTGGACCGGTCCTGAAGAGAATGCTGACGAAGAAGAAACCATCGAAGAGCTTGTCAACGACAGTCCGCTGACGCAGACTGACGAAGTCGCAATTGACGACCTCCTCGTTGCCCAGATAGAGGCCTCCGGCCTCTACGGCGCGATGGTTGACGTCGAAGACGACTTCGACCCCGTCATCCCTGACGAAGAGGATGGCTTCGATAGCGAAACGCTCTACGAGCTGGCTGAAGACGAAAGCCACTTCGGAGAAGGTGAAGGTATCTCGTTCACCTTCGAAGATGTTGACCCGATTGGCAACCAGGACGCCAACAACCTTGACCTCGAAGACGCAAACGACGATGAGGTCTTCATCCTCGTCGACAACGAAGCCGGCGAGATGTACGTTGTCGTCGATACGAGCGACGAGCCATTCGACCGCGACCTCCGCGACGGTGCGGAGTTCGAGGTTGAACTCGAATACGAAACCGACGACGATGACCGATTCAACTTCTTCGACCGCGATGGTATCGAAGAGTACGGTCCCGATGGCGCTGAGGACGGTAGCGACGGTGACGGAGACGCTGCCTACCCGTACTTCGACGCGGGTGAAAGCGCGATAACGTCGGCCACGTTCATGTTCGCTGACGCGAGCGCCGAGTTCGACAACGTTGACGACGGCCTCGTTGTTGTCGAACCTGGCGAGGAAGCAACCATCTCGGGTACGACGAACGTCGCACCCGGCTCGGACGCCGCTGTCCGCATCCAGCAGCGTGGTGACACTGAAAGCTTCCTTGAGACTGCCGACGTTGATATCGAAGACGACGGTAGCTTCGAGGCAGAGATCGACCTGAGCGACCGTGAGGAAGGCGACCAAGCGCGCCTTAGCTTCCGCGTTGGTGGCAGCACGGTTCTCCAGCAGAACGGTATCTTCGGTGAAGTCGAAGAGGAACCCGAAGAGACGCCTGAGGACACGCCTGAGGACACGCCTGAGGACACGCCTGAGGACACGCCTGAGGACACGCCTGAGGACACGCCTGAGGACACGCCTGAGGACACGCCTGAGGACCCCGATGACCAGGCCGGCTTCGGTGCTGTCATCGCCCTCATCGCGCTCATCGGCGCAGCCCTGCTGGCGACCCGCCGACGCAACGCACTCGACAACTAACTGAGTCCCCGACGACTCAGTCCCGCCGTTTCGCGGTTTCATTCTTTCGCGCGCTTCGTTCGACAGCGGCAGCTAGTTTACAGCGGTAGCGAGGCGAAAGCCCACACGGGTGTGGATGAAGCCGACAACTAGAAACCCCTCCACGAGATCAAGTCATCCCGGAGTTTTATGCTCAATCGGGACGTGAATATAATCTCGCCGAGGCGGTTTCACCGCCCTGGTAAACGGATACTATCGGGATTCGGGCCACGCCACGTCTGGAGGAACCCTTCGGGCCGCTGGCTGTGGATGCCGAACAGCACGGTAACTCTGAATCCCATGCTGGGAGAGGAGTAACGGCGGCTTGGCCCCGCCAAGAGTTCTGGTCATGCCGACTGGACTGCAAACCTGAAACTCCCAACCAAGCGGTGCGGTGCCGTGGGAATCCCACCCCGTTTACGGGTGGGAGAAAGTCAACCTCATCCTGCTCGCTCCCAATTGGTCGCTCCTAGAGTGTGGGAGGCATCTCGCCCAATCTGCTAACAATACACTCAATTATCCCTGATAAAACCCAAAGTGGGTTTATAATCATTCATCAGGTCATCTGAATAACTAATAAACCGGTTGATGACGGTTCTGAGCGCAAAATATTTGTATCACAGTTTCAATTGTGTGGGTGTGGTATCCACTATGCATTGGAGTCCCGTACCGGGGTGGCTGACAGGAGACATAAGAAGATGTCATTTGTCGGCGGCGACTACCGGTGATAGACAGGTTCGACCATCGATCAAGCACGCTCTCGGAGGGAAGAATGAATAACAAGCGGCTATGTGTACGTGCTATCTTTCTATCGTTGGTTATGGTTACCTCTGTAATCGGTGCAGGCGTCGCTTTCGGCGGTACAGCGATGGCACAGGAACAAGGCGACGTTGAGATAACATACGCTTTTGACGGAAGTGTTGTCTGGCAGGGACAGACGACATATGCCTTCGGCGACGACATTGACCCGGAGTTTGACGATTACCAACTTCGGAGCGCTGATGGCTTTGACAGTGGAACAGTCGATTCGAGCTCATTCGAAGAAGAACTCGATGTGGTCTTCTTTGAAGACGATAATACAATCAACGATTTTGTTGATGAGTTTTCGGCTGGGACACTTGATTTCTTGCTGAAGCAGGGGTATATCGGCGGCGAATTTGAAGATCAAGGGCTTTACGGAGTGTTTGAGACAGTTGATTCTTTCGCTGACGACGACCTAGAGGCCCAGCTACAGCAAGCAGTTGCAGAAGAAGAGGGCGTTCCTCCGGAAGCGGTTGATGTTGCTGAGCTTCCGGCAAGCGTCATTGCCTCCGCGATTGGCGATGAGCCAAACTTTGGAACGTTATTTACAATCGCACCGGGTGAACCGGAGACCCAAACGGCAGTCGTTGAGATTGACACTGAGGACTACGATGACGGTGACTACTTCGTTAGTGGTACGCCCTTGCCATCCAGCGGAGCGTATCCACAGCAGGCAACTTTTGAGACGACTACCCAAACACTTGACACCGAGCTCGATGAGGACGAAGAGCCGCTCATTAGCGACGACTTTGATCAGAGCCTTGTCGATCTCGATGCGGAATCAAACCGTGGAAGCTACTCGGTTAACGTGAGTGTGGGCGATTGGGGTGATGTCGAGAACATCTTCGATTCGGCGACTGTCGCCTATACGGTCTTTGATGACGACGAATATGACGGCCCCTACGAAGCCTATCTCGACGGACAGCTGTTCGACGCCGCTCAGATACTCGAAAATGAAGGCGTCGGTGGCGAGACGCTAATGGAGTTCCAAGAGTATGTTGCGGGTATTGACGATAGCGCCGATGAGGTCATCGCGCGAAATGCGTGGGACCCAATCGAAGAGAGCCCGCCAGGCGATCTCGGCCCAGACGATAACGCAGTCTATATCCCTGGCTTCACGACTCTTGAAGGCGATGCCAACCACGAGATTGAGCCATCCGGTGACGCCGTTGGCCCGTGGAACATCCGACTATACGACCCTGATGCGGTCGACGACGCAGACAGCAAAGCGCTCGCACACGACATACAGGACCAAGAGGAATTCCTGAGCTTCTTCGAACGCGACGAACTCATCTACGTTATCGACTTTGATGTCCACGATGCCGACGCCTCAGACGACGCCCAAATCGAAGTCATCGACGAGGACGTGACTGTCGACTTCGATGAGAACGTCTACACCCAATCTGCGGGTGACATCGTCCACGTTGAGGCCGACATCGGCACCGCCGATGAGGTACTGCTGCAGTTCGGTGACGAGGACGCCGGCTTCGTCGACGTCATCTACGCCGAGGACGACACGGATGACGATACCGTCGAATTCTGGGTGAACACACGGATGATGGGAACCAACGCTCCCTCTGACCAGATGATTCACTCCGAGGATGACATCGCGGAGAGTCTCATCGGCATTGCAAACGAGGACCCCGTCAACCCTGATGGTGAAACCGAGGTACCAGATGGTGCCTATTCGCAGATAGCCGATGACGCCGGCTGGGATGCCATCCCCGAGTTCTACGACGACAGTGACCTCGATGATGGTGACCGCGTTGACTTCCAGACCTACCTCGAAGACCTTGACCTGCTGGACGACAGCGACGAGCACCCGACTCAGCAGCTCGTTCGACCGCTCCAGCCGGCCGACTACGACCTCGCAGCGACCAGCTCCGAGGAGTTCATCGTTGAGGACGGCGAATCCGACCTCGAAGACGAGGATGGATTCGCGACGGTTGACCTCCAGCGCCCCGGCCTCGGTGACACGACGGTCTGGATGGGCCCTGAAGAGAACGCCGACGAGGAAGACACCATCGAAGAGCTCATCAACGACAGTCCGCTGACGGAGACGGACGAAGTCGCGATTGATGACCTCCTCGTCGCACAGATCGAAGCCTCCGGCCTCTACGGCCACATGGTCGACATCGAAGGCGAGTTCGACCCCGTCATCCCCGAGGAGGAAGAGGGCTTCGACAGCGAAACGCTCTATGAGCTGACTGAGCGTGAAGGCGAAGGCATTTCCTTCACCTTCGAGGATGTCGACCCGGTTGGCAACCAGGACGCCAACGAACTCGACCTCCAAGAGTCCGGTGACGATGAAATCTTCATCCTCGCCGACAACGAGGCCGGCGAGATGTACGTTATCGTCGACACGGATGACGAGCCATTCGACCGCGACCTCCGCGACGGTGCGGAGTTCGAGGTTGAACTCGAATACGAAACCGACGACGATGACCGGTTCCGCTTCGAGGATATCGGCGATATTGAAGAGTACGGCCCACTGGGTGGCGCTGACGACGGCGACACCGGCGAGGCTGCCTACCCGTACTTCCAAGCAGGTGAAGGCGCTGTGACCAGCGCCACGTTCACGTTCGCTGACGCCGACGCCGAGTTCGACAACGTCGACGAGGACGACCTCGTCACCATCGAACCCGGCGAGGAAGCGACCGTCTCGGGGACGACAAACGTCGCACCCGGTTCGGAAGCTTCCGTCCGCGTCCAGCAGCGTGGTGACACCGAGAGCTTCCTCGAGACCGTCAGCGTCGACATCGACGACGACGGTGCCTTCGAGGCAGAGATCGACCTGAGCGACCGCGAGGAAGGCGATGAAGCACGAGTCGGCTTCCGCGTCCGTGGGAGCACGGTCGTCCAGCAGAACGGTATCTTCGGTGAATTCGAAGAGCCTGAGGACACACCGGAAGAGACGCCGGAAGACACGCCTGAGGACACACCAGAAGAGACACCGGAGACGCCTGAGGAGACGCCTGAGGAGACGCCTGAGGACACACCGGAAGAGCCTGACGACCAGGCCGGCTTCGGTGCTGTCGTCGCCCTCATCGCGCTTATCGGCGCAGCTCTGCTGGCGACCCGCCGACGCAACGCACTCGACAACTAACTGAGCCACCGCGGCGCAGTCCCGCCGTTTCGCGGTTTCATTCTTTCGCGCGCTTCGTTCGATAGCGGTGGCTGGTTTGGCCGAACGATGCACGCCCTGACCACAGCATGGATGTGCCCAAGAGGTCGCGCGATAATCACGTCCTACGATTTTGCGGAACAGCCCGAAAACGCCCCTGAACCCCGCGAGGACGGCACGCTCGTCCAGCGGTTCGACTGACAGCGCCCCATACCTCCCGAAGCCATCAGCGTGCGGCGAACACCCGCCCATCCACAGTTATCATACTCCGGGACTGTAGTTAACAATGGTGAAGGAAGCGATAATCTTTTGTAACTACTCAACATGAAACCGGTGTATGAATCCTTCACGACGAACGGTTCTCAAATCCGGTGTGGGCGTGGCGGCCGCCGCGGCACTCGCCGGCTGTAACGGAAACGGTAACGGCAACGGCGAAGAAGACCCCGAAGAAACCCCCGAGGAAACGCCCGACGAGACACCTGAAGAGACGCCGGAGGAAACCCCCGAGGAAGACCCAGAGGCAGCGACCGTCGGCCTGCTCGCCGACGGGGTCGCCTACGAAACCGTCGAACGTGAGGAATCCGCCGAGTTCGACCTGCCGGTCCGTGGCGACTTCGAGGCGTCCGGCGAGGGTGGCTTTGTCTCGTTCAACGAGGAGACCGAAGACGAGGCTCGCGAGGGCGGTGTCGACTTCCCGTCGGCCGCCGAGGGCGACGAAGCCATCCAGCTGGAGGGGACCGTCGCCGGCAACCAGTGGGCCTCCGACTCCATCGAGTTTCCCGTCCTGGATGTCAACGGCATCGATGTTGTCGTCGAAGCACCCGATGGCGTCAGCGGCGAAATCGACGAGGAGACGGGCGTGATGACGCTGGAAGGCCGGTTCAACACGCTCATCGACGGCGACGAGGACCGCTCGTTTAGCTTCGATATCTCGGCGACGACGAACCAAAGCGGCGACCTCGAAGGCGAGACGACAATCGATATCGACGGCGGCGAAGTGACGCTTGTCGACAACGAGTTCGTCATCGACGACCAGACGGGCGACGGCATCGTCGACGCCAACCTTGGCCTGCCGTCGACAGAGCCGGGCAACAACTGGTTTGAGATGCTCTTCGAAGTCGACCTCGATGTCGTCCAGGAAGACGAAGTCACCATCGACGCCGACGATGTCGCGGCGGCCTGCGACGCCGCTGGCGGCGACGCAGAACCCGTCGACGCGACCGAAAGTGCCGACGACGCGCCGACCGTCGACGAACTCGGCCAGCTTTACGATGTCGAGGTCCCCGCCGGCGGCGGCTACGTCCGCTTTGAAACCGACGCCGATGCCCTCGGCGATGGGAACGTGGCCTTCTTCGTCCGCGACGGCACCGAGGACGTAAACGACGCGGAGACGGCCGGCATCGCCTCCGAAGTTGACTGTGACGACCTCGACAACGCTGTCGTTCTTGCCGACGGCGAGACCGCGGCACTGCTGCAGCTTCAAGGATAGAGCACTAGGCCGGCCGACACGTTCGGGCCTTCGTTTTTTGCGTCACTGCTTGAGCGCCGACAATAGCGGTCACGTCGGCTACGAGCTGCTACTCGTCTTTCATTCTCCCGACCCCGCTCCAGCACGTCACCGCGTTCGAGCTCGCCAGCGTGGATGCGAGTAACTCATCGAGCGATGGGCTCGGCTCAATGATGATGACGAGACGCCGAAGGCGTCTCGAACCGCTTGACACCGAGGCAGTTCACCACACTGGTCCACTCGAGAAATCGGCCATTCAGATAGTTAATCCACGATAAATTATTTGAGGAAGCGAGTCCTAGAGGGAGACAATGGGAGACGCAAGTCACGGGCCGTGGACGAACACGATGAGTGGCCGTGAACGCGTCCGTGAAGTCGTCGAAACGCTGAACGAGGCGACAGCTGTCCAAGAGATTGCCGATCAGGCAGCGGTTTCGCGGGCAACGGCAGATGATGAACTCCAGCGGTTAGAAGATGACGACTGGGTCATCGAAACGACAATTGACGGCACGAAAGCATACGACGCGAATCCAGTTCGGATGCTCTTTGACGAGGTTACCACCCTCATCGAGGAGCATACGCGGGATGAGTTAGAAGAGCAGCTCACAGACCTGAAAGAAGAACAAGAAGCATTAGCATCGGAGTTCAATGCCAGTTCGCTCGATGAGTTTCGTGAACAACTCGCCGAAGAGGAATTGTCGGCTTCGGAACTTCGTGAACGGCGTAATGTGATCGCTACATGGGAGGCGGTCAACACGGAACTCGCGCTCGTGAAACATGCGCTCTACCTGTATGGTGACGTCGTCGAACTTACCTCACCCAAAAGTAACAGTTTCTCCTCGTTTGCCTAATGGTCGTTTTTCTCGCTAATCGGGCGAACTTACAGAGCAAGCGGCTCCACGATCGCATTCAAAATCGGCTCAGTTCCGAGTTCGATGCTGTTTGCCGACGCCGTACCGAACCACGTGAAACTGGGCCGTACCGCGTCGTCGGCACAGTCAATCCACGACAGTTCTTCGGTGAGAAAGCGTATCCGACGACAACCGCACGAATCGAAGTCGGATTCCAACTGCAGACGGGCGACCCGCACGAATACTACTGGTTCAACTGGATCGAACCGGAACGACAGCTGCTGGTTGGCTGGCATCAAGACGACACGCACGACGATATTGGACCAGTTCACCTGCAAGTCAACGATAGCACAACAGCTGTGGACCATCAGCCAGCGGACTTCATCGACTCACACCCGCTCGACGTTATCGAGCGGAGACTCGAATCACTCCCCGATGCAGTCGCTGCAGTCGAGTGGACCGACGGACGGCCGGCTAGGTTCCGGTGACGAGTGCGAGCACGAAGCGAGTCGGCTTCATCCCACGGCTAAAGCCAGTGGGCTTTCGCCTCGCTACCACTGGCTTCATCCCACGGCTAAAGCCAGTGGGCTTTCGCCTCGCTACCACTGGCTTCATCCCACGGCTAAAGCCAGTGGGCTTTCGCCTCGCTACCACTGTAATTGGAATGTTGCTACGCGAATGTGGTGACGATACAGAGCTACTACGGACAGAACTCGACCGCCTCCGCGAAGCGGGCTTTTGGATCTCAGACAAGTTGTACGGGACGGCTCTCGAGCGAGCACGTGACGAGTTCTGATTCTCATCATATAAACCGGAGTACTCGCGAGGGGAATCTTGCCTCAGAGATAGGCACGGCCTGAACTATCCTTCTTCGCCGTCGCCCTCTTCGGCCCGCCCGGTGAGCGCCTGTGCTTGATAGCCAACGGCCAGCAAGCCGTAAATACCGACCAACACCCCGCCGACCTGCAGCGGGTCCTCGGAGAGGTCTCCCGCGCCGTGGTCGTGTTCGTGGTCGTGGCCCCCGTCGTCATCACTGGCCTCGTTGCTGGCCTCCGACTGCGGGTCGCCACCCACGGTTACATCGAGCGAAACGCTCCCGAAAACGCCGTCCGGGTCGCCGACGAGCCGCAGCTCCCACGCGCCGGTCTCGGGGAGGGTGATGACGGCGCTGTATCGGTCGTCATGTTGCTCGACATCGAAGTTCATGTTCGTCCCCCCATCGAGCGCCGTCGCCCGGAGCTCAAGCCCGTCTGTGGCGGATACCGGGTCCCCATCGCGTTCAAACCGGACATCGACCACGACCGGCTGGCCGTCCTGTAGACGAAGCTCGTCGTCGGCTGCCGCAGCCGTCGGCTGGAGTTCGATGTGACTCTCGATACCGGCCGCGTCATCGAAGGTCGTCTCGATCTGTTCGCTTGTGTCCTCGCCGGCATCGAGCGCAACAGCGGCTGGAGCGGTCGCCGTCACGATTCCGGAGAGAAGTACAACGACCGCCAACACACCGATTTCGAGCCGCAGCGTCCGCCCAAACCGGTCGAGGCCTGCGGGTGACCCCCCATCGGTCGCCGCCGGGTCCCCACGCAACCGCGACAGCAGAGACGGCCGCCCTTCGAGTCGCGGAAGCACGACGAAATGATGGTAGCCACCGATAGCAAGCCCAACAGCGACACCGCTGAGCTTGCCGAGCAACAGGAGGCCATATTGGGTGTCCCGCAGTCCCGCAGCCCCGCCGACATGCCACGAGGCAAAAAACAGCCCCGTTGAAAGCAAGAGTGCAACCCCGGCAACAGCGAGGACGGCATACCGGCGGACGATTCGTCCGACGATTCGTATACGAGATGCCATCGAGGACTGTTGGTCGAGGCCGGAGACAGCCACCCAGACGGCAAGCAGCCCGCCGGCCCACAGCCCCGCACCGAGGATATGGAGGAGCCCAACGCCGCCTCCGAGCAGTCCATCAACCGCCGTCGCGGAGTGACTCGTCGCGGCGACGCCGGCCGCGACGACGAACGTGCCCACAGCAATCGCTTTCAACGGTGGCCTCGGGCGCGTGTCAGTGCCTGCTGCCCTCCGGACCGAAAACAACACTGCAGCAAGGAGGCCAACGGCCGAAAGCAGCTGTATGCTCCACACGAGCCCAAGCGAACTGGCAAGGAACCCCTCGGCGGTCTCAGCCGAGAGCGGCCCGAACAAACGGAGCTGTACGAGGCCGACAGCGAGCACTGCAGCCACCAATCCCCCGACGAGCGCGGCACAGAGACGAAACGCCCGTCGCTGGAGCGTTCCGGTGCCCGCGTGGCTGCGTCCTGCAACCACCGGCATGACAGCGGTTTTGAACGCGACGGCCATGCCGAACAGTCCGACAATCGCACCGAGCAACAGCCCGTTCGCCACGGCTTCGGCCCAAGACGTCCCGGCCTCGACACCGTCTTCGAGCGTGTCGAGAATCACCTCGCGGTCGGCTGGCCCATCACCGACTGTAAAAAAGAAGCTCCCACTTGTCGTGTGGCCGTCATCGGCCAGTACCTCCCACTCGACGACGTACATTCCCGACGCGTCGCCAGCAGTATCGATGGGTACCGTGACCTGTTGTCTGTCCGTGCCGTCAACCGACACAGCACCGCTTATGTCTTCGTCGTCGGGGCCGATGACGGCAACCTCGGCGCTTTGGATCCCATCGCCGGTAAATGAAAGTTCGACAGCCTCTGGAACTGACTCCACCTGCGCTCCGTTTGCGGGTGTCGACGAATCGAGGTTGGCGTGTGCACTCACCGGCCCGGCAACGACCGAGAGGGCAACAAGGAGTACAACAACGAGTGCGAACGTCCGCGTGTGTGTCATTTAACTGCTGAATTTTGTGTCGTGTGGCCGGCTTTGTGAGTATCAGCCGGTCCTGACAGCCATCAGTTCGTCACCGCACCGGCGGAAAGCAGGCCAACCGTCTGAATGTCGGACACATCGAACTGTACCGGGTCTTGGCTCTCCAGGTCGACGAGCACTGCTGTGTCTGCGGCGACAGTCGCGAAGGTCTCATCGGCAATCACACTCGGCATGTCGTCGAGATGATCTCCCGGAACCGAGAGTCGTTCGAGTTCCTCGTAGCTCTCGATGTCGAGAATCGAGATATCCCCGGAATGTGGGTTTGCGGTGTAGGCTCCGTCCGCGCCGAATCTGACAGCCGCGGGTGACGCATCAGAAAGCGTTACTGTTTCGTCCGCATGACCGTGGCTGTCGGTCGAATCCACGAAGTGTACATCATCGCCATCAATGACCGAAACGAGCTCGTGGGCGTCTGCGCCGTACGTGGGGCCGCCAGCGTCAATCGTCCCTTCAACCTCGGCGTTGTCGACATCAACAACGACCGTCCGGGCGTCGCCCCCGTCATCATCACCGTGAAGCGGGGAGACGCCGCGGGCCGTCAGCCGCTGTGTCTCTTTCGAGCCGCTCATGCTGTGCTGGTGGTGGCCACCGCCGAGTTCCTCGACAAAGGCAAGCCCGCTTTCGGGAGCGTATGCGACGTAGTGCGTGCCGTCGCTGTGGTCGTGGTCGTCGTCATCGTGGTCGTGGTCGTCGTCATCGTGGTCGTGGTCATCACCAGCATCATGCAGTAGCTCCAGGGTTTGGTGGCCGCTGTGGGAGTGGCTGTGGTAATCCGCATCGAACTCGATGTGCTCGGTTGTCTCTTTGGCTTCGAGATTGACCACGAACAGGCCACCGGCCTCCATGTTCGTTACGACCGCTCGTCCATCACCGGTCGCAGCAACCTTCCCGTGGCCGGCCCCGACATCGCCGACGGCGACCCGCGCTTCGACACTATCAGGTGCCGCCGCATCGACGACGTAAAATTGTGCTTCGTCGTCCGAGTGGACCCATACCTCATCGGTGCTTTCGGCATAGAACCCATGGACAGGGTTGGTACCGACTGGAATCCGGTCGGTGATTTCGTCAGTACCGGGGTCGAGGACGTAGACCTCACTACTCCCATTCTCAACAGCAAAGAGATATTCCGGCGTCGCGATGACATCCTCCCAGCTAGCGTTGGGCACGGATTCGACTTCGGCTGTCGCTTCTGTCTCCGTATCGAGTCCGACGACGGCGGTGTCGGTGAACGCATAGGCGGCTGCTGTTAGTTCTTCCTCGCCGTCGTCCGGCTCGGTACCGGTCTCGTCGTCATCGTCGGGGGTTTGTTCAGTAGCGCCGTTTCCGTTCTCCTCGGCACAGCCGGCAAGCATGACGGTTGCTCCGGCTCCGATGCCTTGGATGAGTCGACGGCGTGATACGTGCTGAGAGGGCGAGAGGCGCTGCTCGGGTCGGGGGTCGTCGCGCATGGATACATGCAAGGAGGGTATCCTGTTTCGGTTTCTGGTACGGTCGTCGATTGCTCGGCTAGCATTTTCACTTGTCTATATAATATTATCTCCATTATTTATGCATACTAATCTCTTTTGTCTCACATCCACGGTGGAGAGGTCCACCCCACGATGCCGGTTACGATTGGGAATCGAATTCCCACATATATTCCCGGCAGAGGGCGTGAAAACGGTATCCTGAGAACCTAGAAGACTAAGAGGTTCCGTCGCAAGCAATAGGACAATTCGAGCAGAGAATATGAGCGAGGAATCTATTACTGACCCTGATAGCTCCCAGGGTGCCGCCGCTGCCAACAGTACCCACGAGGCGTTTCTTTGTGCAACCAGCGATGCTGCCTTCCTCGTCGATGCCGAACGAACGGACGACGGCTACGAGTTCACGCTGCTGGAACACAACGACGCCTACCGACGTCTCACGGAACACACATCGAGCCACGATACGGCCCGGAATGTGATTCCAGAGCCAGCAACAACACAGCAACAAAGCGCCCACCATTACTGCCGGCGATGTGTCGAAGAACAGACAACCCTCCAGTATGCGGCGTCGTTTGCGACGCCGTCGGCGACCGACCGCTGGGAAACAACACTCACGCCGGTCGTCGAAGACGGAGCAGTCGACCACATTGTCGGTGTCGTTGAATCGCCAACAGAATCGCCCCGGGAACAGACCCAGCCAAAAGACTCCCATGAACGGCGGCACTCCCCCGAGCATATCCACCAGCGGCTCGAATCGGCACTCGACGCCGCTGATGCCGGCGTCTGGGAGGTAGACCCCGAAACACGGACCGTCTACTGCGACGACCGAGCCTGCTCGATATTTGGGCTGTCCCCGACGTCGTTTACCGGGACGTGGACAGAAATCACCGAGTGTGTTCACCCAGGCGACTGGGATGATTTCGAGACAGCCTACGACCAGGCTGTTGGGGATCCGTCAGGGCGCGAGGTCGAATTCCGTGTTCAATCGAATGGTGAATCGGCCAACTGGGTCCGGGTTCACGCACAGCCCGTCGCCAGCACCGACGGTACCCCGGACCGCCTTGTCGGTACTATCCGGGATATCACCGACGAAAAGCGCCGCAGTCGAAAGCTCGAACAGTTCCGTGAGGCTGCCGAACAAACCGGCCACGCTGTCTGTCTGCTCGACGCCGACGGTACTATCGAATACGTCAACCCCGCCTTTGAGGCCATTACTGGGTACGATGCAGCGACAGCGATTGGCGAGCCGATTCAGCTGCTCCGCTCGGACGCCCACGACAGGTCCTTTTATGTCGAGCTGTGGCAGACGATTCTCGCTGGCGAGCGCTGGGAGGGCGAAGCCATCAAAGAACGTGCCGACGGTGAGGAAATCACGTTCTCCCAGACGGTGTCGCCGCTAACCGATGACAAAGGCGACCCAAACGGATTCGTCCTTGTCGCCCGGGACATCACCGAAAAGAAACAACGCGAACAGGAGATCAACCAGCTCCGCGAACGGCTTGAGCTCGCTATCAAGGGCGCAAACATCTCCGTTTGGGACTGGGATATCGAATCCAACACGATTGAACTACACAACAGCTCGGCGATAGTGTCAAGACAGGACTCCGATAATAGTAGAATCAAGCAAAAAGAGTGGGAACGCCGAATCCATCCGGACGACATCGACGGTATCTGGGAGACGTTCGAAGACCACGTTGTGGAGGAATCAGAATACTACGAAGCAGAATATCGGGTATTGGCCGGTGACGGCGACTGGCGGTGGGTTCGTGACCTCGGCCAAGTCATCGAACGCGACGAAGACGGTGAACCGATCCGCGCGGTCGGTGTCCAATTAGATATCGACGACAAAAAGCGGGCGTGGATAACCGTCGAGCAGGAGCGAGATATGTTCACCGAGGGGCCTGTCGTGCTCTTCAGATGGCGCGACGAGCCGGGCTGGCCCATCGAGTACGCTTCTGACAACGTCGAAGCGCTTCTCGGATACGAGCCCAAAGAATTGACTGACGATATCGGTTCGTTTGCGGAAATCATTCACGACGATGACATTGGACAAGCACGACAAAAGGCCGAGCAGGCTCGCAAACGAGGCCGCGGCAGCCATGAATACCGGGTCGTCACCGCTGACGGCGAAACACGATGGGTCTTCGAGCACACGAAGTTCGTCCAACATAACACCGAGGACAGGCGTATCGCTCTCGGCTATGTTGTCGATATCACCGAACGGAAGCGTCGAGAACAGGAACTAGAGACGGCTCGCAACGAACTCCGGCGGATTATCGACCTCGTGCCCGACCCGATTCACGTCAGAGACAAGGACGGTCGGTTTATCCTCGCCAACGAGGCGACCGCAGAGCTCTACGGAACGACGCCTGAGGCACTCAACGGAAAGGACGATGATGACCTCCCCTTCGAGGTCCAGCATTCGAGTGACTGCACCGAAGATGTCGCCGCAGTCATCGACTCCGGCGAACGGATAGAAGCCGAAGAGGAATTGACGACAGCCCACGGCGACGATAAAACGCTCGAACTGACACGAATCCCGTACGAGACCACGCGCGCCGATACACCGACAGCGCTCACGTACGCCCGTGATGTCACCGCACTCAAAGCATACGAGCGGACGCTCGAACAGCAGCGGGACAACCTCGAAACCCTGAATCAGGTTGTCCGCCACGACATCCGCAACAGCCTCCAGCTCGTACTCGCCTACGGCGAGATGCTCGAAGCACACGTCGATGGCGACGCAGCGGACTTCGTCGAACACGTCACGGAGGCCGCCAGCGATGCGGTCACCATCACCGAGACGGCGCGCGATGTGACGGAAGTCCTACTCCGGTCGGCGGACGAACTGACAGCTGTCAACCTCACCTGCGTCCTCGATGACCAAGTCACGAGCATCCGAGCGAGCCACGAACGCGCGACCATCGACATCGAGGGGTCAATCCCGGACTGTGCGGTCCGTGCCGACGAGATGCTTGAATCAGCCGTCCGGAACCTGCTTTCGAACGCTATCCAACACAACGACAACGACCACCCCAGAGTGACCGTCGCAGCGACAGCCGATGACGAGACCGTCGAACTTCGAATCGCCGACAACGGCCCCGGTATCCCCGACGACCAGAAAGACCGAATATTCCAGGAGGGCGAGAAGGGGCTCGACAGCGATGGCACGGGGCTGGGGCTGTATCTCGTCGACACACTCATCGACCGCTACGACGGCGAGATACGCGTCGAGGACAACGACCCACGCGGGGCGGTCTTTGTCGTTGAGCTGCAACAGGCCGACTGAGCCGGAGCGTTTTCTATCGCCGGCCACAAACGGCGGGTATGTCCGACGAGCGTGTCGCTGTAGCGTGCCGCGACTGCGAGTACACCGCGTCGTTTTCGAGCCTCGGCCGCGCCCGCACTGCACTGGCTGCCCACGAGACGGAGACGGGCCACGATATCGACTGGGATATCGACCACGCTGCTGAGGGCGTCGAACGCGCCGGCGCAGACGCCGGTGTCTGTGGCAGCCCCGACTGTGCGAACGCCGACTCACCGCTGCTCGATTGGCGGGAGTCGACAGACGAATAGCGCCCACCGCCGGCCACAGCCGTGCACAGCCGCGATACCTTTTGAAAGGACGGGCACGTTGACCCCGTCAATGCAGCTGCGCCACATTTCGCCCGGGGGGCTTATACCCCCCGATTGCGCTGTCGGCAGCGCCGCCGTCGCCAAGTAGACAGCTCAGCCGGCGTCTTCGCCGTCAGCAGCCGCAGTCGCGGTGTCACTGCCGGCGGTGTCGTCTGTCGCCCGCTGTCGCTCCCACTTTCGATACCGCCGATATGTCAGCCACCCTGCAACCACGCCGCCGGCGAACAACAGCGGCCCGGCCCGGCTCCAGCCCTCGAAATACCAGCCCATCGGCCCGATTGCACCGAGAAACAACGCGAGATGCGCATAGACGAAGCACGCGCCGAACGCGCCGAGCGTCTCCGAAGAGACCTCCGACATCGACGAGAAATCGCTCTCCGTCTCGAACGTCTGTACCGAAGCATCCGGCGCATCGGGTGCCAGCTCCTGTTCGGCCGAGGACGGTTCGCCGAACGGGACTTCTCCTTCGTTGTCCTCGTCGAGCGGGTTCACAGACACTGTATGGTCGACGTCCTCAAAGGCGTTCGTCTCCGGGTAGGCTTTCGTCCCCACGGCGTCAGCAACTATTCCGTCGTCTGCCGGTGTCCGACCGGCTACTTATATCAGATGGCGGCGTATGTGTGTCCGTGGCAGACGACGATACGCCGACGTTCGCCATCCCGGAACGGCCGGTCAGACGCTACCCCCGGAGCGGCGGCGTTGAATACGACGGTGAGACCGTCTTTTCGTTGCAGCCGGCGACAGCCCGGAGCGACGACGCCCTCGCCGCTGCCATCGAACGGGTTCTCGACGAGGGGCCGTATCGATATGGCGACTGGTTCGACCTGCCGATGCCGGTTTATATCGTCCACGACGACGAGACGGGCGACACCTTCCGTGTCGCTGTCCGCGACGGCGCTATCGAACTCCATGTTCTTCCGGGGACCGAGCCGCCGGGACTCGCCGCCTTCTACAGACGGGTACGCGCCCGCTCCGACCACGCTTGGCGTGTGACGACTCGTACCGGCTGACCGAGACCGGAACGTTGGTATCGCAGCCGCCGGTACCGCCGCGGTAGATGGCCCCCTCGAAGACGCTCGTTACGGCGGTCTGTGTCATCCTTGCGGCACCCTTCTCGTATGCCGCCTACCAGCAGTGGTCGCTGGTCGTCGCCGCGGCTGTGCTCGTCGGCATCGGCATCGTGTTACCACGGTTGTACGCTTTTATCGCGGTGCCGCACTCGTCGGACGACGAGTAGGCGAGCCAGCCACCCACCGCGCTGGCAAGGCAACCCCTATTACGGGTGCGACGTAACCTTCTGACAGACTGACACCGTCCATGACAGCCAACGGCAGCCCCTACGCGCCCCATACGGACGCCGAGACCGAGGCGATGCTCTCGGCGGTGGGTGTCGAAAGCGAAGCGGCGCTTTTCGACATCCCGGATTCGGTCCGTTTCGACGACACCTTCGGTATCGAATCCCGCAGCGAACGCGATGTCCGTTCGCTTGTCGACCGACAGCTCGGCCGCAACCACGACCTCACCGAGTTTCTCGGCCGCGGCCACTACGACCACTACGTCCCGTCGATGGTCGATGACCTCGCCGGC
Organism: Natronomonas pharaonis DSM 2160; assembly: GCF_000026045.1. Taxonomy (NCBI): domain Archaea; kingdom Methanobacteriati; phylum Methanobacteriota; class Halobacteria; order Halobacteriales; family Natronomonadaceae; genus Natronomonas; species Natronomonas pharaonis. The sequence continues at coordinate 2,232,331 of NC_007426.1, read as the reverse complement.
CGCTCGGAGTTTCTGACGAGCTACACCCAATACCAGCCGGAAATCGCACAGGGCTTTCTCCAGGCGCTCTTCGAGTACCAGTCGATGGTCGCCGAGTTGACCGGCCTTGCGATTGCCAACTGCTCGATGTACGACGCCGCGACAGCGCTTGGCGAGGCGGCGACGCTTGCCATCCGCGTTCGCGAGGCCGATGGCGACCGCGTGCTGGTGCCCGAACAGCTCCGCGAAGGCAAGCGACGGACGCTCGAAAACTACCTCATCGGCCACGATGTCTCGGTTGCGACCTACCCAATGGCCGACGGCATCGCCGATGTCGATGCCCTCGACGCCGCGGCCGGCGAGGAGACGCTGGCCGTCTACGCCGAGACGCCGACCGTCCGTGGTGTCATCGAAGAGCGGCTCGACGAAATCGGAGCCATCGCAACGGCAAACGACGCCCTCTTTGTCGTCGGTTCGGACCCGGTCGCGCTCTCGCTGCTTGAAAAGCCCGCCGATGTCGGTGCGGATGTCGTCGTCGGCGAGGCGGCGACACTCGGGCTTCCAGCCGCCTACGGAACTGGTATGGGCCTGTTTGCCTGCCGGGAGTCGTTCCTCCGGCAGGTTCCCGGCCGACTCGTCGGCGCGAGCGAGGACGCCAACGGCCACCGCGCCTACACGCTGACGCTCCAGACCCGCGAACAGCATATCCGCCGCGAGCGAGCGACCTCGAACATCTGTACGAATCAGGCGTGGGTCGCCCTCCGGACGGCGATGACCATCGCATGGCACGGCCCGGACGGCCTCGTCGACCTTGCTGAATCCTGTGTTGTCCGTGCCCGGGAGGCAGCCGAGCGGCTCGACGCGCTCGACGGCGTCGCCGCGCCGGTCCACGACCGCCACCACTTCCGGGAGTTCCTTGCCCGGACCGACCAGCCGGCGCGGGCGGTGGCCGACGATCTGGCGGCGGCTGGCTATGCCGTCCACGCGGTCGATGACCATCTGCTGCAGGTTTGTGTCACCGAGACAAACGCCGACGCCATCGACGGCCTTGTCGAGGCCGTCACGGAGGCCGCACGATGAGCGACGACGACCCGCTCGGCTACGACCAGGCGCGCTGGATGGCCGACGAGGAGACCTACGAGCCGCTGCTTGCCGAGAAATCGACCGAGAGCGTCACGGTCGATTCGACGCTGCCCGACGAGCTAACCCGAGACGAACTCGAACTGCCGGCGCTCTCGGAGCCGGAACTGGCCCGCCATTATACGCGCCTCTCGGAGATGAACTACGGCGTCGACTCCGGGCCGTTCCCGCTGGGCTCGTGTACGATGAAGTACAACCCCAAGTTCACCGAAGACGTCGCCGCCGACCCGAAGGCTGCGGTCCATCCTGCCCGCTCCGAAGGAACTGTACAAGGTGTGCTGGCGCTCCAGCACGGCCTCCAAGAGCAGCTCGCAACCATCGGCGGGATGGACGCCGTGACGCTCCAGCCGCCGGCCGGTGCGGCGGGGGAGTTCGCCGGCATTCTCATGGCCAAGGCCTACCACGAGGCCAACGGCGACGACCGGACGGAGGTTATCGTCCCCGATTCGGCCCACGGGACGAACTTCGCCAGCGCGGCGATGGCCGGCTACGATGTCGTGACACTGCCGAGCGCCGACGACGGCTGCGTCGACCTCGATGCGCTGTCGGCAGCGCTCTCGGAGGACACGGCGGCGCTCATGCTGACGAACCCGAACACGCTGGGGCTCTTCGAGCGTGACATCGAGTCCATCGCCGAACTGGTCCACGATGTCGGCGGCCTGCTCTACTACGACGGCGCGAACCTCAACGCGCTGCTCGGTCGCGCCCGCCCGGGCGACATGGGCTTCGATATCATGCATTACAACGTCCACAAGACGTTCGCGACGCCGCACGGCGGCGGCGGCCCCGGTGCGGGCCCGGTCGGCGTTACTGAGGAACTTGCCGACTTCCTGCCGGCACCGCACGTCCGTGAGACGGACAGCGGCTACGAGCGATACGAGCCGGACCACACCATCGGCAAGGTCCACGGCTATCAGGGCAACTGGCTCGTCTTGCTGAAGGCCTACGCCTACATCGCCCGGCTCGGCGACGAGGGGCTGACCGACGCCAGCGCGAAGGCGGTACTGAACGCCAACTATCTCGCGACGCAGGTCGACTACGAGGTGCCGTTCGGCCCGTTCCATCACGAATTCGTCGCCAGCGCCGGCGACCAAGACGCCGCCGATGTCGCAAAGCGGATGCTTGATTACGGTGTCCACCCGCCGACGACGAAGTGGCCGGACATCGTCGACGAGGCCCTGATGACGGAGCCGACCGAAATCGAGAGCAAGCGGACCCTCGACCAGCTCGCGGCGGCGTTCAACGCCGCCCGTGCTGACGATGCGGACACGCTCGCTGCTGCTCCCGAGCGGACGGCAGCCGGCCGTATCGACCAGACCTCGGCCGCCCGGGACCCCCGGCTTTCCTGGCAGGCCCTCGACGACGCGTAATCCTCCCTTGTCGTTTTGCAGAACGAAAGCAATATTCGCCGCGTCCCACGTACTACCAGTATGAAAGCCGTCTGTGCAACAGACCTCTCGGCGGCCAGCGAGGCGGCCATCGAATCAGAGACTTGCCTGCGGTGTCTGAGCCGCATCGGCGTCGAGAAACTCCACCTCGTGACGGTCGTCCCCTCGAACGTCCACACCGGCATTCCGGGGCTCAACTTCGAGGAGCGCCGCCAGTCGGCGCTGTCCCGATACCAGTCCGTGCTGGAATCGGCGGGCTTCGAAGTCGAGGCCCATGCCGTCCGCGGGACGCCGTACCGCCGCATCAACGGCGTCGCCGAGGCGGTCGACGCCGACCTCATCATCGTCGGCTCGCGCGGTGAAAGCCCGCTTGAAAACCGCGCTATCGGCTCGACGGCGCGCAATCTCGCCCGAACGGCCGTTGCGCCGCTGCTCGTCAACCGGGTCGAAGAGGCCACCGACGACCCTGAGGTCGTCAGAGAGCATCTTTTCCAACACACGCTGTATGCGACCGATTTCTCCTCGAACGCCGAGCAGGCCTTCGAGACCTTCTCGTATCTACATCCCGCCGTCCAAGATGCGACGCTCGTCCACGTCCAGACGCCGAAAGACCCCGACCCGGAGGACGACGACCCCGAGGAGCGTCTCGCAGCGCTCGCCGACCGGCTCCGCGAGTGGGATATCGACACCCAAACCGACGTTCGATACGGCGACCCGGCCGACGAGATTCTCGCGGCGGAAGCCGACCACGAGCCGACGATGGTGTTGCTTGGCTCCCGCGGCCACGGCCGGCTCCGGCGGCTGCTCCTCGGTAGCGTTTCGGAGGAAATCGTCGCCCACGCCGATGGGAACGTCCTGCTAGTGCCGCCGGAGCGGCCACGGCAACCTCGCTAGCCGACCCGCGTCCCGTTTCGGACCGCCGTTGCGCCGTAATAGAAGATGACGGCGGTCACGAACGCTGCCGACCCCACGAGAAGCACGAAGCTGACGGTGTCTAACACCGGCGCGTCGAGCCACGTCGCCAACTCGCCGGCCGCCACGGCGATGCTCGCAAGGAGCAACATGACACCGAAATAGATCGTCACATCGTCTTCATCGACGTAGGCTGTCGCCGCCGACCCGATACGGGCCCCAAGCGCACTGCCGACGAGCAGCGCCGTCACGACGCCGAGGTCGATAACGCCCGAGAGGCCGTAGGTGAACGCGCCGACGGCACCGGACATGAGCGCGCCGAAGAGGCTCGTTCCGACCGCCGCGGCAAGCGGGACGCCGATGATGTAGTAGATGGCCGGCATCCGGATGAAGCCGCCACCGACGCCGAGAAAGCCGGAGACGACGCCGACACCGCCGCCGACCCCCGAGATAGTCCACATCGATGCTTTGCTGCCGTCGGTCAGCGTCACCATTGGTGGAATGGTGTACGATTTGATCTTCTTCGCAATATCTGGAATGTCGTCTTCGCTTCCGTCGCCGCCCTCGCTGTCGGCGCTGTCGGCGCTGTCGCCGCCGGCTGCGCTGCGGACGAAGACACCGCCGATGGCGGCTAAGAGTACCACGTACGCGCTGCCGACGACAACCTCCGCCCGCCCGAGCGCCTCGAGGAAGAAGACGAGCATCTTCCCGGCCTCGATGCCGACCGCGATGCCGACAAACATCAGCGCACCCAGCTTGTAGTCTACCTGTCCGACATCGTGGTGCTTCAGCGTCGCGATGACCGCCGTCCCGAACACGAATGCCATGCTCGACCCGATGGCAACCGGCGCCGGATACCCGAGTATCAGAAGCGTCGGCGTAACAAGGAATGACCCGCCCATCCCGAAGAACCCGAAGAAAACGCCGACCATGAATCCGAAGCCGACGAAAAGCGCCGCTAGCTGCGGGGTAAGCCCGAGTAGTTCCATTATTGTCCCTGTTCCGCAACAGCTATGTCGCGTGCTGGCCCGTCGTTTGCTCGCCCCCGGCCATCGCGGTGCGGCGCTGACATCGTGGATTCCATTGGTTCCGGTATACTACCCTATCAACCTTGTATATAATAGTTTTGTGGATACTACGCAATACAATGCCGGACATGGCAGCTACGGACAGTCGCCACGCGGTTGGACACGCAGTGAGAGTAGCCCGCTCGCAGAATACTATGACTGGCTCAATCCGCTAGCCCAGCCCGGCGGGATACTCACCGGTCTTCCGATAGTGAGAAACGACTTTGACGAACGCGGCGATTTGGAGCACAACGACGAGGCCGAGTGTGAGTAGGTAGAGCCAATGGAGGGGGTCTTCGGACGGGAATCCAGGCCGGAGGTAGGCCCTATCGTAGATGTGAACCGCGAGGAGCCAGAAAATCGCATACGTACCGGCGGTCTGATGCCACTTCCATGCTTTCGCACCCATGTAATCGTAGGCCCTGTTGTTCGAGGTGGCTGCGAGGACGACCGCCATAATCACCGCCACGAACGAACCGAACGCCCATGGGCTCATCCCGGCGAGATAGCCGATAACGTCCCAGTCTCTCGCATGGAACACGAACAGTAGGTGGACGACGCTCCAGATAGCAAACCAGATTCCCAGCTCTGACCGCCAACTCACCGGGAAGTTCCCCGAACCCCGGCGTCTGATTCCGGGCCAAAGCTTCACCGCCGGCCCGATGGCTAGCACCAAGACGAGGAGAAACCACGGGATTGCTCCGACGACTCGCTGTTCGTGATACCCCACCACCCACAGCAACACAGCGACGCCGACGCTACCGATGCCGACCGCTAAATGATGTGTCAGCTCGTTGTTTGTATCTGCAGACATATCAGTTTCAATGCCGCCTTCGTCGCTTCCTATTATAATTCTACCTGTGACCTAGACGAAGAGGACAGAAACAGCCATCAACTGTCTGCCATGTAGTGTAACCGTGGTTTTCCCGGTTGGAACGACGTGGGGGATTGATATACGATACCGGCGACAGTTTCGCGCATGTACGATACGATTCTCGTCCCGACCGACGGGAGCGACGTTGCGGAGCGAGCCGGAACCGTTGGCGTTCGAATGGCTGCACTGTTCGACGCTGATCTGACGCTCCTCTCCGTTCAAGAGCCGGGCGACGGAGACAGGGCGGAACGAGCCCATGAAGCGCTCAAAGAGGCCGCAGCCGAGGCCGATATTTCACCACAGACGAAGACTATCGATGGCGGGGAGACGTCGGTCCATCGCTCGATTATCGATTATGCTGGAGCACACGATGTTGATATCATCGTAATGGGGACGCATGGGCGAACGGGAATCGGTCGGTTCCTGCTCGGCAGCGTGGCTGAACAGACCCTCAAGGAGTCGCCGATTCCGGTCGTAACCGTTCATGAAGACACCGCCCGCGATTTTGCGGTCGACAACGTCCTCGTCCCGACCGACGGGAGCGAGGGGGCCAAGGCCGCCACGGAGCATGCTGTCGACCTCGCGGCGGAAGTCGGTGCGACGCTCCATACACTGCAGGTCACGTCGGACGGCGACAAAGCGGAGCCATCGCCAGTTACCGACGTGCGCAACCGGGGCGAAACTGCTGGGATAGAAGTCGTCACAGCAACACGCAGCGGCCGGCCACACGAGGCGATTGCTGGATACGTGGCTGAGGCTGGAATCGATGTCGTCGTAATGGGCGCACACGGACGCGGCGGCATCAGACAATACCTGCTCGGGAGCGTCACCGAGCGTACGGTTCGGTTCTCACCGGTTCCGGTTATCTCGGTAAAGCCGGAGACGGACGGCGTTACCGTCGAATTTCTCGATTACGAAGCCGTGGACGACAACGGCTGGTCGTTAGAAGACGACGACCTCTTCGAGAAAGCAGCCGAAGCTGACCTCCCAGCTGGCGCCTACGGGACGATAGCTACCGAGAAAGGAGAGTACATTCTTGACGCCGCTGAGAGAGACGGCCACGATTGGCCGTTTTTCTGTCGGGGTGGCGGCTGCATCAACTGTGCGGCAGTACTGGTCGACGGCGAGGTCGAGATGGAGACCAACCGTAGCCTCTCCGACGAGGAAGTCGATGAAATGGACCTGCGGTTGACCTGTGTTGCTACGCCGGCCACCGACGAAGTGAAGCTTGTATACAACGCCAAGCAGCTCGACCAGCTTCGCGACCGGATTCTCTGACCACGCCTGCAAACACGAACGTCAGAACCACGTCAGACCGAATCCGACAGTGGTGTTTTCCAATCTGATTTCCGGTAGAACTAGTAACTACCTGAGTATCTCTTATTTCATATCCCAACATGCGATTTATGAGCCTTCGAATGCGCCACGGCTTTCGTGCCCGTGCCAGAGTATAACTATCCGGCCGAACAAATTTCTCCGATGACCGCCGACGAGCTGCCAGACGATGAGGTCGAGGCGTTGCTCCGGCGAGCGAACACGGGGACTCTCTCGCTTGCCGACGGAGGCGACACCTACGCTGTCCCACAGTCGTTCGGGTACGACGGCGAGACGCTCTACTTTCAGCTCGCCTACGACGACGACAGCCGGAAGATGGAGTACATCGAGACGACCGACACAGCCACATTCACCGTTTACGAGGAGCGACCGGCACAGAGTGTCATCGTACAGGGGCCATTTGAGCCAGTCCCCGAGGGTGAGGAGACGCTTGCGACGAACGCCATCGCGGAAAACGCCGTCATCCCGACACTGAACGTCAGCCTCGATACGCCGCTGGACGAGCTCCGATTCGACTTCTACCAGCTCGTTCCGGAGTCGCTGTCCGGCTGGCGGTTCCACGGGTTCGGCGAACAGCCGCACAGTTGAGACTGGACGACATTTTTGATAGGTACATCGTGCGTGCGACCCGCTGTGTCTTTCTGTGCGATCGCCGGAGAACTGTGGACTGAGTGACTAAGCTGATGCGGTGTCGATGCCGTTGATGGCGACAAAGCCGTACTCGCATTCGGTACAGTGCCACTTCTTCTTGGTGCCGAGGTGGATCTGCATGCTCGCGGCCTTGTAGAACTCCTCGGTTCCACACTCGGGGCAGGTTCTCTCCAGTGAGAGGCTCATAGCGGGGCCTTCGACGGCCACCAAGTTGTAGTTTTCCGATGGCGGCCGAAATACGCCCGATAAACCATATAGCGAGATATAGAATCCCGACGTCTCGCGCCTGTGTACCGCAATACGACCCCAACACACAAGCCGCCGCTTTTCGTGTGTTCACAGGACCCATGAACAACCCGGTTATCGTTGACGCTGTCCGCACGCCGTTCGGCAAGCGAGACGGCGCACTGGCAGACATGCACCCCCAAGACCTCGCTGCCGAGCCGCTCGTTGCCCTCCGCGAACGGAACGGGTTCGCCCCGGAAACCATCGAAGATGTCATCTACGGCTGCGTCACGCCGATCGACGAGCAGGGGCTCAACATCGCTCGGCTCGCGCCGATGGTCGCCGGCTGGGGCGACGGCGTTCCCGGCGTCCAGCTCAACCGGATGTGCGGCTCCGGTCAGCAGGCGGTCAACTTCGCCGCCGGACAGGTCGCAAGCGGTGCACACGATGTCCTCATCGCCGGCGGCGTCGAGCACATGACGCGCGTGCCGATGGGCTCGGACGGGCAAAGCGTCACCGACACGTATTTCGAGCATTTCGACGAGCTGACGACACAGGGAGAGGGTGCAGAGCGCATCGCCGAGACGTATGACTTCTCCCGCCGGACGCTGGATGAACTCGCCGCTGACTCACAGTCCCGGTGTGGTGACGCGTGGGAGGCGGGCCACTACGACGAGCAGGTCGTGTCGGTCGACACCGAGGTCGGCGACGAGCGGGTTGAACTCACCCGCGACGAGCATATGCGCCCCGATACCGACGCCGAGACGCTTTCGTCGCTGCCGCTTTCGTTCCGCGACCCCGGCGAGGGGGTCCACCACGCGGGTAACGCTTCGGGAATCGTTGACGGCGCATCGGCACTGCTCGTCACGAGTGAGGCCGCTGCCGAGGAACACGGCTGGGAACCGATGGCCCGGATCGTCGACAGCCACGTCGTCGGCGTCGACCCGGTGACGATGCTGACCGGGCCGATACCGGCGACCGAAGAGCTGCTGGCACAGCACGACCTGACGGTCGACGACATCGACCGCTTCGAGGTCAACGAGGCGTTTGCAGCGGTCGTCGAGGCGTGGCTCGACGAAACCGGCGCGGACTGGGACCGAACGAACGTCTGGGGCGGTGCCATCGCCCACGGCCACCCCCTCGGCGCGACGGGAGCGGCGCTCCTCGGGAAGCTTCCCTACCAGCTGGCGGCCTGCGATGGCCAGTATGGCCTCTGTACGATGTGTATCGGCTTCGGGCAGGGCATCGCAACAATCATCGAGCGATACTGAGGGCGGATACAGTCCAGGCCACTGCTGGGGCGGACACATCCCGAGACATTCAAACGCGTCCTCACGTATCCGTCCGTATGGACGCAGACGAGTCACGCGACCACGTCGTCCCCGGCAGCGACGGAGAGCTGCAGACGGACGACGTTCGCGGCTATGATTTCCGCGGGACGTTCGACCTCGAATCCCTCATCGATTCGTATGCGACGACCGGCTTCCAGGCGACACATCTGGCTGAGGCGGTCGATATCGCTACCGGGATGCAGGACGATGGCGCGACAGTCTTTCTGACCTGTACGTCGAACATCGTCTCCTCGGGACTCCGGGAAGTCGTTGCGGCGCTCATCCGTGAGGGCCATGTCGACGTGCTCATCACGACCTCCGGGTCGCTGACGGAGGATGTCATCAAAACGGCCAAACCGTTCAAGATGGGCGAGTGGGATGCCGACGAGGCAAAGCTCCGCGAGGAGGGTATCAACCGCCTCGGCAATATCTTCGTGCCGTCGGACCGCTACGTCTGGCTTGAGGAGTACCTCTATGAGTTCTTCGACGACTTCTTCGCCGAGGAAAAAACGCGGACGCCGACGGCCTTCGCCCGCGAACTGGGCGAGCGACTCGACGACGAGGATTCGGTGCTCAAGCAGGCCGCTGACAACGATGTGCCGGTCTACTGCCCGGCCCTGACTGACGCCGAGGTCGGCAACTTCCTGTACTACTACCGGCAGATGTACGACGAGTCGGTCGGTATCGAAATCCTTGACGACTACGAGCGACTCATCGAAGACGGCCTCGATGCCGACACCACCGGGCTCATCGCGGTCGGAGACGGTGTTCCCAAGCATCACGCCATCATGACGAACCTCTTCCGCGGTGGCGCTGAGTATGCGGTCTACATCTCGACGGGAATGGAAGGCGACGGCTCGCTTTCGGGTGCACCGCCGACCGAAGCCGTCTCGTGGGGAAAAATCAAGAGCGAGGAAACGAACTACACGCAAATCGAGGCCGAGGCGACGCTCGTGTTCCCGCTGCTCGTCGCTGCCGCCTTCGATATGGACGGCTAGTCCGTCCCCCAAAGCAGTGTGAGCGCCAACGTGTTTTCTACCGCCTGAATCGGTCGAGCGTCGCCTGGCTCGGCGCGATAGACCGGCCGTCGTCCGGGTCAACCCCGAGCAGCCGTGGCAGTGCCGTATCGGCGAAGGTAAGCCCCAAGACGAGCAAAATTGGGGCGAAAAAGAGCCCGTAGAACCCGAAGACGACAGGCCCGAAGATGTAGGCGAGCATCAACAAGCCGACGTGGGTCCGATTGCCGCTGAAGTACGGCCGCAGGACGAGGTCGGGAATCGTGTCGACGACAATCACTGCCAGCGCGAGGAAGCCGACGATGTAGACGAGCAGCTCGGTCGGCCCATCGAGGACGACCGGCACCGCCGCCGCGACAGCCAGCGGGAGATAGACGATTTTCATCCCGACGACGGGAATCAGACTCGCAACGCCGGTCAATGCGCCGGCGAGTGCTGGATACGGCACCTCGACAGGGGCGGGTACCGCGGCGTTATATCCCATGAAAACCGCCACGGCAATCAGCGAAATGACGATAACGTTGAGGAGGTTTCCGAAGAGCACCGCTTCGAGTTCGTCGTCGACGGCTTCCAGATACTCTCTGACGATGGCGTCCTCGTCGAAACGGAGCAGCCAGTCGCGGGCCTTCGTGCCGTCGATGAGCAGGTAGTAGGTGACGACAACGACGATGAGGAGGTTCAGCAACAAGCCGGTGATGAGACTCGACAGGAAGGCGGCGTGTTCGACCGCGAAGTCGATGAAGATATCGAGGTCGCCCGCCTGATAGGCCTGAATAATGCCGTTGATTGTCGGTTCGGGGAGGTCTTCGAGCCCCTCGAACCACGCAACATCGTCCGGTGCCGACTCGAAAACCGGATACTCCTCGACGAACTGTCTCGCCTCCACGGCAAGCAGGATGACCGTATAGCTGATGAGCAACATGAGCGGTACGCCCAGTACCGACAGTGCCAGTACAGCCCGGATGCGTTTCGGGAGGCGGAGGCGACCGAGCAGCGCATAAAAGCGCCGCGTCGAGTAGTAGAGGAAGACGGCGACCGTCAGGGCGGCGATAAAGCGGGCGGCGACGTAGGCGACAACGGCGGCCACGAGTACGCCGAAAGCCGCGACAGCAAGTCGCTTTTCGTCCATGTGAACTATGCTCTTTTCGCCGCGAAATAAAACCCCGCCGTCGCTCGCCGGGGCAGAACCCCCCTTTTCGTCACCGCGACGCTGGCTTCGGCTCGCCAACAATCCACTGCCATCGCTGTTCGAGCGGTCCCTCGACGGCCTCCAGTAGCTCCTGTGCCCGTTCGACCCTGGCATCGGCGTCCAGCCGTGGGTACAGCCGCGCGGCCATTGCAGGGATAGCGTGGAACTGCCGGAGCGCCTCGGCGGTCGTCTCGAACGTCCACGTGCCGGTTTCGACCGAAAAGTGGCGTCTGAGTGCGTCGACAACCGCCTCCGCGCCGGTCGGGGACCGCGAGTCGCGCTCCAGTGGCCCAAAGACATCGTCGCCAGCAGGCGTCGTCCAGCCCAGCGGCGCGACCGCGCCGACAGTGCCATCCGCTCGGAGCACGCGCGCTGCCTCTCCGGCGGCCGTTTCCGGGCTCGGCGTCAGAAACAGCGAGGCGGTGAAGGCGACAGTATCGAAGCGCTCTGCTCGGAACGGCAGCGCGTCGAAGTCGGCCTGTACCCGGTCGGCCGTCGGATTCGCACGGAGCATTCCGCGGCTAATATCGAGGGCGACGAGCCGTTTGCTTTCCTCGGCGAAGACGCGAGTGCTATGCCCATTGCCAGCGCCAGCATCAAGCGTCCGTCCCAGACCGTCGCCGTCGCTTGCCAGCTGTCCGGCGAGTCGGTCCGCAAGCGCCGCAAACCGGCCCGTTGCATTCTCGTATCGTTCGTAGGCCTGCTCGCTCTCGTCGAAGTTCGTCCTGATAGCGTTCTTCATCTGTCTCCCCGCCGCGGCGGTCGCCAACGGCAGTTCTTGACCCGTGAGAACGGGCGCGATGTTCTTATATGCAACACACTGACAGCCCATAAGGATGACTCGGACGTGTCAGCGGCGACCGGCTGCAGCCGAGCGCAGGAACCGGACGATACGCAGAAGTCAGGTACCCACCGCTAAAGCGGTGGGCTTGTCAGTGGACTCCCGCTCTGACCACTAGAACCAGTGGTAGGCGAAAACTCGCCGTTCGCGTTCACCATCCCTGACTTCAGGGCGACCTGACAGTCCGCCCGTCCAGCACCAGACTTGAGCCAATGCTGGACAAGACGCCACCCAACATTCCGAGCAGCGTTGTAATCCGCGTGCAGTTCCTTCCCACACTTCAGGCACTCGAACTCGTCCCCATCACGGTTATCCTCGTGTGTGAACCCACACTTCGAGTGACTACACCGCTGTGACGTATACTGTGGCTTCACGTCATCAACGAGGATGCCGTACTCTTCAGCCTTGTACTCAACAAGAGATTGGAGTTTGTTGAATGCCCACTGTTGGAACTTAGAAGCGTTCGAGATACGCCCTCGAATGTGTTTCAAGTTCTCGAACGCTATCGCGTCACAATCGTGTCGACGGGCTTCGAGAACCACTGCGAGTGCGACACGATGCAAGTAGTCTTCACTCCAATTCGAGAATCTGTCACCGATGGATTTCAGCGTCAAGTGGGCACTGCGAGTGCCTGTCTGTTGCAGCTTTCCACGACGCCGTTCGTACTCCGCACGCTTGTGGTTGAGGTAGTCTGCGTTGCCGAGGAACGCGCCAGTCGAGGTGACGGCAAGGTAGCCGTCGACGTTCAAGTCTACGCCGAGTACCGCTCCGTACTCGGATGTAGACGCCTCGTCTTCCTCGCGTTCCTTTTTCATCGACACGTGCAAGTAGTACGTGCCATCACGCTTGTGAAGAGTGGACTCACCACGTTCCCACTCATCATTCTCCCAGTATTCTTCGAACGGCGTTCCGCGAGTGTCCTCGGGGACGATGTATTCCGCGGTGACACGGTCTTCTGTAGTTGATAGCGTGCAGTGGTCGTCGTTGTACGTTATCGTGCGACCGTCGTAGAAGACCACGGTGCCGCGGAATTCTGGTTTACTGGCTTTCTTGCCGTCTTCGAGGATACGGTCTTTGCAGTTTTCGAGTGCGTTTGCTGCGAGGCTGCGTGCGGCTTGGACGTGGTTTGCAGTGAGGTCTGTCTTTTCACGTACGTCGGAGTACGTGGCGTCGTGGAGTTTGCTCTTGCTGTCGATTATCTGAGTAGGGTCGTCAGACCAGCCGTAGTCCGCGGCGTGTTGGGCGGCTTGACGGAATTGCTCGAACGTCTCATCGAGAACGCTGTGGGCGTCCTCGTCAACGTCGAGCTTGATTTCGAGGTTTCTGACGACCGCCACGATTCAAATATTGGGAGTGTATTATTTAAAGACTGTGTTTTTGCGTTGGGGAGTCAGCCGTGGCTGGATGCGTGGTTTGATTCAGGAGTGACGCGCTTCCTCCGCACGGCTAAAGCCGTGGGGTTCCGCGCTGCCTCTGTATGAGTTTCTCCCCGCGAGAACCGTCCGTACTTGCCGGTGTTTGCGACGATGTGTCGCTGGTTGCACGCAACTTCGCCGTCCTCCAAAGCCCCTTTTGAGTCCCGGTTCAGGTGTCGAACACGATGAGCGACTTTCCCGACTACGTGGACGTCGACTACACTGATGGGGAGGGCGAGACCCCCGAAACGTATCCGGCGCTGGAGGACAAAATCGAGAAGGCAGTCGAGGTCGTCCGGGCCGGGCTTGAAGAGTACGAGACCCCGGCTATCATGTGGACCGGCGGGAAGGACTCGACGCTGACGCTGTACTTCGTCAAAGAAGTCGCCGAGGAGTTCGGCTACGACCTGCCGCCGGCGGTCTTTATCGACCACTACCAACATTTCGACGAACTGCTCGAGTTCGTCGACCGCTGGGCCGACGAGTGGGACCTCGATGTCGTCTTTGCGCGCAACGAGGACATCGGCGACTACGTTGATGCTCACGGCCTTGCCCCGGGCGATGAGATTCCGGTCGACGAACTCGACGAGAACAACCGCCGCCACATCCGCGAGATACTCGAATACGAGGAGGACACGTTCCCGTTCCTGCTGGACACCTACGTCGGCAACCACCTGCTGAAGACCGTCGCGCTCAACAACGCTCTCGAAGCACACGACATCGACGGTATCATCTCAGGCATTCGCTGGGACGAACAGGAGGCCCGCGCCGACGAGACGTTCTTCAGTCCGCGCCACGACCCCGACATCTACCCGCCACACGACCGGATTCAGCCGATTTTGCAGTTCGATGAGGGCGATGTCTGGGATGCCTTCTGGTACTACGTCGTCCCCGAGACTGTCGAGGCGTTCCCCGATGACGGCTACGTCCCGCAGTCGTATGACGACCTGCCGAACGACCTCGGCCATGAGGATATCCCCGTCTCGCCGAAGTACTTCGCCGGATTCCGGTCGCTCGGCAGCGAGATTTCGACCGAAAAGAGCGACGAGGAACCGGCATGGCTACAGGACCTCGAGAACACGACCGAGCGAGCCGGCCGGGCTCAGGACAAAGAAGACCTGATGGCGCGGCTCCGCGACCTCGGCTACATGTAAGCCCGGGAACGGCTCTCCGCTTTCGCTTCGTTGGCAAAGAGTTTTGTCCGGGTTGGTCCAAACGTCGGCTATGACAGACTACACCGTCGAGTTCGTCGGCACCGGCGAGACGATTACCGTCTCCGACAAGGACACCATCCTGAGCCGGTGTATCGAGGAGGGCATCGCCCAGGAGTTCTCCTGCCGCGTTGGCATGTGCCTGGCCTGTTCTGCCGAAATAATCGAGGGTGAAGTCACCCAGCCGGCCGCCCGCGGACTCACCGATGCCGAGCGGGAAGATTACGCCCTGACCTGCATGGCCCGTCCCCAGTCGGACCTCAAACTCGACCGCGGGAAGTATCCGCCGAGTATCGAAGACGAAGTCGATGTCGACGCCGACGGTACCGACGCCGCCGCCGCAGACGACTGACCCGCTACGCGCCCGGATACGACCACGGCTCGATAGCTTCTACCGCGGCCGCGATATCGAGTAGCGTTGCCTCCGAGAAGGTCTCGCCGACGACCTGCATCCCGACCGGGAGCCCACCGACGGTGCCGGCAGGAACGTTGACAACCGGATGGCCGGTCAGGTTGAACGGCCACGCCATCGTCCAGTCCGTCGGGAGCCCGCCGGTCGACTGGCCGTCGATTTCCTGTGGAAACGGCTCGTCGTGTGTCAGCGGCGGCGTCGCAAGCGACGGACAAACGAGGGCGTCGTACTCCTTGCAGACCGGCTCGATGGCGTGAAACAGCTCCGTACGGGGGAACTCCGTTCCGGTGTAGGTGTTGATGTCGTGGCTCCGGCCCATCGAGACAAGCGTCCGCAGCTCCGGTGGGACCTCCTCGTCGTAGGCTTCGAGTAGGTCGACACCCAGCGACGCCTCCAGCTCTGTGACCGCCGTCGCGAAGAAGGTCGTAACGGCCGTGATATACGCGTGTGTCAGTTCGCCGTACTCCGGCGTTTCCAGCGACACCGCCTCGACGGTTGCACCGGCGGCCTCAAGCGACGAGAGCGTCGACCGAACGGTCTTCCGCACCGACGGGTCGACAGCGAAACAGTCGAGGTCAGGGCTGTAGGCTAGCCGGAGGGAGTCGACGACGCTCCCGTCCGGCTCGTCGTAGCTGTCCGGCTGCGGCACGCTCAGCGGGTCAACCGAGTCCTTGCCGGCCAGTACCTCCAGCAGCATCCCGAGGCTCTCGACATCCCGGGCCATCGGGCCGAGAACGCCGATGGGCGTGTGTCCCCGGAACCCGTTGACCCGGTTGCCGCGCGGCACTAGTCCGTGGCTCGGTTTGAGTGCCACCACGCCACAGCAGGCTGCGGGGTTCCGGAGTGACCCGCCGACATCGGAGCCAGTCGCGAGCACACACAATCCGTCAGCAAGCGCGGCCGCCGAACCGCCTGAGGACCCACCGGCGTTGTACGCCGTATCAAACGGCGTGCCCGTCGGCCCTTGCAGGCGGTTGTCTGTCCGGACCTTGTGTCCGAGTTCGGGGGTGTTCGTCGTCCCAACAACGATTGCGCCGGCAGCCTCCAGTCGCCGAACGGTCACGCTTGTCTCCTCGGCGACGGTATCCGCCAGCGGCTCCAGTCCCTTCGTGTTCGGCACGCCGGCTTTTGTCTCCGAGAGGTCCTTGATTGCAACTGGAACGCCTGCCAGCGGCAGTTCGGCTCCTTCGTCGACTTGTGCCTGCACCTCGCGAGCCCGTTCGCGGGCGGCCGATGCCGTCACGGTGATGTACGCGTTTGTCTCGGCCCCCCGCTCGTCGATACGGTCGAGCGTCGTCTCGACGATGTCGGCGACCTCGTACTCACCGTTCCGGACGCCGGCCGCGATGGTCGCCGCCGAGTCGAAACAGATGTCCATGGTACTTGTCAACGTGCCATGAGATAGTAAACGTTCGCACACGCTGGGCCACGGGCCGAGTGTGGTCTCACACTGTGGGCGGGACTAGTATTTCGGCTCTGCGCCCGTCAACTCGTAGACGTCGTCCATGAGTTCGTCCCGCTCGGTTCGCCAGTCGGCGAAGTCGTCCGGGCTGGTCGGATACTGGTCGTAGACGCCCTTCAGTTCGGTTGCGAGGTCGTTGAGCTGCTTGAGCTCGAAGAGCGTCCCCCAGTGGCCGAACGTCTTGACCGCCGTCTTAATTTTCAGCGGCCAGCTCATCGAGGCCGTCCCCTCCAGCGCCAGCGCGTCGGCGAGCTGCTGGCCGGGCATCGCTGCGACGATGTCGGTGAGTTCGTCGACATCGTGGGTGCCGCCCCAGATGTTGTAGAGGTCCATCGCGGCGAACCGCTTTCCGAAGTCGGTCTGGACGCGGCGGTTATACTCCCACAGCGCCGCCTCCTCGTCGGCGTTGCCGTCGCTGATTGCCTCGATGGCGGCCTCTGCTGCCCACGTGCCGGCTTTTGCCGCCCCCGGGATGCCACCGCCAGTACAGGGATTGACGTGTGCGGCGGCGTCGCCGACCGCCATGTAGCCGGGCGCAGTCGCCGAGTCGTACGGGCGGCGCGTCGGCAGCGCCGCGCCGAGTTTGTTTTTGACCGTCGCGCCCTCGAACTCGGGGCGGTTCCGGATGTCGGCTTTTAGCTCGTCGACGAGCTCCATCGGTTCCTTGTTCATCTGGAAGCCAAGCCCGACGTTGATTTCGGTCGGCGTCCGTGGGAAGTACCACAGATACCCCAGCTCCGCGGTCGGTTTGAACACGATGGCGTCGTCCCACTCGACCGGCTCGGGCACCTCGATGACTTCCCGGTAGGCAGAACAGAACTGCTGGTAGTTGACTTTCGTATCGAAGGTCGCATCCCCGAGGTCGGCCTTGTCCTGCAGGAGCGAGAGCGCACCCGCGGCATCGATGACGACATCGGCCTCGTATTCCAGTGCATCACCGTTTCGCATCGCTTGCACGCCACGAACGACGCCGTTTTCCTGAATAACGTCTTGGACGACCGTATTGTAGTGGAGTTCAGCCCCAACCCGGTCAGCCTCCTCGAGCAGTACCTCACCGTATCGTTTCCGATCGACGATAGCGCCGTTGTTCCCCCGGAAGCCGATGTCGAGGTTCTCCCCTTTCGGGTTCTCGAAGCGGGCCAGCGTGATGCCCTCGTTGGTGAACGACTCCTCGCGCAGATACTCGCGGTCGATGACATCCGGGAACGTGCTCGTCCCCTTGATAGCGTCGCCGCAGGCGATGTGACCGCCCTCTTCTTCGGATTTGCGTTCGAGGAGGACCACGTCCAGCCCGTTTTGGGCCGCCGTCGCTGCAGCGAAACAGCCTGCTGTTCCGCCGCCGACGACAACTATGTCGTACGATTCGGGGGGCATATACAGGGGTATATAGAGTGCGACATAAATAACCCACCTGTCGGAGTGATACTTAAATGACCGGCGGAGCGGAAGGTCTCTCACGCCTTCGGGATTTTTGCTTTCGATGTCGCCCGGCGACGCTCCGCAGGTGGCCGCTGCCGCAACGGTTTTCGGCTCCACAGTCGTAGCCGCCGTCTGTATGACAGACGCGCAGCCGCCAGTACACGATGGGATGCCAGCACTCGGGCTGGGAACGTGGCAAAACGAGGACCCCGACCAGTGTGCCGAGTCGGTTCGGACGGCACTGGAGATGGGGTATCGACATATCGACACCGCACAGATATACGGCAACGAGGAGGCGGTTGGCCGCGGTATCGCCGCCGCGGACGTCGACCGCGAGGATATCTTCCTTGCGACGAAAGTCTGGATAGACAGCCTCGAATACGACGATGTCCTCGAAACAACCGCCGAGAGTCTGGACCGTCTCGGCACCGACTATCTCGACTTACTCTACGTCCATTGGCCGGCACGGACCTACGACCCCGAGGAGACGCTGCCGGCGCTCGAAGAACTCCGCGAGGACGGCGTCATCGAGCGTATCGGCGTCTCGAACTTCGAGCCGGAGCACATCGAAACGGCACAGGAGGTCCTCGATGCGCCGCTGTTTGCCAATCAGGTCGAGATTCACCCGCTCCTCCAGCAGCAGCGCCTTCGGGAGTTCTGTGACGAGAACGGCGTCGAACTCGTCGCCTACTCGCCGCTCGCCCGCGGCGATGTCTTCGGCAACGAGGTTCTCTCCGACATCGCCGACGACCACGGCGTCAGCGAAGCACAGGTCAGCCTCGCGTGGCTCCGCCAGCACGGGCTGACGGCTATCCCCAAGGCGACCGGCGAGGGCCACATCGCCGACAACTTGGCCTCGCTGGAGCTGTCGCTCTCCGAGTCGGAGCTGTCCCGCATCGACGACATTGACGACGAACAGCGGTTCGTTGACCCCGATTTCGGCCCTGACGCGTGGTAACGCCCCGCTAACACGGCGACGGAGGGCGAGGCCGGAACCTATTTTTACGCCGGACGGCAGGATGCTGGTATGTCAGATGGCGGCCTCGTCGAGGGAATCAAAGTCGACGTTGTGCGGTTACACGAGACCTGGATGGAGCTCGTCTTCCCCCGGCAGCGGACGGCCGTCCACGAAGTACTCGGCAAGTGGCAGCCGCGAACCCGGGGCGACAAAATAAAATATCGCCTGTGGGCCGCGCTCGGGGTTCCGCTCGTCGCGCTGCTGTACCCGCTCTTGCTCGTGGGCTTTGCCGCTCGCTTTACCGCCCGCCGGTTCAACAGCGCCCGTGCACACCTCGGCCTCGCCGGCGTGGTCGTGCTCACGGCGCTGTTGTGGGGTGGCCTCACTGCGCTCTCGCGGCTACGGCTGGCGTTTGAGGGGTCGATGGCTGTCGGGGCAGCAAGCGCCGTTGCTGTCTTGTCGGCCGCCCTCGCGGCCATATTCATTAAGATCGGCGGCCGTGGAACGACGGTCATCTTCGCCTATCCGTTCGCGATGAACGCCGTCTTCCTGCCGCCGGTCGTCGCGGCGCTGTATGACCCCTCGCTCAGCGGTGTCCTCGAACAGAGCGAGACGCTGGCGATATTCCTGCTGGACAACGTCTTGAACGTCTACGGCATCGACGAGTTCCTCCGGCAGTTCAGCCTTGAGGGTATCGGCGTCGTCCTGATGTGGGTCGGTATCGCGACGCCGCTCGGGTGGTTCCTCGGCTTCGTCGTCACGCTCGCTGACCTGATTCGCCCTCGATCGTCCGACACCGACGAGGAATCAGCCGAGGAAGCGGCCTGAAGTTGTTGACTGTCGGAGCGATACCCGACTGCGAATAATCAGAACCGCGACCGGCTGCCGTCGACAACCAGCAGTTCGAACTGCCCGTCAACGACAAACGAAAGCGGTGTCGCCGCGCCGACAGTCCACTCCCGACGGCCGTCCGCAAGCAGCTCGACCGGCGTTTCGTCGCGCTCGACGGTGAGCGTCACCGACTCGATGGGGAGGACCCACTGTCCGGACGCGGTCGAAAACGGCGCGACGGGAACGACCGAGACCACGCCGGTTTCGGCCGCAACGGTCGGGCCGCCGGCGCGGCGGCCGTAGCCGGTCGAGCCGGCCGGCGTCGAGACGACGAGCCCATCGGCACGAAACTGTGAGACCGCTGTCTCCTGGGTCCGGACGGAGAACTCCGAAATCTGTGCCGGCTCGGCGGCCATCAGTGCTACGTCGAAGACGGCGGTCGTCGTCTCCTCGCCCGCCGCCGCGGTAACGACTGGATGCCGTTCCGTGCGGGCCGTACCGGCCAGCGCGTCCGCGACGGCCTGCTCCAGCCGGTCTTGTGGGACCGCACGGATGCCCTTCGTCTCGCCGACCGGTAACACTGGGGCGGCCTCCGGCCCCGCCTCGGCGGCGATGTCGCTTACTGCCCGGTCGCCGGCGGCGACGACGAACGCCACGTCCGTCGCCTCGCCGTCGACCGGCTCGCCCCCTGCGGCCTCGATTGCCGCTTCGAGCCCCGTCTCTCCGAACACGCCGACGCGCTGTCCGCTCATCGAGCGGTCGAACGGACGGGGGACCTAAAAGTCCCCCGTCGCCGTCCGGCCGCGGTGGGGTGGGTTTTTACCGCTCCATCGCAAGCGTCGTCACATGCAGCGCGTACTCGAATCGTGGCGGCCGGCGGTCGACGAGACGATTGAGTCGGTGCTTCCGCGGACGGTCGACGACGCCTATCTCACCTCGTTTTTCGGCGAGGCGACCTACGCCTACGACCCGTCGGCGCTCCAGCACGCTCTCTCGGACCCGGTCTGGGAGCTGTTGGACCGCGGCGGCAAGCGGTGGCGGGCCGTGCTCTTTTTGCTCTTGGTCGAGGCGCTCGACGACGACCCCGATGCGTATCTGGAGTACGCCGCCATTCCAGAGATTCTCCACAACGGCACCATCATCGTCGACGACGTCGAGGACGGCGCAACCCACCGCCGGGGCGACCCGGCGCTCCATCATACCCACGGAACCGACATTGCGCTCAATGCCGGCAACGCGATGTATTTCCTGCCGCTGAAAATCATCACCCACAATCCCGCTGACTTGGATGCGGACACACGGCTGGCAGCCTACGAGATGCTGATGTACGAACTCAACCGGACGCATCTCGGACAGGGAATGGACATCCACTGGCACAACCAGCAGGAAATCGACATCACCGAAGACCAGTATCTAGAGATGTGCGCGTGCAAAACGGGCTGTCTCGCTCGTATTGTCGCTCGGCTCGCTGCTATCGTGACCAACAACGAAGCTGCCGAGTCAGACCTCGCCGCCTACGCCGAGGAGATGGCTATCGCCTTCCAGATCGCCGACGATGTTCTCGACGTGGAGTACGCCCTCGAAGAGGGCGGCGACTTCGGGAAGGGCGTCGGCAACGACATCCGTGAGGGCAAAAAGACGCTGCTGACGATTCACGCCGCACGGAACGCGTCGCCGGAGGCGGCCGCCCGGTTGGAATCGATTCTCTGGGCGGCAGAAAACACCGACGAAGAGGTCGCAGAGGCTATCGAAATTCTCGAATCGACCGGAAGCGTCGAATACGCCCGCGAGACGGCCGAAGAGCTCTCCACGTCAGCCAAAGCCCACCTCGACGACCTCGGGCTACAGCCCGACCCGGAGGCAAAGCTCCGCGGCTTCGCCGATTTCGTCGTCGAACGGGACGTGTAGGCTATTCGCCGCGGACGCTCGTTGCCTCGAAGCCCAGGCCCTCGACCCCTTCGACGATGGCCGTCTGGTCGGCGCTGGCCTCGTAGTAGAAGACGACTTTGTACGTCCCTTCCCGGAGCAACTGCTGGCACTCCCAGACGAACTCGTCGCCGTCGAGCGTCAGTCCTTGATGTTGGTTGATGCCGAACTCCTCGTCGTCGTTGCCGGAGTAGACGTAGGTGTCGGTCGGCTCGATGCCCGCGGCCGCCGCGATGACGTTCCCGACATCCAGCGTCGCCTGATGGAGCGTCGGCTCCTCGTCGTTTGTCAGGTCGGTGTCGACGATGACGCCGTTCAGCTCGATGTCGCCGGGTTCGAGTAGTGCCTTTGTCCGCTTGTAGAGGTCGTCTTCGACAGCGCTGTCCATACGGTGATGTCGCTGCCGAGGGGTAATACAGGTCACGGTCCGCGACGAGAGTACCGCCCGCACCGCAGTCAGAAGTCGATACCGCTTGCTGGCCGCTTTACAGACGTGTCAGGTTCTTCGCCCGCGGGCCTTTATCGGCCTGCTCGATGTCGAACTCGACTTCCTGCCCCTCCTCGAGGTCAGGACCGCCGATGTCCTCCATGTGGAAGAACACGTCCTCGTCGGACTCGTCAGTGTCAATGAAACCGTAGCCGCCAGTGTCGTTGAAGAAGTCAACCTCGCCTTTCGCCATTGCAGTTAGTCGGTGGCTGCGACCGTATATAAATGCTACGGCACCCGGGGTTGCTTCGGGGACGAAAACAACACTCATGCGTCCGCGGCACCTTGGTTTCAGTAGATGGCTCCCGGCGCTGGCTACCTATCGCGGCTCTACGAGCGGCTGCTTGAACGGGAGGTATCGGCAGCGCCGTCACACGTCGCCGTGATTCAGGACGGGAATCGTCGGTACGCCGAGACGCAGGGAGAAGCGGCGACGGCTGGCCACCGAGCCGGTGCGGAGACCACAGAGCGCGTCCTCGAGTGGTGTGCCGACCTCGGCGTCGAGGAGTTGACGCTGTATGCGTTCTCGACGGAGAACTTCGAGCGGCCACCCGACGAGCGTGAGGCGCTGTTCGACCTCATCGCCGAGAAATTACGTGAGTTCGCCGACCACGAGGAGGTCCACGACCGCGAGGTCCGAATCCGGGCGATTGGTCAGACCCACCGACTGCCGGACCGCGTCCGCGAGGCGGCGGCGTACGCTGAACGCCGGACCGAGGGCTACGACGCCCTCCGGCTGAACATCGCGCTGGCCTACGGCGGCCGGGCCGAACTTCTCGATGTCGCACGCGATATCGCCGCCGAGGCGGCCGCTGGCGACCTCGACCCTGAGGCGGTCACTGTCGACGAAATCGAATCCCGACTCACCGCCGGCCCGACGCAGGCGGTTGACCTCATCATCCGAACCGGCGGCGACGAGCGAACCTCGAATTTCCTTCCGTGGCACGCCAACGGCAACGAGGCGGCGGTCTACTTCTGTACCCCGTACTGGCCGGAGTTCTCCCGCATCGACTTTCTGCGGGCGATTCGGACCTACGAGGCCCGCGAAGCCTCTTGGGAGCGAACCCGTGCGAAACGGGCAGCCGCTCTCGTCCGCGCGTTCGGCGACCGTGAACTCGCCGAGGCCAGACGCGTCGTCGGCCAATTTCGGGGGTCCGTCCCCGAGGGTGAACTCGACGAGGTCGAGGACCCCTCTGACCGCGACCCCTCAGCGGACTAACGGCATCCGATACCCCGTGTCTCCGGCTGTACAGCCGGTCACGATGGACTAGGGGCCCAGTTATCGGAGAGGTACGCTGTGAGGTCCGTCGTGGTGAGAATGCCGATGAGGCCTGCTTCGTCTTCGACAACCGGGAGGTGATGGGTTCCGCGGGCCATCATCGTATCCGCGGCCTCCTGAATGGACGTGTTCGCTGTCGTCACCGTGTCGACTTGGTTCATGTATTCTTCGACACGGCTATCGTCAATCGGGGTTTGGTCGGCAACGACGTGAACGAGGTCTGTCGATGTAAGAATGCCTTCGGGATGGCCGTCCTCGCCGACGATGATGAGGGAATTGATGCTCTGGTCCAGCATCGTCTGAGCGGCCTCCTGAATCGGTGTTTCTGGCTGGGTCGTTGCGACTGGCGACGACATTATCCGTCCAACGAAAATATCCTCCATACGAGCCTTGTGGCGCACGTTTTCAATAAGCATTCCCCAAATTTTCACCGTTTCCGACGGTTGGTGCTACGTAGCGAGCGGTCCCTCCATCCGTCCGTCTGGCGAGCCAACGGCTCGGGGCCACCGCCACACCGGCCTGCTTCATAGCGGATACAGCGCGGAAACCCACCCGTTCACGGGTGGGAGGAAGCGCGTACGCTCCGTGCGACAACCCACCGACTACGATAGGGCTGACTCCCAAGCATTTTTGAACTACCAAATCTACATATGATGTATGGAGAAGCGGCGTACTGTCCCGGTCAAACTCGACGTGGACAGCCACAGCGCCGCACTCCTCGAAGACACCGTAGACGAATTCCTCTGGGCCGCCAACTACACAACTCGCCACGCTTTCAAAGGCGAATACGTCACGACGAGCAAGACCACGCTCCACGACGACACCTACGAAGACGTGCGCGACCAGACGGCGTTACACAGCAACCACGTCCAAGCAGCCCGGAACAAGGCCGCTGAAGCCTGCAAAAGCGTCGTTGCACGCTGGAAGAACGGCAAGAAGGCGTCGATGCCGCACTTCACCAGTCCGCACCTCGTCTACGACCACCGCACAGCCACGTTCCACGACGAGTACGTGTCGCTGGCAACCGTCGACGGACGCATTGAAACTGACTACGTGTTGCCAGACAAGACCAGGGATACGCCCCACACGGACTACTTCTTTTCCGACGAGTACGAAACCGCAGGGGCAGAACTGCACTACACGAACGGCAACTGGATGCTTCACATCCACTGCAAGACGGACGTGGAGTCTAACACGCCGGAACAGGCAACACCGGAGAATGGAACGGTTCTCGGGGTTGACCTCGGCGTGAACAATCTCGCAGTTGCCTCAACTGGCACGTTCTGGACGGGCGACGAGTTCGACCACTGGCGGCGTGAATACGAGAAGCGACGTGGCGACCTACAAGAGTGCGGAACACGATGGGCACACGAGAATATGCAGGCAGTTGGTCGCAAAGAGGAAGGGCGGTTCAAGCAGACACTCCATCGCATATCGAACGAGTTGGTGGCTGAAGCCCACAAGTACGAGTGTTCGGTAATCGCGTTCGAGGAGTTGACCGATATTCGTGAGCGTACTGGTGCGTCGTGGGGGCACAAGTGGGCGTTCAACCGTCTGTACGAATATGTCGAGTACAAAACCAAAGAATACGGTATCACGGTTGCGCAGGTAGACCCTGAGAACACGTCGCGTCGGTGTTCGACGTGTGGGTTTACGCACCCGGATAACCGCGAAAGCGAGTCGTTTGAGTGCTTGAAATGTGGGTATGAGAACCATGCTGATTACAACGCCGCGAAGAACATCGGTTTGCGGTATCTTCGTCGCAACCAAACTGGGGGCGACGAAGGCGCACCCGTAGGCGTGCGCTTGAACAGTGGGATGCTGAACGCGAACGGTGAGTATGAATCACCTGCCGATGATTCGGCCAGAGCGGGAGTCCACGCTGAAAGCCAACGGCTTTAGCCGTTGGTTAGCTTACAGGCTCTCACCGCGCGTCTCCGCGTTCAGGGCTATGTGAACTTGCCACGCACTCCTCAGTTAATACTCTTTGGGCTGATACATCCTTCCTCCCGTTCGCTACCGGCCGAATCGGCGCTGCCGTTCCTGAAACTCTCTGACAGCCCGGAGGAAATCACGGCGGCGGAACGCTCGCCAATTGACGTCGGTGAAGTACAGCTCCGAGTACACCGACTGCCAGATGAGGAAATCCGAGAGCCGTTCGGCCCCCGTCTTGATGACGAGGTCAGGCTGGTTGCGGAACACGAGCCGCCGTTCTATCTCCGATTCGTCAATATCGTCCGGGGCGAGCGCTCCCGCCGCGGCGTCTTCGGCTATCTGTCTCACCGCCGCGGCGAACTCCTCGCGGCCACCGAGACCGATACTCACCTGTACGGGTGCATCCGCAGGGGCGTCCGCCTCGGGGCCGCGAATCGCCACTTCCCGCGGGCTCTCCAGCTCCGATAGCGTCTGTCGGAGTGTCGGGATGGCTTCGGCATCGAGGACGCTCACGTAGATTGTCACTGTCTCGGTACCGGTGTCGAAGGCCCAGCGGAGAAACGACGTGAGTGTTCCGTAGGCGTTCGGCTCCAGCAGGTCACGCTCCGTGATGACAAGCGCGATATGATTGGGGGCATCCTCGTTGCTTAGCCGGACCCGGGCGGCGAGATAGCGGTCGTACAGGCCCACAGCCGTATCTTCGTCCCCGTGCGGGTGAACGTATCGGTACCCTTCGGGAAGGTTAAGTGGCAGACGGGGGTATCTCGCCCCGTGACTCGGGACCTGCGGCGGGCAGTCGCGTATCTGCTGGTGGGGAGTCTCGTCTTCCTTGCGCCGGCTCTCGACGCCCACTATGGCTCGTCCACCGCAGCGGCGGCTACCGCCGCCGTCTTCGGACTCGTTGCCGTCGCCGGCTTCAAGACGAGCGACGGACCGCTTTTTGAACTCTTTGCCCGCCGCCGCGACCGGGCCGAAGAGCGGCTCTACGGTCTCGCCTCGTTCGCCCTCGCGGTCGCCGCTCTCGGCGTCCTGCTTGTCGCTGTTGAACTCCCAGCGGTTGTGCCAGTCGTCGCTGTCTTTGTTTTGACTGTCGGCAACGTGGGCCAGCGACTCGCCGCCGGCTACGTCGCCAGCCCAGCCGTCGGCGCGTCGGCGTTTGCCGCCTTCGGGACGGTCGGTGGAAGCGTCGCCGCTGTCGCTGCCGGCTGGCTCGGTGCGGCGGTAGCCTCGCTGCCGCTCGTCGTTTTCGTCGCCGCCAGCGGCGCGTTGCTCGGGGGGCTCATTCGCTCGGTGCTCTACGTGCAGGACGACTCGCTTGTCGTCCTCGCGGTCGCGCTTCTCGTCTGGCTGCTGCTCTCACTTGGGCTCTCGCCGACCCCGGAGCGGGTCGCTGTCGGCCTCGCCGTCACGGTCGGCCTCGGCTACATCGCCTACGCGCTCGATACCGCCTCGGTGACGGGGATGCTCACCGGCGTTCTGCTTGCGCTCTTTGCCGTCGTGCTCGGCGGCTACGGATGGTTCGTCTTGCTCGTGACCTTCTTCGGCCTCGGCGGCCTCGCCTCGAAGTACCGCTACGACGAGAAACTGGACCGTGGTATCGCCCAAGAAAACGAGGGGGCACGCGGCGGCGGAAACGTCCTCGCGAACTCCGCGGTCGCGCTGGTCGCCGTTGTCGGCTACGCCGCCTCGGGACACGTCGGCATCGACGCGACCGTGTTCAAATTCGCCTTCGCCGGTGCCGTCGCGGCCGCCCTCGCTGATACGTTCTCCAGCGAGTTCGGCGGTCTCTTCGATGCTCCGCGGCTGATAACGACGCTTGAGCGCGTCGACCCTGGAACCGACGGCGGCGTCACTTGGCAGGGCGCTGTCGCCGGTGCGACCGGGTCGGGCATCATCGCCGGCCTCGGCTGGGCGTTCTTCGAGTTCGACACCATCGCAACGGCGACCGTCCTCGGTGCGGGTGTTCTCGGGATGGTCGTCGACAGCATTCTCGGTGCGACGCTCGAAGGAGGCCGGCTCGGCAACCAAAGCGTGAACCTGCTGGCGACGCTTTCGGCCGGGACGGCCGCCGCGGTCGTTGCTGTTCTCATATGATTCGGCCGCTGACGGAAGCAGACCGGCCGGCAATCGAGACGCTGCAAGAACACCTCACGTACGCCGACCCATCGCTGGTTGAGGCCGCGGTTGACGGCCCGTTCGTCGGTCGGCTTGCCGTCGACGAGGGGATGCCGGCCGGCTACGCTATTGCCTTCCCGGGCACGACGGCGACGCTTTCGGAGCTTGTCGTCGGGCCGTCGTTCCGCCGCCGCGGCTGTGCGAGCGCGCTCGTCGATGCCGTCGACACGGCCATCGCCGCCGACGGTATCGCGGCGGTGACACCGGTCGAAAACGAGGCTGCCCGCTCTTTGTATCTCGACCTCGGCTTCGAGCCGGACGAGCGACTCCCCGAGTTCTACGCCGACGGGACCGACGGGTTACGCTTTCTCCGGGTTGAGTAGCTGGGTTGCGGTCCGAACACGAACGCTCGTCGGCCGCTTTACGAACTCGCCGGTCGACGCGGCGACGACGTGGTCGATTCC
Source organism: Natronomonas pharaonis DSM 2160 (assembly GCF_000026045.1). NCBI lineage: Archaea > Methanobacteriati > Methanobacteriota > Halobacteria > Halobacteriales > Natronomonadaceae > Natronomonas > Natronomonas pharaonis. The sequence goes on along the minus strand of NC_007426.1, from coordinate 2,204,469 downwards.
TCGTTGGGCGGCGATGTCGAGGAGCCGCTGGCTTGCTTCGCCGTCAACGACGACAGCGGCTGGGACCGTCTCGGCGTCGGCGACAGCCTCGAAAACGTCACCCGCATCGCCCGCCGCGAGCGGCGCGAACTCCGCATCGAGAAGCCGGAATGTCCCCGTCTCCGCTTCGATGACATCGCTGACGTGGCCGCGGAGCGTTTTCGGTTGCTCGTCGGTCGATGCCCCAGCAGCCGCTGGCCCGTCGGCCGACGACTCCGGGGCCTCGGCGGCGGTGCTTTCTCCCTTCGTCTCGGCACTGCCGGGTTCTGCGGCCTCTGACGTGGCTGTCAGCTCGTCGTCTGGTGTATTCGGCTCTTCACCGGCTGTGGACGTTTTCGTCGCTCCGTCGACGGCCGCTTCTTCGGCATCCGCCGGCGTGGTGCCGGCGCTGACAGCGGCTGTCTCGTCGGCTGCAGGGCTTTCTGCCGGCGATTCCGGACTGCTCACCGGTTTCCCCTCGGCGTCAGTCGTCACCCCGCCGATGCCGTCGGTCGCCGCCGGTTCGCTGTCCGCCGCAGTCGCTCCCGCAGCCTCTCCGGTCCGCTGCTCGGCTGCTTCCGGGTCGGCGTCATCGGACGCTGCCTGCTTGAAGCGGCCGTAGGGAACCTTCTCCCGAAGCGCCGACATGACCTCGTGACGAGCGAGGTCCTCGACGCATTTGCCGTCCGGTGGCGTGGCGACGTAGTCGATGTCGCCGACCTGTCCGAGTTCCTTGCGGATGAGTTCACCGCCGCGGTCGTTGTCGAGGAAAGCGGTTACCGTTCGCGTCTCAGTCAGGCTTGCAACCGCTTCCGGAACGTTTGTTCCCTCGACAGCGACGGCGTTTTTGATGCCGTACTGTAGTAACGTGAGCACGTCAGCACGGCCCTCGACGACGACGATAGCATCGGAGTCCGCAACCGCCGGCCCAGCCGGTAGCCCTTCGTAGTCAGTGATGTCCTCGACGCGAACCGACTCTCTGACCTCCTCGACGAGGTCGCGGCTCGACCGCATCGACTCGTCGAAGGCCCCGTCCAACAGCGACTTCGCCCGCTCGACGACCTCGCGGCGTTTTGCCGACCGGACGTCTTCGATTTTCCGAACCTCGATTGCCGACCGGCAGGGTCCGACCCGGTCTATCGTCTCCAAAGCGCCGCCGAGGATGGCCGTTTCAACCCTGTCGAGGCTCGTCGCTATCGTGATACGGCCGAACGACTGGCCGTTCTCGGAGTCGATTTCGACGTCGATACGACCGACCTTTGAGGCGTCCTGTAGCTCTCGGAGGTCCAGTTCGTCGCCGAGGAGCCCCTCGGTCTGGCCGAAGACGGCCCCGACGACGTCTGACCGTTCGACGACACCGTCCGCCGTGATGTCCGCGTGAACGAGATATTTTGCCGTGTCTTGCATTGATGAACTGCCCGTTGCCGGGCGGTGATGGTGATGAATCCATGAGTGACCTCATGGTCGTTTTAAATACGTTATGGTAGTGATATAAATGATGCGGCCGTGGGTTCCAGTTGTAACCTCTCTCGGCACTCCGGTAGCTGCCGCAGGTCTGAAGAAATTTGTTCTTCGAAGCTCGCCTCTGTTCAAGGAATAGTAATGTTTAGGGCGGGCGATGCGATAGTCGGGTCCACGATGGTTTCGACGGCGGAGCGATACGGCTGGGCCGTACTGTTTGCCGTGCTTCTGGCGCTCGCGATACCGTGGTTCCTGTGGGGCGACAGCCGGACAGCACTGGGGCTGCCGCTGTGGCTGTGGTGGCACGTTGGCTGGCTGGCGGCCTCATCGGTCGTCTTCTGGGTGTTCACAAAGCGTGCGTGGGGCATCGGCATCGTCGAGCCGGCGGGTGAAAAGCGATGACAGCGACGCTTCAGGTCACCATCGTCGTCGGGTACCTGCTTGTCGCGCTTGCCATCGGCCTTCTCGCCTACCGGGTCACCGAACGCGCCGCCGAGGATTTCTACTTGGCAAGCCGGACGTTCGGGACAGCTGTTCTCCTCTTTACCGTCTTTGCGACGCTGCTTTCGGCGTTTACCTTCTTCGGCGGCCCGGACAACGCCTACGCGTTCGGCCCCGAGTGGATTCTGGTGATGGGGCTCATGGACGGGCTCATCTTCGCCATCCTCTGGTATCTCATCGGCTACAAGCAGTGGCTCCTCGGGCAGCGCCACGGCTACGTCACGCTCGGCGAGATGTTCGGCGACCGGTTCGGCTCGACCGGCGTCCGGGCGCTTGTCGCCGTTGTCTCACTGTTTTGGCTTTTCCCGTACGTAATGTTGCAGCAAATCGGGGCCGGCGGCGCGCTCGCAGCGCTGACTGACGGCGTGGTACCTTTCTGGGCCGGCGCTTCGCTCATTACTGGGTTCATGATACTCTATGTCGTTCTCGCCGGCATGCGCGGCATCGCGTGGACCGACACCCTCCAAGGGGCGTTTATGTTGTGCATGGTCTGGGCGGCGCTCGTGTGGGTACTCGTCGCCGTCGACGGCGGCGTCTCGACAATCAACGCCGGCCTTACCGAGTCCAGCCCCGAGTTCTTCGCGCTCGGCAGCGACTTTTATACCCCCGGCACGATGCTGACCTTCGCCATCTCGATTGCGTTCGGTGTCGCGATGTTCCCGCAAGTGAACCAGCGATTCTTCACCGCCGCCTCCGAGACGGTGTTGAAGCGCTCGTTTGCGCTGTGGCCGCTGCTTGTGCTCTTGCTTTTCGTGCCGGCGTTCCTGCTCGGCACGTGGGCACAGGGGCTCGGGCTGCAGGCCGATGTCGGTGCCGGCGAGAGCATCCTGCCGATACTGCTCGATACCTACACGCCGGCGTGGTTCGCGGCGCTCGTTATCGCCGGTGCCATCGCGGCGATGATGTCCTCGTCGGACTCGATGCTGCTTTCGGGGTCGTCGTATTTCACCCGCGATGTCTACCGCCCGCTCGTCGACGATGGGATTACCGAACGACAAGAGGACCGACTCGGCCGCATCGGCGTTGCCGTCTTCGCTATCGCCGCGCTCGCGGCCAGCGTCTGGGCCGAAGCCGAGGCCTTCGGCGCGGTCGCCGTCGGCTCGGTACTGGTTGAAATCGGTGACCTCGCCTTCGGCGGTTTCGCACAGCTCACGGTGCCGGTTCTCGTAGCCCTCTACTGGCGTGGGACGACAAAGCAGGGCCTCGTCGCCGGCATCCTGTTGCCACAGGCGGTCTATCTGGCGTTCAACTTCCTGCCGGCGACCGAGGTCGGCTCGGCCATGCTGTTTTCCGAGACGTACCTCGGGTGGGGGATTTCGATATACTGTCTGCTGTTGGGGCTGGTCGCAACCGTCGTCGTCTCGGCGGCGACGACGAAGGCCGACAGCGAACGCCCTGCGCTGTTCTTCGAGTCGCTCCGACGCGGTTGAACGGCGGCCGCGCTCGGTGACTCCCCGGATTTTTACCGGCCTCGGTGCTATCGGCAGCCATGCAGACCCACATCGTCCCGGTCGGCTTCGACTACGACCGGCTGATTGCGCCGCTGGTCAGAGACCAGCTCGATGTCGACCGCGTGATTCTCCTTGAAGGGGCGGTCGGCAGTGAGGCCAACGTCGAGTACTCGCGGAACCTCGCAGACAAGCTTCAGAAGGACTTTACGAACCTGCTCGGGGCCGAAACTGAGGAGTACCTCGTCGAGGATGTCTACGACTACGACGCCGCCTTCGAGCAGGCCTACGACCTGATTAACGGCGAACTCGACACCGGCAGCGAGGTGTGGGTCAACGTCTCGGCGATGCCCCGGACTGTCTCGTTTGCGTTTGCGACAGCGGCTCATTCGATTATGGTAGAACGCGAAGGAGACCGCGACCGCATCCACACCTACTACACGGTTCCCGAGAAATATCTCGAAACGGAGTTGGCCGAGGAACTGCGCGCACAGTGTTCGCTTCTCGAAGATGTCCTCGAAGACGACGTCGAAGATGAACGAATCGAAGAGCATCTCGACGTTGCCCGCGACCTCCTGGAAGAGTTCGACGAGCGCGGGACGACAATCGGCGCAAAGCAGTTCGGCGATAGCCACATCATCGAACTCCCGGTCGCTTCGTTTTCGAACGTCAAACCGTTCGAGGAGCTCATTCTGTTCACGCTCGGCGAACACGACGAGTTTGAGTCCGTCTCGGAGCTCGCCCAGACGCTGGCCCGTGAACTGGGCGAAGAGTACACCGACTCGTTCCGTTCGAAGGTCATCTACAACGTCGACCGGCTCGGCCCGGGCGGAAAGGGTTACATCGAACAGGAATCCCACGGCAAGTCCTACCGGACGCGGCTTTCCCGTATCGGCGAACTGTGGGTTCGCTCCCACGCTGACGAATCCGACCTGTAGCGGCCGCATGGCTCAGCCCCCGCGGTTCGCTGCGAGGGCCGACTCAGGCAGCCGTTGACCGTTGTCTGAGCGTTGCGACGTGGGTCGTCAACGCGAGATACACCGAGACAACGAACAGCAGGACGGCTCCGGCTGCCGCGACACCGAGGGCATCGGCCCCAAGGAACATCGCCGCCTCGCGGTCCGCCGGCAGGAAGGTGTGATGGAGGTCGCCGCGAACCGGGATGAAATAATCGACCGTCGTGTCGACGCCGTACCACAGCGTTGCGGCTCCGACTGCCCACGGCGAGAAATCGCCGATACGGTGGAGCAGAAACGCCTGTGCCACCATCGCGGCGTGGCTCCAGATGAGGAACTGCCGCATCGCCGGATGGAGGTAGCTGAACTGCTCCCAGAAGGCCAGATGGACCCAGACCGTCCAGCCGCCGAGGATGATGTTGCCGAAAAACGCCAACGCGATGAGCCACTGCTGTGGACGGCCGAGCTTCCACGACGCCAGCGCCAGCGCCATGAACAGCGTCGCCATCGGGCTGTCGGGGACGAACACCCACATTTCGACGGGCGTCTGTGCGAGCTGCGGGCTATAATAATAGAAGCCGAACGCGGTGCCGGCGAGGTTGACGGCGACGACAAGCCACGCGAGATTGAGCGCGAGATTCTCGAGTGCCGCCGGCAGCGGCGCGAGGTACCACGGCAGGTCGTCGCGGGGTACGTCCGATTCCAGGTACCGGCGGAGGTTCATGCCCGAGGCTCCGTTTCCATCGACAAAAACCTCCCCGTCCTCTTTCCGGAACAGCGTCGGGGGGAACGACACGCATTAAATACGTCCAGCCCCTAAAATCCGTCATGAGCAATACGGACCTCGAAGAGCTCCGTCGCGGGACGGACCTTGTCAAGCGCGGCTTCGCGAAGATGCAGAAGGGTGGCGTCATCATGGACGTTGTCACCCGCGAGCAGGCCCGCATCGCAGAGGACGCGGGTGCGGTTGCGGTGATGCATCTCGAATCCGTTCCCGCAGACATCCGCAAGCGCGGCGGCGTCGCGCGTATGGCTGACCCGGGCGGGCTCGAAGACGTCATCGACGAGGTCTCGATTCCAGTGATGGGGAAGGCCCGAATCGGCCACACCGCCGAGGCACAGATTCTCGAGGCGACCGGCGCAGACATGATCGACGAGTCGGAAGTCCTGACGCAGGCCGACGACCGCTACCACATCGACAAACGGGAGTTCACCGCGCCGTTCGTCTGCGGTGCGCGGAACCTCGGTGAGGCCCTCCGACGCATCGACGAGGGCGCGGCGATGATTCGCACGAAGGGCGAGGCCGGTACCGGCGATGTGAATCAGGCGGTCACCCACCAGCGGAACATTCAGCGCTCCATCCGGAAGCTCTCGGGGATGGACTACGAAGAACGCGACGAATGGGCCAGAGAACACGGCGCCCCCCGCGAACTCGTCCACGAGACCGCCGAGATGGGCCGGCTTCCGGTCGTCAACTTCGCCGCCGGCGGCATCGCGACGCCCGCCGACGCCGCGTTGATGATGCAGCTCGGCTGTGACGGCATCTTCGTCGGCTCCGGTATTTTCGGCGCGGAGAACCCACAAGCGATGGGCGAGGCGGTTGTCGCGGCGGTCAACAACTACGACGACCCCGAGACGCTCAAAGAAATCGCCAAGTCGCCCGGCAAGGGCATGAAGGGGCAGGCCAACGAGACGCTGCCCGAAGAAGAGAAGCTGCAGGACCGCGGCATCTGAGGAGCTTCCCGCACGAACCTGCCGACCCGACCGCTTTTTTAGCCGCGCGACGTGACCGTAGCTATGCGCCGTCGACTACTCGCTGTGGGTACACTTGTCGCTGCTGTGGCGACGCTCGGGAGCCTCTATTTCAGCGACGTCGCCGGCTTTGTTCCCTGTGACCTCTGCTGGTACCAGCGCATCCTGATGTACCCGCTCGTCGTCGTGTTCGGTGTTGCTGCCGTTGAGAGCCGCGTCGGTGTCTGGCGAACGGCGCTGCCGCTGTCTGGGCTTGGCGTCGTCGTCTCGGCGTACCACACTGCTATCCAGCTTACTCCCGAGACGACCTGCACCGTCGGCGGCGGCTGCACCGCCATCTACTGGCGCGGGCTCGGCGTCTTTACGATTCCGCGATTGGCGCTTGTGGCGTTTCTCCTGCTTGCGGCGCTTTCTGTCGCACTCGCGGTTGTCGAACGGCGTGTCGACGGCTGAACCTCAGAAGAGTTCGGCCCCGCGGCCGATTTCAGTCTTGTAGGCCCGCGCCTCGACGCCGGCCTCCGAGAAGGCATCGAGCATTGCGCTGGCGATGGCGGTGCGGTCGCCCCGATGGCAGGCGGCGATAACCGTTGGACCAGCACCGGAAATCGTCACGCCGGTCGCGCCAGCGTTCTCGGCGGCCGAGCGGACCGTCTCGTAGCCGTTGATGAGCTCAGCCCGCTCGGGTGTGACGATGCTGTCTTCCATTCCGCGGCCGACAAGCGCCGGGTCGTCACGGGCCATCCCGACCGCCAGCGTCGCCGCGTTGCCGACGACGTCGACGACAGCTTCCATCGGAGCCGCTTCGGGAACGACTCCGCGCGCGTCACGCGTCGAGACGACGATTTCCGGCAGACAGGCCACGAGCGGAATCGAGGCATCGACCTGCGTGACGCCGTCTTCGCGGGCGACGGTGAAGCCGCCCATAATCGAGGGCGCGACGTTGTCGGCGTGAGCGGCCCCCGAGACGACCGCTTCGCCCTCTGCGGCTATCGGAACCAGTTCCTCGCGGCTCAGCCCGCGGTCGTAGAGCTCGTTGAGCCCGACAGCGGCCGCTGCCGCTGACGCTGCCGAGGAGCCGAGCCCTGAGGCCGGCCGGACGCCCTTGTCGATCTCGATGTGTGCCGGCGCATCCAGCGCCTCCGCGACCGCGCCGACGGTGTTTTTCTCCGGGTCCTCCGGGATGTACTTGCTTCCGACGCCGGTAACGCGTATCGTGGTGCGGTTGGCCTTCTCGATGCGAAGGATGTCCGCCGGACGTTCGAGCGCCGCCCCGAAGACGTCGAACCCGCTGCCCAAGTTCGCGCTCGTCGCTGGGGCCCGCACCGTTATCATACGCCTCCGTTCCGCTTGGGTCGGGATAAAACCCGACCTTTCGCGCCGTCGGCGGGAAAGAGTCATGTTTTTTACTGTGGGTCACGGGCAGTGTGACATGGCCACAAACGCCTCGACGAGTGGGAGCCTGACCGACGGGCCGGCCAAGACGGCGCTCCCCTCTGAGGTTCCGTACCGTACCCGACTGAGCTGGGAACTTGGAACGCGCGTCATTGAGGACGAAGCGACCGAACGGCGGAGCCACTGGGAGGGGTCCGACGGAACGTGGGAACTGACGGTCTTTGACGCGACAACGACGACGCTCGTCATGCGGGTCCGGACGCCGGTCGGCCGCGAACGCTTCTACGGGGCCGAGATGTCCATGCTGTCGTCGATACACGCCCGACTTGAGGCGGACGTCGACTGGCAGCGAGCCGAGTGAAAAGAGCCAACTGCCGGGACCGCCACCCGCCAGTATGATAGGCATCGTTGGCGGCGGGCTGGCCGGACTGGCCGCCGCCTACCGGCTCCAGCAAGCCGGCCACGAGGTGCGGATTTTCGAGGCCTCGGAGACGGTCGGCGGCCTCGCGGCTACCTATGAGACGGCCGGCGACCCGATAGAGCGGTACTACCACCACCTCTCCAAATCCGAGGAGACGATTGTCGACCTCGCGGCCGACCTCGGGGTCGCCGACCGTATCGAGTGGCGCGTCGGCGAGAACGCATACTACGTTGACGGCGTCTCTCATCCGCTCGATACGCCGTGGGAAATCGCTGCTTACCCGTATCTCTCCGTCTACGACAAGTTCCGGCTGACGATGCTGACGCTCGAAGTCGATGTCCGCGGTGGGCGGCCGCGTCGCGACACCTACGAGTCGCTTGCGGACTTCGAGGACGTTCCCATTCGGGAGTTCCTCATCGAGCACACCACCCGCGGTGTCTACGAGTATTTTTTCGAGCCGCTTCTCGACGCCAAGTTTGGCGACCGAAAGGAGGATGTCTCGGCGGCGTGGCTGCTCGGTCGTGTCAAGTTCCGCGGCGAGCGTGACCTCCTCCGAGGCGAGATACTCGGCTACCTCGATGGCGGCTTCGGCGTCTTCGTCGACGCGCTCGTCGACGCTGTCGGCCGCGAGCACATCGAGACCGGCAGCCGCGTTCGGGAACTCGACTTCGCCGAGACGCCCGACACCACCGGGCGCGGCCCCGTCGAGTCGCTGACCGTCGCCGACGCTGATGGCGACGCTACGACCCACGCGGTCGACGGCGTCGTCGTCGCGACGATGCCGGACGTGCTGGAGTCGCTCACCGGCTATACGTGCGATATCGACTTTCAGGGGTCTGTGTGTGCGGTCGTCTCGATGGACGAATCACTGCTCGACACCTACTGGCTCAACATCGCCGACGACGCGCCCTTCGGCGCGCTCATCGAGCACACCAACTTCGTGCCGGCCGAACGGTACGGCGGCGAGCACCTGCTGTACGTCGCAAGCTACGTCCAGCAGCTTGCAGACGACCTCTGGCAGCGGTCCGACGACGAAATCGAAGCGCTGTGGCTCGATGGCATCGCCGACATGTTTCCGCAGTTCGACCGCGACCGCGTCAACTGGGTTGCTATCTCTCGCAACCCGAAAACCGCTCCCGTGTACGAACGGGGCTACCTCGACATGGTCGTTCCCTACGACCTCACGGACGACGGCGCGCCCGGCGTCTACTACGCCGGCATGGCCTCCCGGGCACAGTACCCCGAACGAAGCCTCAACGGGGCTATTGAGGCTGGCTTCGCCGCCGCCGACGGCGTCCTCGACGCTCGGTAGCGTCGCCGGTCAGTCGGCCTGTGCTTCCTCGTCGTCGACGCCCGGCACCGCTGTCGGGTCGACATCCTCCGGCGGCTCCGTGTCGCCGCCAACGACCGTCTCGCCGTCGGCCGTCTCGACGTATACGTCGTCAGCAAACCCGGCGATTGCGTTCTCGAACGCCGGCTCATCGAGCTTTTCGGGCGTTTCTGGGGCCGACGTGAGACCACCGGCGGGCCGGAACTCCCCGAGCGGGTCGTCGATGGTGATGCCGTGTTCTTGGAAGAACGACTCATAGCGGCGGTAGTGGGGCTCGAGTTCGTCGGCCGGGATCTCCATCATCTCCGTCCAGCCGTGGTTGAAGAAATCGAAGTTCGCCTGGATGTGGGTAATCTCGCGCGCTTCGGCCTCGGTGTAGTCGGCTTCGAGCGCGGCGACGTAGGCGTCTATCGTCGCATCGAAGAGGTCGTCAAGGTGGTCGCGCCGCTCCTCCCGGCGGTCGGCATCGGCTTTGCCCAGGAATATCTTCGTATGGAGTTTGACCAGCGCGTAGTTCGCGGCCCCACGGAGGCCGGGCGTCGTCAACGCCTGTTTCGACGCCCAGTGGCGAGGGTTCTGGTAGAGCTTCATGTGTCCCTCTGTATGCGACGGAACCGTTTCAAACTGCGGGCTTCGGCTGGCCTTTCCAGCGGCAAGGCTGCAGACAAACGGTCGAACACTGGTTTTCGCTGCACCCGTGTTCCTTTCCAGTCGTGTACACAGCCGTCCGTGGCGGCAACGGGCCTGCTGAACGCGTGTCCCGTCGCCGCGGAGATTCGTATAGCAATTCACATTAACCCGGGTATCGTACGCCCGGGCATGTGTGCGTCGCACGTAATCATCGGTGACGGCATTGCCGGTTCTTCGGCGGCCGAGACAATCCGGGAGGAAGACCCGGACGCCGATATTACCGTCATCACGGAGGAGGGGGAGGCCCTGTACAATCGCATTCTCATCAAGGAGTTCGCCAAGGGGAAGCTCCCGGAGGCTCCGGTGTCCATCCACGAACCGGAGTGGTACGAGGAGCGAGACATCGACCTGCGGCTGAACACCGTCGTCACGGGCGTCGACGTTGATGCCCACGAGGTTTATACCCATGACGGCGAGACGGTCGCCTACGATAAGCTCCTCGTAGCGACCGGCGGTACGCCGACGCAGCTGCCCGTCGACAACAGCGACGCCGAAGGGGTCAACCACTTCTGGACCTTCGAGGACGCTCGCGCTATCAAGGAAAACGCCGAGAGCGCTGACTCGGGCGTCGTTGTCGGTGCCGGCCTGCTCGGCATCGACCTCGCGGCCATCTGTGGGGCACAGGGTCTCGACGCTCACTATCTCATGCGGGGCGAAGCGTGGTGGCGCTATGCGCTCTCACAGGACGGCGCGGAAATCATCCACGACGCCCTCGAAGAGATGGGCGTCACGCCCGTCTTCGACTCCGGTGTCGACCACTTCGAAACCGACGACGACGGCCGCGTCACCGCCGCGGTCGACCCCAACGGCGACCGCTTCGAGGCGGAGTTTGCCGGCGTCGCCATCGGCCTCAATTTCAACACCGAGTTCCTGCAAGGAACGGGAATCGAGACGGACAACGGTATCGTCACCGACGAGCACATGCGGACGAACGTCGATGACGTCTACGCCGCCGGCGACATCACGCAGTTCCACGATGTCATCGTCGGGGACCGCGCCCAGAACGGCGCGTGGGGGTCGGCCAAGGAACAGGGCAACATCGCCGGCCAGAACATGGTCGCCGACGGTCCCGAGGCCACCTTCGAGTGGGTGTCGTCGTATTCGATTACCCACTTTGATTTCCCGTTCCTCTCGTTTGGCCATCCGACCCGCGGCGACGAGACAGTCGAGAAGAAATACGACGACGAAACGTGGCGGCGCGTCGCCCTCAAGGACGGCCGCGTCATCGGCGGCGTTCTCATCGGCGACCTCTCGGCGCAGTCGGTGCTGAAAAAGCTCGCCCGCAAGCAAATCGATGTCTCGGACCAGACGGACCTCCTCTTGGAGGAGGGCGTCGACATCGAAGCCTTCGAAGGCGCTGCGACCGCCGACTGACCGTTCCGTCCGCCGTCGCCACGCTGACGGCGACGCACGACGGCTGTTTCCAAAGTGTTTTCTCCGCCCCGGGCGTCCCCCAAGAGTATGAACGGCGGCGGCTCATCAGACATGACGCTCGCGTTCGAGCTGGAAGCACTCAAAGAACTCGAGGACCCGGAAGCGGTGTTTTCCGACGCCCGCTCGTGGAGCGAGTACGTCGGTGTTATCTCGGAAAAACCGACCTACGTCGTGACGAACTTCACGCGGAAAAACCGCATCCGACAGGACTTCTTCTCGGGCCCCCGGGGCCGTGAGGAGAGCCTCGAGAACGTCGAATCTCAGTTCCAGACCGAACGGCACGTTTTCGTCGGTACTGACGAAGACGACGAAGCGCTTGCCGAGTCAGTCGACTGGGAGTACCTGCCGATAACCGAGGCCGCCGAGGCGGCCGGCTGGACACTCGCCGAAGACGAACCCGAATCGGAGCCGGAGCCGGAGCGCCGCGACGACTGGCCATAACGGACCCATTCGTCCGACGGCCGGCGCTTCTGTCGCTGTCCGATTCGACTATTCTTAAGGGGATGGGGGCCGCGAATCGAACACATGAGTCTCGATATCGGTCAGGCCCTCCGTGAGGGTGCATCCCGAACGGTCGAAAAGAACGGGCTGACGCTCGCTGCCGTGTTCGCGGGCATCGCCCTCCTCACGACCGTGCTGTTCCAGACGCTGACTGTTGGCATCGCGGAGGCAATGTTGGACTTCGTTCAGGAGCTATCGGCCGAGGAGATGCAGGAGGCCGGCATGAGCGAAGCGGAGTTCGAAGAAATGACGGCCGAACTAGAGGCCGCCGCCGAGGAGTTCCGTGACACGGCCCCGCTGGCGCTCGGCCTCCCTGTTGGTGCCGCCGCTGGCGGACTGCTCGTGCTCGCGCTGGTTCACGAGGCGGCGCGTCTCATCGCGGTCCGCGTCTTCGCGACCGATAGCTCCGATGAGGTTACGAGCGACCTCGTCACCGACAACATCCTGCTGGCGACGCTGAACGGCTTCATCGGCGGTATCGTCGTCTGGGGACTGATTATCGTCGGGCTCGTCTTCATCATTATTCCGGGTATCATCCTCGCCGTGCTGTTCTACTTCCTCCGGCAGGAAATTGCCCTCAATGACAAGAACTTCGTGCAGGCGATGGCCGACTCCTGGCGAATCACCAAGGGCCACCGCATTGAGGTGTTCCTCATCGGATTCATTGTTGTCCTTGTTTCGCGGCTTGAAGAGATATCCTCCACCGCTGTCGGTGTCGTCTCAACGCCCGCGGGCGCGGTCGCAGCCGCCATCGTCGGTGGTCTGCTCGCCGCCTTCGGGACCGCCGTCGTGACTCGTGCGTACGTCCAAATAAACGACGACGATGCCAGCGACGCTGACGTAGACGAGACGACTGACGATATCGAAGACGACCCCTACGACGCCGCGCTCGGCCCGGACGACCTCTCACGGTAGCCGTCTCCGAACGCTGTTTTTAACCCGTTTCCGTCCCTGTTCGAAGCAATGCCAACGCCGCGTGTCCCCGGCGACGACGGCACAGACCGGCTCGAACTCCCCTGTGGGGAGTCGATACACCCCCACGACGTCGACATGGGCCTCCGCGAGCTGTCGTGTGACTGCGGTGAGACCCACGCTGTCGTTGTCGATGTCCATCCCGTCTCGCGGTTCGTCCCCGAGGAGACCGTCGACGTCCTCGAAGCGACAATCGAGACCGACGACGACTTTCCGACGTTCGGAATGGCACACGTGATGGGAATGGTGTTAGAGGAGTTTCCCGACCGGGTTGCCGTCGCCGACTGTGCCGACGACGGTGTCGTCGGCTACGCGCTGCTGTGGGTGACTGACTTCGACGCCCGCCGCCTGCACGAAATCGTCGTCGAACTGCTCGTCGAACTGATGGACCACGCGGTCGGCCACGCTGACGACGAGACGGCCGCGGAGTTCCAGCAACAGCTATCGGCGTTCGATGTCGAGACGTTCGTCGAGGAGTACCGCCGCGAGCGGGAGTTCGAAACCGAGGCCGACCGCCCGGCGTAGTCGACAGCGTCTGACACCGCCCGGAACGGCACCCGGACCCGTCACCGGGTTCTCCGCCGTGGTGTATGACATGCGTCTGACGGGAAATTATGGTAGTTGGTGCCATACGTACGACCATGCGCATACGCCGGGGGGAGTTCGAGCGAATCCGAACGGTACTAGCGGAGGCTGACCCCGACGAGCCGTTGACAGCGCGCGAGATACTCGATTTGCTCGACGAGCACGGCGAATCGTTCGACAGCGCCCACCGCGTCGCAACGGTGCTCGGGCGGGAGGCTGACGCTGGCCCTATCGAAGTCGTCGACGGCCAGCCCTACCGGTACCGGCTCGGAGAGGAAGCCAGGTGAGCGCGGGCGGCGACGACGTCGCCAAGGCCGCTGCCGGTTCGAAATTCGTATTCGAGTTACGAAATCCGCACCCTTTCGCCGGGCTTATTACGATGTGCGAACTCCGGTCGAGTAATGCCAGACGAGGACCGCACTATCCTACTTATCGGCAGCGGACCGATACAGATCGGACAGGCAGCCGAATTCGACTACTCCGGGGCACAAGCGTGCCGCGCGCTCCAGGAGGAGGGCGCCCGGGTCGTCCTCGTCAACTCCAATCCGGCAACCATCATGACCGACCCGGAGATGGCTGACAAGGTCTACGTCGAGCCGATCACGACCGATGCCATCGCCGAGGTCATCCGGAAAGAGGACCCAGACGGCGTCATCGCGGGGCTGGGCGGCCAGACAGGGCTAAACGTCACCGCCGAACTCGCCGAGGAGGGCGTTCTCGACGAGCACGGCGTCGAGATTATGGGGACGCCGCTCGATACGATTTATGCGACCGAGGACCGCGACCTCTTCCGCGAGCGGATGAAGGACATCGGCGAGCCGGTCTGTCGCTCGGAGACCATCTCCTCGATGGACGAAGTCGAAGACGCCGTCGAATCGGTCGGCGGCCTTCCGGTCATCGCCCGCACCGCCTACACGCTCGGTGGCTCCGGCTCCGGCGTCGTCGACGACATGGAAGAGCTCCGCGAAATCGCCCGCAAGGGCTTCCAGCTTTCCCGGAACCACGAGGTCCAGATTACCGAATCCATCGCCGGCTGGGTCGAACTCGAATACGAAGTGATGCGGGACGCCGACGACTCCTGTATCATCATCTGTAACATGGAGAACATCGACCCGATGGGTATCCACACCGGCGAGTCGACGGTCGTTACACCCTCGCAGGTTATCCCTGATGAGGCCCACCAAGAGATGCGCAATTCGGCGCTGAAAGTCATCCGCGAACTCGGCATCGAGGGCGGCTGTAACATCCAGCACGCGTGGCGCGACGACGGCACGCCGTCGGGTGAATACCGGGTCGTCGAGGTCAACCCACGCGTCTCGCGGTCCTCCGCGCTGGCTTCCAAGGCGACCGGCTACCCCATCGCTCGTGTGACCGCAAAGGTCGCAATGGGCAAGCGCCTCCACGAAATCGAAAACGAAATCACCGGCGAGACGACCGCTGCCTTCGAGCCCGCAATCGACTACGTCGTCACCAAGGTCCCGCGATGGCCGAAGGACAAGTTCTCCGATGTCGAGTTCGAGCTCGGCCCGGCGATGAAATCAACCGGGGAGGCGATGTCAATCGGTCGGACCTTCGAGGAGTCGCTTCTGAAGGCGCTTCGCTCCTCGGAGTACGACCCCGCCGTCGACTGGAGTGAGGTCGACGACGACGAGCTTGCGGCCGACTATCTGGAGACCCCGACGCCCGACCGCCCCTACGCGATCTTCGAGGCCTTCGACCGCGGCTACACCGTCGACGAGATTCACGACCTGACTGGTATCTACGACTGGTATCTCGAACGGTTCGGTCGCATCGCCGAGGCTGCCGACGCCGCACAGGACGGCGACTTCCAAGCGGCCGCCGACAAGGGCTTTACAAACCAGGAAATCACCGCTATCGCCGGCGGCGAGTTCAACGACACCCACGCCTCTTGGATTCCCTCGGAGGTCCGCGAGGCCGACGAGGAAGACGGCCAGCAGGTCGAGACGGACGGCGCGGGCGTCACCATCGACGATGTCGACACCGAGACCTCCGACCGGACATTCAAGCAGGTCGACACCTGTGCCGGCGAGTTCCGTGCCTCGACCCCGTACTACTACTCCGCGCGCGAGCCACCGACGGGGCAGGGCGCAAGCGAGGTCCAGGTCGACCGCGAGGCCGAAAGCGTCGTTGTCGTCGGGGGCGGTCCCATCCGTATCGGGCAAGGCGTCGAGTTCGACTACTGTGCGGTCCACGCCGTCCGCGCGCTCCGCGAGGAGGGCATCGACGCACACGTCGTCAACAACAACCCCGAGACCGTCTCGACGGACTACGACACCTCCGACGGCCTCTTTTTCGAGCCGATTACGGCCGAAGAGGTCGCCGACATCATCGAGGAGACCGACGCCGATGGCGTGATGGTCCAGTTCGGCGGTCAGACGTCGGTCAACGTCGGCGAACCGCTGGAAGACGAACTCGAACGCCGTGGACTGGACTGTGACATCATGGGCACGTCCGTCGAGGCGATGGATCTGGCGGAGGACCGCGACCGGTTCAACGCCCTGATGGACGAACTCGGAATCAGCCAGCCGGAGGGCGGCACCGCCACCAGCAAAGCGGAGGCGCTCGATTTGGCCCACGACATCGGGTACCCGGTGCTTGTGCGTCCCTCCTACGTGCTGGGCGGCCGCGCAATGGACGTTGTGTATTCCGACGCGGAACTCGAAGAGTACATCGAGGAAGCCGTCCGCGTCTCCCCCGACAAGCCGATTCTCGTCGACGACTTCCTCGCCGATGCCGTCGAACTCGATGTCGATGCGGTCTCCGACGGCGAGGACGTCATCATCGGCGGCATCATGGAGCACGTCGAGGCCGCCGGTGTCCACTCCGGCGACTCGGCGTGTATGATTCCGCCGCGGTCGCTCTCGCAGGACGTCCTCGAACGCGTCCGCGAGGTTACGCTTGATATCGCCCGCGGGCTCGATACGGTCGGTCTGCTGAACGTCCAGCTTGCTGTCCGTGACGGCGAAGTGTTCGTCCTCGAGGCGAACCCACGTTCCTCACGGACGGTCCCGTTCGTCTCGAAGGCGACCGGCGTTCCGATCGCGAAGCTGGCGGCGAAAGTCATGGCCGGCCAGTCGCTCGAGGAGCTTGCAGCCGAAGAGCAGATTCCCGAGCACGTCTCCGTCAAGGAGGTCGTGCTGCCGTTCGACCGCCTCCCCGGCAGCGACCCACGACTCGGCCCGGAGATGAAATCGACCGGCGAGGTCATGGGGACGGCCCGCTCGCTCGGCAAGGCCTACCAGAAGGCCCAGTCGGCGACCGGCACGCCGCTGCCGACTGCGGGCACCGCACTCGTCGACCTCGAAACGCTGGGCGGCATGTCCCAGCAGGACGAAGATATCACCGACATCCGCGAGGGTGCGGAACGTCACTACGAGGTCACGACGCCCGACGACTACGACGACCTCACCGGTGCGCTCCGCGACGGCGATATCGATATCATCTTCTCCCGTGACCGCGACACGCTGGAGGTCGCCGTCGAAGAGGAAATCGCCTACCTCTCGACGGTGCCGAGCTCGCGCGCCACCATCGAGGCCATCGAGACGAAAGACGAGCCGCTTGACGTGATGGCACTCTCCGAGCGACCCACAGAGCAGCGCAAGTGGGGCTACTGACCGACACAGCACCCCGAACTACTGCCTCGCCACCCTGTCGTGGCAGGCGCTGACACGCCTCGTTTTCCCGGTTTCGGCCGTCTCCGTTGAGGTACTTTCAAGAACCACGGCGGCTAACCTTCGCGGAGAGATGAACATCGCAGACATCGCCACCAAGGATTACGCCCAGGTGGACGCCGACGAGCGACTCGGCAAGGTACGGTCGGTTTTCGAGCAGGACAACCCCAAAGGCATCGTCGTCACCAACGACGGCGACTACGAGGGAATCATCACCGAGCGCCAACTGCTGCAGTCCCACGTCGAGGACGACGCGAAGGCGAACGTGCTGACCCGGAGCAACGTTCCGCAGGTCAACCGCGAAGACGGCGTCCGCGAAGTCGCGCGGATGCTCGTCGAGGGCGACACCAAGGTCGCTCCCGTCTTCGAGCACGGCGACCTGTGGGGGGTCATCACCGACAACGCAATTCTCAACGCGGTTCTCGACAACCTTGACGTGCTCACCGTCGACCAGATTCACACCGAGGAAGTCGTCACGCTCCGCGAGGACGACACGCTCGGCAAGGCCATCAACCACCTCCGCGAGAACGCCATCTCGCGGCTGCCAGTCGTCAACGACAACGGCAAGCTGACCGGGATAATTACAACCCACGATATCGCCGATTTCGCCGTCCGGAAGATGGACCGCCAGCGGACCGGCGACCGCCGCGGCGACACCGAGCGAATGCTCGATTTGCCGGTCTACGACGCGATGAACAGCCCTGTCCAGACGATATCGGCCGAGGCGTCGGTCCGCGACGCCGTCGAGCGGATGTTCGAAAACGACTTCGGTGGTCTCGTGGTCACTCCCGATGACAACGACGAGTTCGTCGCCGGCATCCTCACGAAGACGGACGTCCTCCGTGCGCTGACCTACACCGAAGAGGAAAGCATGGACGTCCAGATTACGAATATCGGCCTGCTCGACGGTATCAGCCGCGAGGCCGTCCGCGAGTCCATTACCGAAGTCGCTGACAAGTACAAGGACATGCAGGTCCACCACGCCCACGTCCGCTTTACGGAACACAAAGAGCGGATGCGCGGGACGCCGCTCATCTACTGCCAGATTCGGCTCCGGACGAACCGCGGGCAGATCGCCGGCTCCGGCGAGGGCTACGGTTCGAAAACGGCCTTCCGCGTCGCTGTCGACAAGCTTGAACGGAACGTCCTCGAACTAAAGGGCATCCGCGCTGACGAGGAGTACAAGGGCCAGCTCCTGCGGAAGCTCAACGAACTGTAGCCGGCGCCGCTTTCTTTTCCCTTTTGAGGACGCCGTAGCCGCGGACTCGGACTGACACGTAGATATCGCAGAAGCGACAGCCGAAGTTAGTCGTCGTTCGTCGAGAACTGTTCGAGCATCCCCGACGACATCCGCTCGCGGAGCTCTTCGGGGACGCCTTCGGGGCCATCGGGAACGGTCGGCAGCTCCGTTGGCTCCGGCTCCAGCCCCGGTCCGAAAAGCTGGAGCGCGGCGTTGATAGTCGCCCAATCGTCCTCTTCGGCGGCGTCACGAAGACTCTGGGTCGGCGCAGAGAGTAGTTGACCGACCAGGGCGTCGGCCATCGACTCGACGATTTCGTGTTCTCGCTCGGAGAGGCCGTCCTCACGTTCGGCCTCGAACTTCGAGACAGCAGTTCGGAGCTCGCGGGCCTTGATTCGCTCGGCGCCCTCGTACATCGCCGCGATGACCTGGTCGGCGCGCTTGCGCTTATACTGTGTCATTAGGTGCTCGAACTCCTCGTCTATCATAGTCTCGACTGTCTCGGCGGCCTCGCGTCGCTTTGCGCGTGCCTCGTCGGTGACCGACTCGATGGTGTCGAGGTCGTAGACCGCAACCCCGTCGATGCCGTCAGCGCCGGGGGCGACATCCCGCGGCTGGGCGATGTCGAGGACGCACGTTTCGCCGACGCCGCCGAGGTCGGCGGTGTCGATGACATAGTCCTCGCTGCCGGTTGCTGAGACGACGACATCGGCAGCGTCGGCCGCCTCGTCGACGCTATCGACACCAACGACTGACGCGGTCGTCGAGAGCTCCTCGGCCAGCCGTTCGGCACGCTCTCTGGTTCGGTTGGCGACGATGACGCGGCTCGCGGGGTCGTCAAGTGCCTTTGCCGCCAATGTCGCCATCTCGCCGGCACCGACGACGAGCGCTGTCGAACCAGTAACGCCGTGGCGCTCGGCCGCGAACCGAACGGCGGCCGACCCCAGCGAGACAGCGCCTTCGTTGATGGCGGTTTCTGTCCGTGCCCGCTCGCCGACGTGGAGCGCCTTGAGGACCGCATCGTTCAGTGTTGGCCCGACGCCGCCGACACCACGGGCGTCCTCGTAGGCGTCTCTGACCTGCCCGAGAATCTGGTCTTCGCCGATGACGAGTGACTCGAGCCCGCAGGCGACGGCCATAAGATGTTTCAGGCTCTGATTGTGGCTGAGCATCCGGATGGCGTCGTCGTCGACGCCTGCAAGATAGCCGGCGAGTGCGGCGGTGCCGGTCTCGCTGTCATTGGCGACAACGTACGCCTCCGCCCGATTACACGTCTGGAGAACGAACGCCTCGGAGACACCCTCCTTCGACAACAGTTCCTCGACGGCTGTCTGCTGGCTGCCGTCAGCCGCCGTTTCTATCTGGTCGATGGAAGCGTGGCTGTGGGAGACGCTCGCTCCGACGACGATTCCGGTTTCTACTGTCACTGTGTGTCACCCAACGCCGATTCGACGACGGCGTCTACCGTCTGTCGGTGCTTGGACACACCGGTACCTAAATCCTTCCAAACCTGTGGCGATTGTACCACGTCGCGGACGGCCTGTCGCCGCGCTGCCGGCGAAATATCGCGGTCTTTGAGTTGTTCTCGAAGCGACGCGGTTGTTGTCGCCAACTCGCCGGCGCCTTCGATTTCACTCTCGATGCGCTTTCGGAGTTCTCTGGCGAGCGCCGGACTCTGGCCGCCGGTCGAGATAGCGACGGTTACGTCGCCGTCCCGAACCGTCGCCGGCACGACGACGCTTCCGGGGTCGCGGCCGCCGGACCGGTCGGTCCGGTTGACGAGCCGCCCGCGGGCCGTTGCCGCCTCGGCGACGGCCTCGTTGACCGCCGCGTCGTCGGTTGCGGCGACCGCAAGCGCCGGTTCGGTGCGGTCGAACCAGTCGTCGACTGCCTCCGGCTCCGGAGCCGCTCGAACCAGCGACGCGCCGCCGTAGTCCGCTTCGGGGAACGCCGGACTGACGACGACAACGTCCGCTTCGCGGGCGAACCGGCGGGCTTTTCGTGCCCCGACGCTGCCGCCGCCGAACACCAGCACGGTCTGGCCGGTGAAATCGTGGTACAACGGTATCATCCTACTCAGTGTTTGCCGTTGCTCGTTCGTCGAGTCTGATGCCGGTCTTTTTCAGGATTTCCGTCGAGAACAGCGAGTCCCAGTCGTCGTCGCCGACATCCCAGTACTCCTCCATCGTCGATTTTACCTGCTGGATTCGGCGCTTACTTTCGTCTTCGCTTCGGCCGTGGGTCATCGCGAAGAAGTTGTACGGCCAGACGCCTTCGTGGCGCGGCCGCTCATAACAGTGCGTGACGAAATCCAGCCCTGCGACCTCCGGTCCGACCTCGTCGAGTTTCTCGTCGGGGACGCTCCAGACGGTCATTCCGTTTTCGGTGTAGCCGAGCGCGTAGTGGTTCGGGATGACGCCGACGCGGCGAATCTTCCCCGATTCGTTGAAGCGCTGTATCGTCCGCAGCACCCAGTCGGTGT
Source organism: Natronomonas pharaonis DSM 2160 (assembly GCF_000026045.1). Classification (NCBI taxonomy): domain Archaea; kingdom Methanobacteriati; phylum Methanobacteriota; class Halobacteria; order Halobacteriales; family Natronomonadaceae; genus Natronomonas; species Natronomonas pharaonis. Next base: position 2,183,594 of record NC_007426.1, on the reverse strand, counting down.
CGACGCCGAGTTCGGCCGCGACATCGGCGTACGGCGTCTCAGTCACCGGGAGCCCGTCCTGTATCTCGACGACGAGGTCTCGTTCTTCGGGCGTCAGCGTCCCGCGGTCGGTCGGGCTCGCATCGGGGCCGAGGTCGGACAGGTCAACGTCGCCGTCCGGGATGGGGCCGTCGACGAGGAACTTCGCCTCGACGCGGAACTCCTGTTGTTTCGGGAGGTTGTAGGTTTCCTGCCCGGTCTCGTCTTCGATGTCGGCCAGCACCCGCTCGACGGCGTCGGCGTCGGCCACGGAGACGACAAACCACATGTTCAGATGCGGATGCTCGCGTCGGTAGTTGTGGGCGACCTCGCGGTGGCTGTTTACCTGCTCGGCGACCGCCTCGAAACGGTCTTCCGGCGCGTGCATCGCCACGAGCGTCGCTGCGCCGCCGATTTCGGCGGCGTTGATGAGCGCCCCGAATCGGGTGAGAACGCCCTCCTCGTCGAGGGTCTGTACTCGTTTCAGCAACTCCGTGGCGGTGACATCGACCCCATGGTCGGCAAGCGCTTCGGCGGCGGGCTCGAACGGCGATTCGACGACCGGAAAGCCGCCTTGGTAGGCGTTGATGACGGCGCGGTCGAGTCGGTCCAGCCCGGCGGTTTCACTCATTGTCGGCTAGTTGGACGGCGGGGAAATAAGCGCCTCGCTCGTTCCAACCACGATATAGTGGGAAACGGGGTACCTCTCGGGGACGGGCTCAATCCGACCAGCCGTTGCCGTCAGCGAGGTCGATATCGTTGTCGAGCTTCGACGACGGGCAGATATCCTCAAGGATGCAGTCCCCACAATCGGGGTTCCGGGCCGTACAGGTTTCGCGGCCGTGGCTGATGAGCAGATGCGTAAACTCCTTCCAGTCATCCTGCGGGACGATATCGATAAGATCGTCTTCGATGGCGTCCGGGCGCTTTTCGGTCGTCATCCCGAGCCGTCTGGAGATGCGCTGGACGTGCGTGTCGACGACGATGCCCTCGACGACCTCGTGGCCGTGCTGGAGCACGACGTTGGCGGTCTTGCGGCCGACGCCGGCCAGGTCTGTCAGTTCCGACATCGTGTCCGGAACCTCACCGTTGTGTTTCTCGACGATGTCCGCACAGGCGGACGTGAGATAGCCGGCCTTGTTGTTGTAGTAGGTTATCGAGTCGATGTCCGACGCCAGTTCCTCTTTGTCGGCGCTGGCGTACTCCTCCGGCGTTTCGTATTTCTCGAAGAGCGTTTCGGTGACCGTGTTGACGCGCTCGTCGGTACACTGCGCCGAGAGGACAACGGCGACAAGCAGCTCCAAGCGGTTCGAGAACCGAAGCGAAATCTCCGGTTCGGGATACTCCTCGTAGAGTCGGTCCAGCACTTCGGCGACCTGCGACTCGCGCGGCTCGAGCGGCGTACCCATACCCGATACACCGGTTGATTACCCTTGGCTGTGTCGGGTTCAGGACGGGCGGCTACGGTGGAGAGATGGGCTCCAGGTCGACGCCGCGCTGCCACTCCGCCCTGTCGGCCGGCGTCCCGCCCACCGGCTCCGCGACGAACTCGGCGGACAGCTCCCAGACCTCGTCGTCGCGCGGCTCACACTGGAGACAGACGACAGCGACCTGCCGGAGCGTTCGCACTTCGCAAGCGACGCCGGTTTGCCGCTCCGCGAGGTCGGCAGCCGCGGCGTCGAGTGGCTCGGCCGTGACCTCCCCGCCGGGCAGCGTCCACTCGTCGCCATCGCGGCGAACCAACACGCCGTTTTCGTCGCTTTTGACGTGCACCCGAACGCTCACGTGGCATCCGTGGTCGTCTAGCTCGTCAAACTCGCTCGGCGTCACGGCGACGGTTGTCTGCTGGACATCGAAGCGGTCGTACTCCGCATAGAGTGCATCGAGATACTGCGATACCGCCCCCGGTCCCGAGCCGTTCATGTTCGTCCGGATGACCGATAGTCGGATAAATCCGTGGGATTCTTTATATCTGCTGTAGAGGGTTCGTAGACCGCCAAATAGAGCGTTTCGATGGCCGTATCAGAGGACGCCGGTCGTCGCAGCGGCCTCGATTGCGGCCTCGCGTTCGATGCCGTCGCCGAGAATCGTATACCGGTCGCGAATCTCGTGGGCGCTGGTCGTCGCCTCGATGAATCGCTCGCCGTCAATGCCGAGTTCGGCCGCGGTTGTCGGCGCATCGATGCTGGCCAGCGCGTCACGAACCCGCCGCCAGTCGCCGCCCTCGCCGCTGTGGAGATACTCGGTGACAATAGAGGCGACGCCGACCTGATGGCCGTGCAGTGCCGTCTCCGGCGCGATGCGGTCGAGCTGATGTGAGATGAGGTGCTCGGCACCCGATGCCGGCCGCGAGGAGCCGGCTATCGACATCGCGACGCCGGAGGAGACGAGCGCTTTGACGACTATCCACGCCGACTCTTCGAGCCCCCGCTTGATTGACGCCGAATTGTCGACGAGCATCTCGGCGGTCATCTGTGAGAGCGCCCCCGCATACTCGCTGTATTCGACGTTCTTCAGCCGGTGTGCGAGCTGCCAGTCTTTGACCGCGGTGTAGTTAGAGATGATATCGGCACAGCCGGCGGTCGTCAGCCGCCACGGCGAGTTGGCTATCAGTTCGGTGTCTGCGATGACTGCAAGCGGCGGATGTGCCGCGACTGAGTGTCGCGTGTCGCCCTCGGGGACCGAGCCGCGCCCCGAGACGATACCGTCGTGGCTGGCGGCGGTCGGCACCGAGATGAAGCCACAGTTCCGTTCGTCTGCGGCCATCTTCGCGATGTCGATGGGTTTGCCGCCGCCGAACCCGACGAGGAAGCCGGCCGTTTCGCGTTCGGCGGTCTCGATTACCCGCTCGACGGCGTCGAAGCTCGCTTCCTCGACAACCGCGACTGCGGGGTCGAATCCGGCCGACACGAACTGCTCGCGGAGTCGGTCGACGGCCAGTTCTTCCGGTGTCGGGCTCGTGACGATGAGCGGCCGACCGTCGAGGTAGAGTTCCTCGACGGCCTCGGCCGTCCGGTCGAGGACGCCGTGGCCGACGACGACGCTTCGCGGGAGGCGAATCCACGTCGACTTCTCGAACATACCGGGTCTCCGGCAGGGGGCGACAAAACGGTTCCCCCTGCCGACGCGGGCGGCGGCCGGGCGGACCCGTGGCGTTACCGTCTGTCCGGCGGCTGCAGGTCCCGCTGGAACTCGTCGAACTGTTCGAGGCCGTCGGGCAGTTCGTATGGCAGTTTTCGGTCGCTACGCCCGTCGTGGTGGTCGGCATCGACCGGTTCGGCGACTGACTCCCAGCCGGGCTTGACGCGGACGCTCTTTGCTGGCTGGCCGACGACGACATGGTGGGCCGGTACGTCGGACTGAACGACCGCACGCGCGCCGACAACGGCGTTTTCGCCGACCTGTACGCCGGCCCGTACCATCGCGTCGAACGTGAGCCGCACGTCGTCTTCGATGATGGTGTGGTAGTTGTCGACCTCGGTCTGGTCGACGATATCGTGGTCGTGGCTGTAGACGTGGACACCATCGGAGATGGAGACGCGGTCGCCGATGGTGAGTTCGCCGCGGTCGTCGAGGTGGACATCGTCGTGCACGACGACGTTGTCGCCGATTGAGATGTTGTGGCCGTAGGTGAACGTAATCCCCTTGAAAAACCGGCAGCCATCGCCACACTCCTCGAAGAGGTGGTCGGCCAGCATCCGGCGGAACCGGAGCGCGAACTCGACATTGTCGGCCATTGGCGTGGCGTCGAACTGCCGCCAGAGCCACTGGAGATGCTTCGATTCCTCGAACGCCGCCTCGTCTTTCTCGGCGTAATACTCGCTTTCCAGCGTCGCGTTACAGGGGTCGTACCCCTGCAGTCGGACCCGTTCGGCCGGCGAGACGTCGTCGCCTGACTGCCAGCGCTCGTAGGCCTCCCTGTCGCCGTGGAGGTCGACGAGAACGTCCTCGACGACCTGACACGTGTCCTCGTCGCTGGACAGCCGACGGTCGACCGTCTCGAGGAACGCCTCGAGCCCCTCCTCGGCCGTCGCCGGCAGCGAGACGTGTCGCTTTGTCATACCCGTCGAAAAGGGTGTGCTGGTTGTTAGGGGTTGCTGTTGTGGCACGCTGCGACGGCACTCCTGATAATGCGGGCTCTCGGCAGACGACAGTCGAACCACGAGTGATAAGTGGGTGAGAACCAAATTATGGTGTATGAATTACCGTACGCTCGGTGAATCCGGCCTTGAGGTATCCGAAATCGGCTTCGGCGCGTGGGTTGTCGGCAGCGACTGGTGGGGCGACCGAACCGAACAGCAGGCCATCGACATGGTCCGGTACGCCGTCGACCAGGGAATCACCTACTTCGACACCGGTGACGTCTACGGCCACGGCGACTCCGAACAGCTGCTTGGCAAGGCGCTGGAGCCGGTCCGCGACGAGGTGACCGTCGCGACGAAAATCGGCTACGACTTCTACAACAACCCGCAGGCCGGTCACGGTGAACTCCCCAAGGAGATGCACCGCGACTACCTTGAGGAGGCCTTCGAGAAGTCGCTGGACCGCCTCGGCATGGACTCCGTCGAGATGCTCCAGCTCCACAACGCTAACGCCGACGAGATTGATGCCGACGTCCTGGAGTTCCTCGACGAACTCCGAGAGGAGGGTCGCGTCGATGCTATCGGCATGGCGCTTGGCCCATCCATCGGGTGGCTCGCTGAGGGCGACCTCGCCATCGAAGAGGAGTTCGACGCCGTCCAGCTCGTCTGGAACATGCTCGAACAGGAGGTCGGCAACCACTTTCTCGATACGCTCGAACGCACCGGTTCCGCGACGAGTCTCATCCCACGGGTCCCGCACTCGTCCGGCCTGCTGAACGAGCAGGTGACCCCGGAGACGGAACTCGACGAGGGCGACCACCGCGCCTACCGCCCCGACGAGTGGTACGAGACGGGGTGGGAGAAAATCGAATCGCTCCGGTTCCTCGAACGCGACGGCGAGCGGGAGATGTCGCAGGCAGCCCTCCAGTGGTTGCTCTTCCACGACTCTGTCGCCACGGTCACGCCGACGTTCCGCACGCGTGACGACATCGACGAGTGGGCGGCCGCAAGCGATGTCCCGCCGCTCTCCGACGAGGAATACGAGCGCGTCCAATCGCTGTACGCCGACAACTTCGGTATCGAGGGCGACGACGGGATGGACGCCCTCCGCTCGTCGGTCGGTGGCGAGGACATCGAATCGGCCGGCCTCGACAAGGAGTCCGCCGGTAGCTAACGTCCCGAAACCGTTTCTCGAACTGTTTTCGCACCCTCAGAGAGGTGTGCTTCGATTGTCTCCTGTGCCGCCTTTTCGGCCGACCCCTCGAGCCGTAGCTGTCCGTCTTCGATGAACGTCGAGAGGTCAACCCCGAGCCGTTCGAGCGTGTCATAGACATCCTCCGGCGCTGCTGTCATCCCGTTTGTCTTCGGATGTTGCAGATAGGCATCGAGGTCAACGCCGACGAGCCGCCGCCAGACGGCAGGCGGCTTCCACTCGACACCGTCGTCCGACAACGACCGGTCGCGAAGCTCGACGCCATCGAGTCGCCACTCATCGTCGACGGTCGCTGCGAAGACGGCTTCGACGGCCCCACGGCAGGGAAGCCGTATCGACTGCCGGTCGCATCCGGCACAGTACGTTCGGGCAACATCGAAGGTCCCGTCACGGTCGGTCGGGCCGTAGTCGGTGTCGCTCGCATACAGTGTCACGTGCGCCCCCGCCTCGATGGCCGCCCCACAGTGGTCGCAGGCGACCGCCAAGTCGAGTTCGGCCCGCGGAATCCGTTCGCCTTCGAGCCGGTCGGTAATGGTCACAGTCGCTCCGGGGTCGCAGTCGACAAAAAGCCTGTCGCCCGTCATCTTCCCTTCCCCGTCGCTCATCTGCTAGCCAGAGCGGCCGTTCCGACCGGCGTGAGCGTGTTGCGGTCGGTTCCGTAACGCGGTTATGTCTCGGCCGTCGAGTTCGGCGTATGGGTCGTATCCGTATCGTCTGGGGGACCGCAACCGCTCCGACAGCGATGGCGTCCTACGACGCCGCGCTCGCGGCGGCGAACGTCCACAACTACAATCTCGTCGCCGTCTCGTCAGTTGTGCCCGCAGACGCCGACATCGAAGTCGCCGGCACGGCCCCCGACCTCGGTCCGGACGGCGAGCGGCTGACCGTCGTGGAGGGGCGGACCACGGTCCCGCCCGAGAAAGACCGGTCGGCCGCTGCGGCGCTCGGCTGGGCGCGCGACAGCGACGGTCCCGGCATCTTCTATGAGGTTTCCGGCTCTGACCCCGACGCCGTCGAAAAGCGGCTCGATGCAGGACTCGACGCGGGGCTCGAACTCCGCGAGTGGGACTGCGATGTGACCGGCCGCCGGGTCGTACATGCCGATGCCGACCCCGACGGGTACACGACGGCGCTCGTGTTGGCCGTCTACGGGGACAGCGACCCGCTGCTGTGACGCCGGGCGACGGCGAACCGACGACGGGTTTTTATTACTACCGCTGCTACGTCCAGAGGACTCGATGCACGGGAACACACCGTACGCTGGCGCACCTGCTGCCGACGCCGAGCCGACGCCGGAACACCGCCGAGCGCTGCGTCGCGAACTCGTCTCCGTCGCCGCCTCGACCCGCGACCTCCTCTCCGATGAGTTCGTGGTCGGCGGCGAAGTCGCCGACGGCGGGGACGGCTCGCTGCGGGCGACTATCGCCATTCGGCCGCCGGCCGGCGGCGTCGTCTCCGCGGGGCTTGACCCCGAGGACAACACCGAAACAGTCGCACGGAAACTGGCTGCTGGTGCCGTCTTTGAGGCCAAGCGGGCCGGCCGTGACGTGAAGCCGACCGCCGGCTGACCACCGCCGTTACAGAACGCCTTTATTCGCCGCCCGAAAATTCCACGCCGTGAGCGTCGCCGAGGAGCGTCTCGAACGGCTACACGAACTGGCTCGCGATGCAGCCAGCGACGGCGACGACGACCTCGCGCGGCGATACGTGCGGCGCGCCAGACGGCTCGCAGAGCGCAACCGGCTGCCGCTGCCGCGGCGGTTCAAGCGGTTTACCTGCGACCGCTGTGATGCGTACCTCATCCCCGGCCGGAATGCCCGCGTCCGCACCCGGAACGGCCACCTCGTCATCACCTGCGACTGTGGCGAGCATGCGCGGTATCCGTACGACGGCTGACCGGTTTCGACACGGATAGACTGTGTGCTCTACAGCAACCGCTCCGAGCGACCGGACGACCGGCTGAGTGTGGCAGCTTTTTAATGCCGGCACCGCTACAGAACGTAGATGAACGACCGAGACCTGCAGGCGAGAGCCCACGACATCGACGCGACGCTCCGGGTCGGCAAAGCCGGTATCGACGCCGTCGTCGATGAGCTGTCCGACCAACTCGCCGACAGAGACCTCGTCAAAGTGAAGTTCCTGCGAGCGGCTCGCGGCGGAACGACGACCGAAGAGCTTGCGGCTGACCTCGCCGACCGGGTCAATGCCGACCTCGTCGAGACCCGCGGCCATACGGCCGTCTTCCATCGATGAGCGGGGGCCTGCTCCAGACCGGAGCCGGTCGGTTTATCGCCGACACGCTTGAGACGGTCGGCGTCCCGCCGGAACTCGCCGGACCGTTCGGCGACACTATCGTCGGCGTGTCCCTGTTCGGTATCGCCTTCATCCTTCTGTACGTCGTCGGCAAGCGGTTCATTCTCCCGCTTTTGAACCGGGTACTGAACGCCCGAGACCTCGATAGACACGCGAAGACACCGATACGGAAGCTCGTCTGGCTCGTCTATCTGTTCGTCGGTATCACCATCGCCTTCGGCGTTGCCGGGTACGACGACTTCCTGCGGTCGCTGGCGACGATTGCCGCCGCCGCGACCCTCGCCATCGGCTTTGCGATGCAGGATGTCCTCAAGAACTTCGTCGCCGGTATCTTCATTTTCACCGAGCGGCCGTTCAAAATCGGCGACTGGATAGAATGGGACGACAACACCGGCGTCGTCGAAGACATCAGTCTGCGCGTTACACGCGTCCGGACCTTCGACAACGAACTGTTGACGGTACCGAACTCCCAGCTCACCGATAACGTTGTCAAAAACCCGGTCGATGCCGACAAGCTCCGCCTGAAGTTCGTCTTCGGCATCGGCTACGACGACGATATCGATGCGGCGACCGACATCATTCTCGAAGAGGCGCGAGCCCACGACGGTATCATGGACGCCCCTGAGCCATCCGTTCGGCTGACCGAACTCGGTGACTCCGACGTTGGCCTCCAGTCGCGCATCTGGATAGCAAGCCCCTCGCGGGCCGACTTCGTGAAGATTCGCGGCGAGTACGTCAAGCGGGTCAAAGAGCGGTTCGACGAGGAGGGCATCGACATCCCCTACCCGCACCGAACGCTCACCGGCGGTATCGAAGTCGCCGACGGTCCGGTCGCCGAGCAGTAGCGACCGCCGGGCTGTCTCCCGGTTGTCGCTGCAGCATCTCCCCGCCCTCCGTTGCTTTCTTCTCGACACCGCGCCGCCTGCCGCCGAAAGAGACTTAAGTGGAAAGCCGTTACGCTGAACTGGACTAGGTCGGGCGGTTAGGCCCCGCTCGAAACCCGCACTATGGTCTTTAGCGGGGACCGAAGCCGGGGAACGTCTGGGCCAACCAGTACGGGCCCCGCAAGCCAACGTGGAAGCCTCGTCCTGCGAGGGCAGCGGTCCGTCGTCCGGCGTCTGCAGGGACGCTCGGGCGCGGTTAACCGTGGGTAATCCGTCAGGCACGGAAGTGAGCAGCGGGCCCACGGACAGCTGTCGCCCGCAGGGTCGCGGGGTGGAGGAGGCGCGCGGGAATCCCCGTACCGAGCGGCCCAGGCAATCTTCGGGTCCACCATTCATTCCGTTTTCACACTCCGTAGCCGCCGGCCCGTCGTTCGGCTGACCGCAAGGCACACAACGTCGGCCATCGAAACCAGCGCCATGGGACTCGGAGGCGCAACCAAAAAGCTCCAGAAAGTCGCCGACATGGGCGAGGAGCTCTACAGCAAGATGGGCGAACTGCGCGAACAGATACTCGAAGTCCGGGAAACGGTTCAGGAGACGAACCAACGAGTTGCGGCACTGGAAAACCGGCTCGACCAGCAGGAAGCGATACTCGAAGCCCTCGCCGAGGCGGAGGGCATCGATGTCGACGAGCTGCTCACTGAGGTCGCAATCGAGGAAGCAGAGCCAGCCGACGGCGACAGCGAGGCGGCCGACGACGCAGCGGAGACGATTCCGAGCGCCGACGACGCATAGCCGGAGCGTTCTACGCCATCAACCGCTGATACTCGACTTTGAGACACTTGTCTTCGACGTACTGCTTGCCGGCCGCCGCAACGCGTTCGCCCGCTTCGGCGTCACGGATGCCGAGTTGCGTCCACACGGCTGCAACGTCGTCCCGTGCAACGGCCTCGTCGACGATGCCGCTTACCTCCTCGCTCGGCCGAAAGACATCGACGATGTCGACTGTCTCTTCGACCGCCGAAAGCGAATCGTAGGCTTCGCGGCCGAGGATTTCGTCGGCGTAGGGGTTGACTGGTATGATTTCGTAGCCGCGCTCGTCGAGGAACTTCGGCACTTGGTGGGCTTCCTTCTGTGGCGTCGCCGAACAGCCGACGACGGCGATGGTATCGAGCTGGAGAATCGATTCGAGCGTCTCGTCGTCTTCGACAGGCATGCACACACCTACATCGGCCGAGGATAAAAGCCGCCCGACGCCGCTCAGGCAACGACCGCCAGCCGACCGATAACAAACGCGACCGCCGCCGCGAACATCGACGCCTTGAGCCACGCCTGTCCGGTCGTCGGGTCGCTGAAGGACCGCCACGTCGCAGCGGCCAACCCGCAAAGCGCCGGCACAAGCACCACGAGATACACCCACCCGAATAGCCCTAGCAGGTAGGGTAGCGGACTCGAAAGCACGGCGACGACGACGAAGCCGGCAGCGACATACAGCGACCGGCGCTCGCCGATGACTATCGGGAGCGTTCGCAATCCTTCCGCCCGGTCGCCGTCGATGTCCTCGACGTCCTTGACGATTTCCCGGGCCATCGTCGCACACGCGGCCAGCGCGAACAGCACGACGACCGCTGCGAGGTCACCGCCGACCGCAGCCCCACCGTAGAGGAAGGTGCTGCCGGTCAGATACGCCACGAGTGCGTTCCCGACGCCGGGCAGTCCTTTGAACACCTCGGTGTAGGCAACCAACGCGACGAGGTTGATAGCCGCGATGGCGATAGCGAGCCACGGCAAAAGCAACGTCAGCACGACTGCGACGGCAAAGAGGGCGACGCTGTAGACCAACGCCCCGCGAGGTGAGACAGCCCCCCGCGGAATCGGTCGGTCCGGCTCGTTGATGGCATCGATATCCCGGTCGAAGTAGTCATTGATGGCGTTTCCAGCCCCCGTCGCGAGCACTGTCGCGACGACAGCGAACGCCATCGACTGAGGTGAACTGAGCCCGCCGGCGACGAACGCACCGATGAACGTCAGTCCCCCCGCGGCGACCGCGTTGCCCGGACGCAGCAGCTCGACGAGGCCACGAACCCGCTCCATGGGTCGCCAGTCCGGTGGTGACGACATAAGGACGCCGACTTCGAGCCGACGGAAACCACGGGACTTAAGCCGGGGTAGCCGATACGAAGTGGTGAGGGCGCTTAGCTCAGTCTGGACAGAGTACTTGGCTTCGGACCAAGCTGTCGCGGGTTCAAATCCTGCAGCGCCCATTCGTTCTCCGAACGGTCAACGGCTGACAGACAGCCGTGGACCGTTCATTTTGTCTCACGCGGGCAGCGATTAATCCCCAGCAACTGGTACAGCAGACACCGACGCAGCGACCCCTCGACAACGAGCACGACACCGGCGATCCCGAGCCCGAGCGACGAGATGAGCGGGACCCCGACGACACCACGGGCAACGGCAAGCGCAAGCCCGCACAGAACAATCCCGACGAGTACCCGAATCCGGGCATCTAGCGGACCAACGTTGCGTTCCATAGTCGGGCTTCGTGCCATCGGTACTTGGGCTGTCGGTACGAGGTAAGAGAAGGCGAATCGGGACGCGCCACGATACAAGTCAGTATATATAAACATCTATATCGGATAGACAGGGCTATGAACGGTAATCGGCTCACCGGGACGCTACGGTATACGGCCGATTACCACCTCGGACCTGCCAACGACTGGACGGACGTCTTTGCCGGAGCGTTCATTATCCTTGCCGGCTCTCCCGGTGTGGACACCCCATGGTAGCCGGGCGTCGGAAGGTCGTTCCCGGCCTTGTGCTGCTCTGTCTCGGAGCGTTGCTCGCCCGCAGCCTATCGGTACTTATCGGCATCAACGAGCTACTTCTCGCAATCGCGCTTGGGGCCGTGCTAGTAAACACCGTCGGCATCCCGGAGCGATTCCGCCACGGAACAGCAACCTACAACATCTGGCTGGCGGCCGGAATCGTGCTCTTGGGGTCGTCGCTGACGGTGGGGATGATTATCGAAGTCGGTGCTACCGTTCTCCTTTTGCTCGTAGCCGCCGTCACGCTCACGCTCGTCACCGTCGAGGTGCTCGCCCGGAACGTCGCCGGCGTGACCGACCGGTTCGGCTCACTGCTCGCCGCAGGCGCGGGCATCTGTGGTGTTTCCGCAGTCGCCGCGGTCGGCGGTGCAGTACGGGCCAAGGAAATGCACATCGCGTATGCGGCAGGCGTCGTATTGCTCGTTGATGCGGTTACCATCGTCGTCTATCCGATTGTCGGGGCGGTGCTCGACCTTCCCGATGTCGTCTTCGGCGTCTGGGCCGGCGTGAGCATGCTCTCTACCGGTCCGGTCGTCGCGGTCGGCTTCGCACACTCGGAGGTCGCCGGCCAGTGGGCGACGATAACGAAACTCGCTCGAAACGCTCTGATAGGGGTCGTGGCGCTCGGCTACGCAAGCTACTACGCGCGCCGCGGCGCTGGTGGCTCGACATCGGTGCGGATGCTGTGGGAAAACTTTCCGAAGTTCGTGCTTGGATTTCTGGTGCTCGTTGGCCTCGCCAGCCTCGGGGCTTTCTCACCGGCCCAGCAGGATATGATTTCGACTGTCGTTGACTGGCTGTTCCTACTCGCGTTTGTCGGCTTGGGCACACAAATTCGGACCGCGGAGCTTCGTGCGACCGGCATCACCCCGGCGCTTATCGTCTTCGCTGCGGTCCTGCTTGTGAGCGTGCTTTCGCTGGCAGCTGCGCTCGTCGTGCTTTGATGTCCGGCTTTCGTTTCCCCGGGGCCTGCATCGCTGTTGGCGTACAACTGCCCCCACTGCAGTGACAGCAGCAGTGACCTGACAGCATCGGTGCGGAAAGTACACGCGGACGCTCGGGGAACGGCAACTTCTTTCTCCCTGCTATGCAGGAGTTCGTATGGACCACGTCGATTCGCTTGAGTGCGTTCGCTGCGGTGCGGAATACGACCCGAACCAGCTCCGCTATACGTGTCCCAATCATCCCGGAGTAACGGGAATCCTCGAGGTCACATACGACTACGACATCATCGTCGACCGGTTTGACGAGCCGCTGGACGGAGCCATCGACTCCCAGTGGAAGTATCGAGCGTTTCTCCCCGTCGAGGCTGAGGCTGACCCGGTGACACTCGGTGAAGGCGGCACCCCGCTGCTTTCTGCGCCGCAGCTCGGTGCGGAACTCGACGTGGACCTTCACATAAAAGACGACGGCCGAAACCCCACTGGTGTGTTGAAAGACCGGGCGAGTTCCGTCTCGGTAACGAAAGCCGCCGAATTCGATGCTGATGTTGTCACCTGTGCATCGACAGGCAACGCGGCAGCGTCGCTCGCTGGCTTCGCCGCTCGCGGGGATTTCGACTGTCGGATATTCGTCCCCGAGGACGCACCGGAGGAGAAACTCGCACAGCCGCTCGTGTACGGAGCCGACGTGCTCGGCGTGCAGGGAAGCTACGACGAGGCCTACGACCTCAGCATGGAGGCGACAGACCGGTTCGGCTGGTATAACCGCAACGCCGCGGTCAACCCGTTTCAGGTCGAGGGTAAACGAACCGTCGGCCACGAGCTGGCCGAAGAAACACGGGGTGCGGTTCCGGACTGGCTCGTGTTCGCGATGGGTGATGGCTGTACGATAGCCGGTGGGTGGAAAGGGTTCCGCGAGTTCGCCGACCTCGGGTTTGTCGAGGAGACGCCGCGGATGCTCGGCGTCCAGGCCGACGGCGCAAGCGCCATCCACGACGCGTTCCACGAGTTCGACGACGTCGATGCGGTCGCCGACACCGTCGCCGACAGCATCTCCGTTGGTCGCCCGCGGAACACTGTCAAGGCGTGTTCGGCGCTCGAAGCAAGCGGTGGGACGGCAGTTCTCGTCGACGATACGGACATCCTCGAAGCGGAGTCGCTGCTGGGGCGAACCGAAGGCATCTACGCTGAACCAGCGGGAGCCACACCGGTCGCCGGGTTGCGGAACGCACGCGAGAACGGAATTATCGAGCCCGGTGAATCGGTGGTGGTCGTCGTCACCGGGACCGGGCTGAAGGATGCCGCAAGCGCGATGCGAGCCGGCGGAAACGTCGATACGATTGCCCCGGCGATAGATGACGTCGCCGACCGCTATTCCGCGGACCTTTGAGGCCCGTCCGCTGATGGGTCGCCATCGACTCCGAGGGCGAGCGATGACGATGCGTGAGCGATACGGCCATCAGCCAACGTATCGGCGGACGACCTCGACCCCCGGGCAGCCGTCGTTCCACCAAAGCGCCGCGCCAGCGACGAACAGTATAGCTTCCAGCCACAGCGTCGTGATGTCGACTGCACCGACCGTGCCGAGTGATTTTACCCCCGAGTACGCCGGCATCCCCGTCACCGGCCACAGCAGGAACCCGAGTTCGTGGTAGTCGCCGGCCAGCACGTGCCACGGGATGTCCGCCGCAATGTGCGACGCATAGCCGATTGCGAACGCGACGCCGATATCAGTGCGGCCCCGCCGACGGGCGAGTAGACCGACAGCCCCGACAAGCAGGGCGCCGCCAAAAAGCGAGTGTGCGACCGTGCGTCCGACCGGCGTGACACCGATGAGCCACAGCGGCTGGTCGATCAGGTCCGGAAGCACCGCAGCGAACACGGCAACGACCGTCAGCTCTCCCTGCGGCGCTTCTCCGTCGCTGGCGCGCACGTACCCCGCATAGCAGAGATAGCCGACAACGGGGTGGACAATCGGTTGCATCGGTTCGGTGAGCGGTCCCTCGGGCCGCTGGTCGGGCTACTCCGTCGGGAGAATCTCTATTTCGTGGCCGTCGGGGGCTTTGGTGAACGCATAGCGGTTGTCACAGGATTCGGGGTCGCGGTAGTCCGGTGCCTCGCGTTCCTGCAGCGTCTCCCACGCCGACTGGAGGTCAGCACAGCGAACGGCGACGTGGCCCCACGCGTCGCCCATCGTGTAGCTACGGCCGTCGTAGTTGTAGGTCAGTTCGATGTCCATCGCCTCCGCCGGAGCGTCTTGGGGACTGACAAAGTAGTTCGCGAAGCTATCTGCTTCCCAGCGGCCGGTCGGTTCGTACTCGAACGTCCGTATCCAGTAGCCGAGGGCGGCGTTGACATCCTCGACGCGCAGCATCGTGTGGTCCAGCGACCACTTGGTCCCGTAGTCGCGTTCGACGATTTCGACCTCGTGGCCGTCGGGGTCCGTAACGAACGCATACCCTGGATTCTCCGCGGGCGGTCGGTAATCCTCGACACCGCTTTGCATCAGTTCATCGTATGCGGCCTCGACGTCCGGTACCCGAACGGCGATGTGGCCCCACGCGTCGCCCATCGTGTAGCTGCGGCCGTCGTGGTTGTAGGTCAATTCCAGACGTGCGGCAGCGTCGCCGGCGTCCTCCGGACCGAGATAGACGTTGGTGAACGTCTCGGCCTCCCAGCGGCCCTTCTCCTCGTAGTTGAGGTGCGTGGTGTACCACTCCAGCGACGCATCGAGGTCTTCGACGCGAATCATCGTGTGGTCGAGTATGCCGTCCATGTGGGACGGAAGCGCCGCCAGCACCGAAAGGATGCCGGAAACCCCCGTCGACCACAAAAGGCACCCGGTGTGGACGGCCACACGACCTATACGGCTTGCCGGCGTCGCTCCACTCGGACGATGGTAGACGACACTCGCCGCCGAGCCGAGGACTCGCCGCCGGACAACCGAAAGCTCCAGCCGACCCGACGCACCGTTCTCGGAGCGACGGGAGCAGCCGCGGTTGCAGCCCTCGCTGGTTGTTCGGGCGTCCTCGGCGAGGACCCGCCCGCCTACGCCGATGACATGCTGGCTGCTGACGGTGACGGCGTCTTCGCGGTCCATCTCGACGCCGAGTGGCTTCGAACCGACGACGGCGACCGACCGTACGCGGAGGAACTTCCGGATGCCGTCGACCCGAGCCTCGGAGTTGACGGGACCGTCGCGGAAGTCGACCCGCTGATTGGGTACCCCATCGGCGGGCTGTTGGTCGCTTCGCTCACGGTCAGCTTCGGTGCTGCCCCCTACGGCTTCGGCGACGAACTGCTTGCGCCGTTCGGCGACGATGTTCCCGATACCGAAGCGGAGCCCGAGGACGGCTCCGGGGACGACATCGCCGACGGGGACGAAGCAAACGGCGGGGCCGATGGCGATGCTGACGCCCCGGCTGATGAGGACGATGGCGGGACCGACATCGACGAGTCGGTCCGCATCGACTCGATACTCGTCGCCGACGGCGTCGGTGTCTTCCGCGGAGCCTTCGACGCACGAGCGATTGTCGCCGCGAGCGACGGCTTCGAACTCGCCGACGAGCGCGGCGCGTTCGATGTCTACGAGGGGACCGACGACGGACTCTTCGGCACCGAGGGGCTCGCGTTCGCTGTCGCCGACGATGTCGTTGTCGTTTCGTTGACTGATGAAGGCGATATCGATGCTGCCCTCGACATCGTCGCCGGCGACGAATCGGGACTTACCGGCGACGACGATGCCGCGTGGGCGCTGGCGACCGCGGGCGAGGGCCACATCACACTCGGCGCGTGGGGCATCGACCCCGACGAGGCCGCAGCAGAGACGGCAATCGAGGGCGGCGAATCGCTCGATGCGGCTACTGGCCTCGTGAGTTCGTTGACGCTTGGACCGGAGGAGGGGTCGGCGACGCTCGCAGCGGTCTATCCCGAGGGTGACGCGCCGGAGCGGGCGGCCCACGAAAACGATATCGGCACCTCAGCGAGCACCCGCGACATCGACATCGACGGCGACCGGCTCACCGTCGACGGCCGCTGGCGGGTGCCGGCAGACGACTAACTGTCGGCTCTACTTCCGGGCGACGATTCGCAGCACGTCCTCGTCCTGTAGCTCGTGGTCGCGGCCGACCTGTTGTTCGTCATGCTTGGCGGACGGGCCGGTTACGCGTGCAAAGCGGAACCGGTCGTCGAAGCTCCCCCCGAGCTTCTGGAGCGCATCGTCGACAGTGTTTTCCGATTCAGTCAGGATGAGCGGTTCGTCCCGGTCGATGCCCCGGCCGGGCTTGTCCATGTAAATCCGGATGAGGCCCAACTTCTCCCAAATAGTCTCTTTCAGTGATTCGAGTCCCTTCTCTTTCTCGGCGCTGATGAAGACCGCCTCCTCGGGGTCGATATCGTGGGCGCGAAGGTTCTCCTTTACCGTCTCGACGTAGTTGGGTTCTATGAGGTCGACCTTGTTGACCGCGACCGCGGAGGGGAGGTACTCGCGGTTGTCCTGTAGCGCGTCGACGAGTTGGTCGATGGTGAGGTCTTCGCGGATGGTCACGTCGGCGTTGACGTACTCGTACTGTCTGAGCACCCCCATTATCGTTTCGTCGTCGAGGCTCACCCTGTCAGAGGTGGTGAGATTGATGCCGCCCTTGTGCTTTTTGCGGATGTTGACCTGAACGGGCTCCGTATCGAGACGAACCTTGTTGTTGTACAGCTCCGTGCTAAGCCGCTCGTATTGGTCGATTTCGAACGCCGAGAGGACGAACAACACGAGGTCGGCAGTCCGAACCACCGACAGGACCGCCTGGCCGCCGCCACGGCCCTCGGCGGCCCCTTCGATGAGCCCCGGCACGTCGAGCAGCTGGAGGTTCGCCCCGCGGTATTCCAGCATCCCTGGGTTTACATCCAGCGTCGTGAACTCGTAGGAGCCCGTCTCGCTTTCGGCGTTCGTCAGGGCGTTCAGCAGTGTCGACTTGCCGACAGAGGGAAAGCCGACCAACGCGACGGTCGCATCGCCGTGTTTCTCGACGGCGTACCCACCACCACCGCTTCCTGACGACTGCCGTCGCTCTAGCTTCTCCTTCTTTTCGGAGAGCTTGGCTTTCAGCCGACCGATATGCTGCTCGGTCGATTTGTTGTACGGGGTGTTGGCGATTTCCTCCTCTATCGCCTCGATTTCCTCTTTGAGCCCCATTGGGTGAGTCCTAACGTCCCCGCGGAAAAAGCCGTTCGGTTGGCCGGCCGTCTCGGCTTCGGGAACGTACAGGGCTATGGCCTTCGAGCCGCAACGGTGCTGCATGGAGAGCAAGCAGAAGCTCGCGTACTCGCTCGCCTGTGTCGGCCTCGCGTTCGTCGGCGTCTTCCACATCGTGTTTTCGACGGCGTTCGACTACGGGCTCCGGTGGGTCGGCGGCGTGCTCGTCGCGGCGGCTGTCTTCGGGCTCTTTGTGGTTAGCGCCTGAGACGGCTGTTATCGGCGACTCCACCACCGCCGAAACCAGCAGCGGGTGTCCGACAGTCCCACGTCGGAACGAATCGACAACCCTTAAAGTCGCCCGGACACTCCGTTCGTGTATGGCTGGAACTATCGAAGTGCTCGTCGCCGGCGGGCAGGCCGACCCCGGGCCGCCGCTCGGCCCCGAACTCGGCCCGACGCCGGTTGACGTGCAAGCGGTTGTCAACGAGATTAACGACCAGACTGAAGCCTTCGACGGCACCGAAGTCCCCGTCACCATCGACTACGATGACGACGGTTCCTTCGATATCGACGTCGGTGTCCCGCCGACGGCGGCGCTTATCAAGGACGAACTCGACTTCGAGACCGGCTCCGGCGAGCCCAACGAGGAGTTCGTCGCCGACATGTCCGCCGAACAGCTCAAGACGGTCGCAGAGCAGAAGCTCCCTGACCTGCTTGCTTACGACACCCGCAACGCCGCCAAGGAAGTCGCCGGCACCTGCGTTTCCCTCGGTGTTACCATCGAGGGCGAGGACGCCCGAACGTTCAACCAGCGGCTCGACAACGGCGAGTTCGACGACGTCTTCGCCGAAGCCGAGCCGGCGGCCTAAGCCGAGCGTCGCTCTTTATTCGCTTCTCGCCGCGTGCGATATCGCTGTCGCTACCGATGGGAGCGGTCGGCATACCGCCGCTGGTTCGACGGCCTTAAGTAGGTCATCCCCATCCCTCGAAATGAGACAGGCGTAGCCTGTTTCACGCCGTAGTAGCCCATGTGGCTGCAACTACGGAGGTGAACGATGGCAGATTCGATAGAGGACGCAGTATCTCGCGCAATGAGCGAGTCACCCGAGCGGAACTTCCGTGAGACGGTCGACCTCGCTATCAACCTGCGCGACCTAGACCTAGCAGACCCCAACAACCGGGTGGACGAGAGCATCGTCCTACCTTCGGGTACGGGCCAGGACACGCATATCGTCGTCTTCGCAGAGGGCGAAACCGCCCTCCGTGCCGAGGACGTTGCTGACGATGTACTCGACAGCGACGACCTCGAAGACCTCGGAGACGACGACAATGCGGCGAAAGATCTCGCTGATGAGACCGACTTCTTCATCGCGGAGGCTGACCTGATGCAGGACATCGGTCGGTACCTCGGGACCGTGCTCGGCCCCCGAGGGAAGATGCCGACGCCCCTGCAGCCCGACGACGATGTCGTCGAGACGGTCAACCGGATGAAGAACACCGTACAGGTCCGGTCCGGCGAACGGCGCACGTTCCACACGCGCGTCGGCGCGGAGGATATGGACGCCGATGCTATCGCCGACAACGTCGACGTCATCCTTCGACGCCTGTTCACGGATCTGGAAAAAGGCCCCCAGAACATCGATACGGTGTACGTTAAGACGACGATGGGGCCAGCTGTGGAGGTGCCCGCATGAGCGCCGAAGCTCGCAAAACCGAGACGATCCCTGAGTGGAAGCAGGAAGAAATTGACGAGCTCGTGGCGTTCCTCGAACGCTACGAGTCCGTCGGTGTCGTCGATATCACCGGCATTCCGAGCCGCCAGCTGCAGGACATGCGCCGTGACCTACACGGCACCGCTGCGCTGCGCGTCTCGCGGAACACCCTGATGGAACGGGCTCTCAACGAGGGCGGCGACGGCCTCGGAGAACTCGTCGAGCACGTCGAAGGGCAGGTCGGGCTCATCGGCACGAACGACAACCCCTTCGGACTCTACCAGCAGCTCGAAGAGTCCAAGACGCCCGCGCCCATCAACGCTGGCGAGGTCGCCCCCAACGACATCGTCATTCCGGAGGGCGACACCGGCGTCGACCCCGGGCCGTTCGTCGGCGACCTCCAGCAGGTCGGCGCCAACGCCCGCATCGAGGGCGGCTCCATCAAGGTCGTTGAGGATTCGACGGTCCTTTCGGCCGGCGAGGAGGTCTCCTCGGACCTATCGAACGTCCTGAGCGAGCTCGGTATCGAGCCGAAGGAGGTCGGCCTTGACCTCCGCGGTGTCTCTTCGGAGGGCGTGCTGTTCTCCCCCGAGGAACTCGACATCGATGTCGAGTCCTACCGGACCGACATCGAGTCGGCCGCAAGCGCCGCTCGCAACCTCTCGGTCAACGCCGAGTATCCGACCGCGCGCACCGCGCCGTCGATGCTTGCGAAGGCCGCTGGCGAAGCCAAATCCGTCGGGCTGTCGGCTGCTGTCGAGAGCCCCGACCTCGCCGACGACCTCGTCTCGAAGGCCGACGCACAGGTTCGTGCGCTCGCGGCCCAGATCGACGACGAGGAGGCGCTCCCGGAGGAACTCCAGGACGTCGAACAGCCGGCTGCAGCCGATTCGGCTGCCGAGGCTGACGACGAGGACGATACCGGCAACGTAGAACAGACAGACGAAAGCGATGCTGACGATGCTGACGATGCCGACGACGCCGACGACGCCGACGAGGAAGACGGCGACGGTGGCGACGCGCTCGGCGACATGTTCGGGTGATTTACAATGGAATACGTTTACGCAGCACTCATCCTGCACGAATCTGGCGAAGAGCTCAACGAAGACAACCTCACTGACGTTCTCGACGCGGCCGGCGTCGACGTCGAAGAGTCCCGTGTGAAGGCGCTTGTCGCCGCACTCGAGGACGTCGACGTCGAGGAGGCCATCGAGACGGCCGCAGCCGTCCCCGCTGGCGGCGCTGGTGGCGCTGCCGCGGGCGGCGCTGCCGAGGCCGACGAGGCCGAGGAAGCCGACGAAGGCGGCGACGCCGACGAGGCCGAGGAAGCCGAAGAGGAAGCCGAAGACGACGGCGACGACGAGGACGGCGGCGAAGGCCTCGGCGAACTGTTCGGATAACGCCGACACCACCTTCTCCCGTTTTTTCTCTCACCCAGCGACAGCTACCGGCCCGGCCGTGTCGCTCCCGGCGGCTTATGTAGGATAGCGACGCCAGACGCTCCGATGGAAGTGGTTCTCGCGCCGAGAGAGACGGCAGTCGCCCTCGGGTTCGTCGCGGCGGGCATCGCGCTCGGCACCGCGAGCGGGCTTGTCCCGGGACTGCACGCCAACAACATGGCGCTGCTGCTTGCTGGCATTGCCCCGTCGGTACCGGGGCCGCCGCTGTACGTCGGGATGGCGATGCTTTCCGCTGGGGTTGTCCACACGTTCCTCGAAATCGTCCCGACGCTCGCGCTCGGCGTCCCCGACCCGGCGATGGCCGTCGCCGCGCTCCCCGGCCACCGGCTCGTGTTGGAGGGGCGTGGGCGTGAAGCGCTGCGCCTATCGGCACTCGGTAGCGGCATCGCGGTCGCGCTTGCGGTCCCACTCGCCGTTCCGATAACGCGGCTGATGACGGCGGTGTGGCCCGTTCTTCGGGCACACCTATCGCTCGTCTTGATGGCTGTCGCGGCGGCACTCGTCCTGACAGAGCCCACTCCGGGTCGCAAGCTCGTCGCCGCCGTCTCGTTCGGGTTGAGCGGCCTGCTAGGCGTCGCGACGCTTTCGCTTTCGCCCGAAGCGCCGCTTTCTGCTGGCGGAATGCTTGCGCCGCTTTTTGCCGGGCTCTTCGGCGCGCCGGTGCTCGTCGACGCCATTAGCGGCGACGGCATTCCGCCACAGGACGGCCCCGAAATCGCTGCCTCGGGGCGGAGCGTCACCGGACTCGCGGGACTGGGGACCGCTGCCGGCGCAGTTGTTGGCTACGTCCCGGCGGTCTCCAGTGCCATCGCCGCGACGTTTGCGCTGCTTGCCGTCCCCGGCCGGTACGGTGCCCGGGGGTTCATCGTCGCCACATCCGGCGTTAATACAGCAAACACGGTCTTTGCGCTCTTTGCGCTCATCGCCCTCGGGTCGCCGCGGACAGGCGTTCTCGTCGCTGTCGAGGCGGCGTCGGTCCCGCTTTCGGTCCCCCACCTGCTCGCTTCGGTCGGCGTCTCAGCGCTCGTTGGCGTGGTCGCCGTTCCACTCGTCGGCGACAGATATCTCGCTGTCGTCGGCGCGCTCGACCCTGCCCGGCTTTCGGTGGCGCTGCTTTGTGGCCTCGCGGCAGTATCGTTTCTCTTTGCCGGTGCCGTCGGTGTCGTAGCGTATGCCGCTGCCGCCGTTGTTGGCCTTGTTCCGGCCCGATACCGGGCGCGACGGGCGAATCTGATGGGTGTGTTAATCTGTCCAATTCTTTTCACGTAGCCGCCAAGCATCACGAGCAGCCGTCGTCGCACCTTCTTTTCACTGTTTTTGTTGACCTTCCATTACCGGACATTTATATAACATGACTCTCTTTGTGCGAGTATGCCTCACACGCAGGTGGTTGACGAATGAGCTCCCAAGGTAACGTCGAACCGACGCTGGAGCGGCTGGTGACCGAACTCGGGGACGGGGACGCAACACGCGACGACGCCGACCCGGCGGCACGGACCGAAGCGGTCGTCACAGAGGCTTCCGAGACGCTGTTCGAGGGTGGAACGCTCCATGTCGATGACGGACTTATCAAGCAGTCGCTGCCGGAGCTGCTGCTTTTGCTTGTCGGCCTTCGTTCGACGGACACCCACGGGAAAGGCATCATGGAGGACCTCAGCCGATTTTTCGGCGCACAGTTGAGCCCCGGAACAGTGTATCCGATGCTGCACGACCTCGAAGCGGACGACCTACTTGAGATGCGGGAGCTCGTCCAGACGAAGGAATACACTATCGATGACACAGAAGCAGTCCGGGGCGAGATTCAGGCGGCGATGCAGCAGCACCTCGCGCTCGGATTAGTCTTCAGCCGAGCGCTGGACGAGATTGATGTCGACGAAATGGACGACTGACGCTTCTCGCGGCGGCTACTGACTCGGCTCTGAGCGGCTCTGCTTTTTGAGATGCGCTGCGGCACCACCGACAGCCCCGAACACGACTGGATACGCGATGCCGGCAACAAACACCGCGGCCAGCGGGTCGGGGCCGATGCTGAACCCGACGGCCCACCCGTCACCGAACACGGCCGTTCCCGGACCAGGGTCGCCTTCGATGCCCATCGTCACCGTCGACGGCGAGTACGTGGCAAGCCACACCGCAAGCGCCGCGAGCGGCGCGTACGCAACCGTGATAGCGGCACCTGTCCCGGCAGCCCCCCAAAGCGACTGGGGAGCAAGAGCCGCGGTGGCGGCACCCCCGGCAGCGAGCAGCACGAGCGGCACGGCCACAACAAGCCAGCTAGGGTCGACGATGGCTGCGTCCGCGATGGCCGCAGACGTTTCCGGGGCAGTACTGCTCTCCCTGACGGTGATATCGACGCCGTGGGCTTGAAACAGGGTCCACAGCAGCGCTTCGGTCGTGTCCGGTAGTGTGCTAAACGCCGACTTCGGGGCGTCTATTTCGGCCAGTTGACGCTCCGGTTCCCGGAGCCGAACGACCGCCCCTGCGAGGGCAATTCCGACAAAGAACGCGGCCGAACCGGCCTGTGCGCAGACATACACGATACGACCGAGTGCCTTGGGTCGATGCCGGTTGGTGTCTGGCTGTCCGCCGCTCGGTGTCTCGCTGTCGGCTGTCTGCTCGGGACAGGAGCCGTTGGACTGGAGGGGCTCGGGCGGCATACGCACGCTTTTTTACACCGAAATATGTGTGTTTTGCCTACAGTCGGTACTCAGCGCCGTCGTCGGTGTCCTGTATCTCGACGCCGAGGGCCTCGATGTCGTCTCTGATTTTGTCGGCCCGTTCGTAGTTTTCGGCCTCGCGTTCGGCCTCTCGGACCTCGAGCAAGAGCTCGACGAGCTCGCCAGCCAGCGCCGCCTCGCCGTCGGCGCTGCCGTCGAAGTCGAAGCCGAGGACGTCCCCGCCGAGCCGCTCGAACGCCTCGATACCTCGGCGTAGCGCCCGGTAGTCGTAGCGGTCGCGGTCGTCGAGGTGGCTGTTGATGGCGCTTGCGAGGTCGAAAAGCGCCGACAGCGCCTCGCGGGTGTTGAAGTCGTCGTTCATCGCCTCGGTAAACGCCGCCTCGGCTGCTTCGACCGCCTCACCGAGCGGGGAGTCGACCTTTGTCCCCGCGGCAGGGCTGTCAGCGGCCGCGGCAGCCCGTTCATACGCGGCCGCAAGCCGGTCCCACCGTTCGAGTGCCTCCTCGATGGCTGCCTCGCTGTAGGTCTGGGTCGAGTTGTACGACGCCGACAGGAAGAACATCCGGAGCGGGTTGACGCCGAAGCGGGCGACGGCCTCCGAGACCGGGATGAAGTTGCCGAGGCTGGAGGACATCTTCTCGTCGTCCATCTGGAAGAGGTCGGCATGGAGCCAGTAGCGGGCGAACTGTTCGCCGGTGGCGGCCTCGCTTTGGGCGATTTCGTTTTCGTGGTGCGGGAACACGAGGTCGCGGCCGCCCATGTGGATGTCGATGGAGTCGTCGAGATGCGTCATCGACATCGCCGAGCACTCGATGTGCCAGCCGGGGCGTCCTTCGCCCCATGGGGACGCCCACGTCTGGCCGGCGGGGGATTCGGTAGCGTACTCACAGTCAGCATCGCGGTGCTCTTCGAGTGCCGATTCGGAGACGCCGCCGGCCTTCCAGAGGGCGAAGTCGGCCGGATGGCGCTTTTCGGCCTGTTCGGTCTCGGGCCCCTGTGCCTCGACGGCTTCGAGCCGCTGGTTGGAGAGCTTTCCGTACTCCTCGAACTCGGTCACGTCGAAGTACACCGAGCCGTTGGATTCGTATGCGTAGCCGCGCTCGACGAGCGTCTCGATGAGGTCGATAATCTCGGGGACGTGTTCGGAAACGCGTGGGTAGACCTCCGCCCGCTTGAGGTTGAGCGAGCGCATATCGGAGAGCAACTGGTCGATGAAGTGGGTCGCCACATCACCCTCGTCGTCGCCGAACGTGTCGCCGTCGGCCGGTTCGCCGACGCGGGCGACGATTTTCTCGTTCACGTCGGTGATATTCTCGACGTGGCGGACATCGTAGCCGAGCGCCTCCAGCCACCGATGAATCACATCGACGTGTACCCACGTCCGGGCATGACCGAGGTGGGCGTAATCCGAAACCGTCAGGCCGCAGTAATACAGCAGGACGTTGTCGGGGTCGGCCGGCTCGAACTCCTCGCGTTCGCCCGAAAGCGTATTCGAGACACGGAGCGTCATTGTCGGGGAGTCGCCCGGAGCCGGTTTCAATGCGTCGCTTGGCCGAGGCTGCCCTCCACGGCCCGCACCGCGTCGGCTCCGTCCCGGCGGCCGACGACAACAGCGAGATATCCGTCGCCCGCGGCTGCGGCCTCAACCCCGATATCGGCGGTTCGGAGCCGGCCAAGCACCGGTTCGAGCACCCCGGGTTCGACATCGCCTTCTGCGACGATAGCCGTCAGGTCCCCGCCGTCGGCGGCAAAGCACGTGTCGCCGACGGAGAACAGGCCGTTACTGTTGTCGTCGCTACGGCCGATGCCCGACCGCATAGAAACACTGGCGTCCGTCTTGGGCGGGCTGTACTCGTCGGCCGCTTCAGCGTATCGGCGTAGTGCCGCAGCGACGGCCTCGGTGTCGCCGACATCGAGAACGCGCGCGGCTGCGGTGTAGTTGACGACGCCGGCCCTGAGCGCGGTTTCGAGGAACGGCCGCTCGCGGACGGCAGCCCGAGTATCGGCGGCAACAGTCATAGGGGAACGCTCACGGCGGGCGTCAAAGAGCCCGTCGGTCGTGGCCGCTGTCGGTCACTCGACGAGCGACGACAGCAGCTTTCCTTCCACTTTCCGGAGATGTTCGCCGACCGTTCCGGCCGAAACGTCGACCGTCTCGGCGATGTCCTCGTGGGTTGCCTGTCGCGGTACCTCGTAGTAGCCGGCCTCGACCGCTGCCTCAAGGATTTCCCGCTGCCGCGGCGTTAACACGGAGAGCAACCGCCCGGTGCTCGGCCGGTAATCGCCCGTTCCCTCTAACGATATTCTGACCGTATTCGGGACTGCCTCGACGGTTCGCTGTATCGTCTCATCGTCGCCGATAAGCGTCACCCGGACGCCGCCGTTGTCACGGTACTCCAGCGGCGTCTTCAGGACGGCCTCCGTCTCTTCGACGGCCGCAAGCAGCTCTGCGACCGTTTCCGTCGGTCGGAAATGGACGTAGATGTAGCCGTGCTGTTGGCCGACTCGGCTGTCGCCGTCGGTCGCGATGTCGTAGCCGAGGACGTCCGACTGCCCATCGAGGATGTCGGCGGCCCGCGAGAGGTCGCCTCGGACCCGAGAGAGCATCACGCAGGTACCGTCGTCGAGAGACTCAAGCTGGTCTATCGATTCGCGAACGACGGCAGGGTCGTCCGCGACCGCCCCGTCCGCCGGCTGAAACGCGCCACTTTCGGGCGTGATAGTGACGGTCGCATAGCGCATATATCGCTGTTCTGTCGGACCGGCTTACCTCTTTTGTTGCCACAGCCCCTCCAGCGGCACAGCACCAGCGCATTTCAACTTCCCTCGAATCAGGGGCGACACGTCGAATAGCCAATCGGCATACGAACACGTATGACACAGATACGGGATGACAGCCGGGAGATGCGCATCGACCCTGACAGCGTCGCTGGGGGCTATTTCAAACACGCCGTCTACAATCACTGGGACCCGTACGAGGACATCGAGAAAGCACTCATCGAACAGGACCGCAAGCGGCTCATCGACGCCGATGAGTTCGGCGAAACCGAGTTCGAGGACCTGATGCGGACGCTGGCGCTGTTCGGAGCCGGCGAGGAAGCGGTCACCGAAGACCTCGCGCCGCTCATGCTTGTTGTGGATGATATCAACGACCAGATGTTCGTCTCCTCACAGATATACGAGGAGGCGAAACACACCCAGTTTTTCGACCGGTACTGGCGGGAGGTCATCCACCCGGTCGCCGACGCCCGCGGCTTCGAGCGGCGAGCGCCCACCGACCAGCGGTTCTTCGTCGATGGCTACGTCGACCTCTTCGACCGGACCGAGGCAGCCATGGAGCGGCTTCTGGAACCGGGCGAAGATACCCCGACGAACCGCGTGCGGGCCTACTGTCACTACCATCTCACTGTTGAGTCGGTGCTCGCCCAGACCGGCTACTGGGGCATCGTCTCCTCTATGTCCCCTCGCGGCAGCGAGGCCCTTCGGGAAGACGGCATGCCGCATCTGGAGGGGTTAGTGAAGGGCATCTCGTTCATTCGGAGCGACGAAGGCCGCCATGTCGGCTTCGGGATGCAGAAAGTCCAATCACATCTCGCCGAGGATGGCGTCGACGAGTCTGTCGTCCGGGAGACGCTGCAGGAACTGCTGCCGCTCGTCGCGGAGACGGTGAGCGCGACCGACGAGGTAACCGACCCCGAACCGCTCGTCGAGTACGCAAGCGAGAAACTCACCCGGCGTATCGAGGTCATCACCGACGCCGATGCATCGATTCCGGATGTCGAGACGCTCGTCACGCTGTCGGAAGACTCGACAGCGGCGGATTGACGCCTGCTACCACCGATTAACGGCTGTTGCGTTACCTGTGGTACACAAAGACGGTCGCTAGTCAATCACAATCCATTATATACTCAATACTGTTTATCGAGTATTAACATTAAAAATCATAAGGGTTTTGTACCAGTCGGCGTTCCGGTCAAGTGCACACGATGAGTGATTCGCAGCGACGGTGCGGGCCGAACTGTTTGGTGGCCGCCGCGATGGGGGCCGTCCGCGCCGCGCTGGGGCACTCAGGAACGACCACCGGTTTCTCGGACGCTTCGGCGTTCGGGGCCGACCCTACTACGAATTAACTATGGCACACGACAACGACGGAACGGACGAGGTTGCGAGCCGCGTCCAGAACACGGAATCGATTGTTCGAGACGTTGACAACCCTGCCGCCCGCGAGCTTCGAGAGAAGTTCGAGGAGCAGGACTTCACCTTCGCGCCGGGCCTCTACCACGCCCTCGACGCCCGACTGGCCGAGATGGCCGGTCTGGACGCCGCGTACATGTCGGGCTACTCGACGGTCCTTGGCCAGTTCGGCTTCCCGGACCTCGAGATGGTCACGATGACCGAGATGGTCGAGAACGCAAAGCGCATCGTCGAAGCGACGAACCTGCCGGTCGTCGCCGACTGTGACACTGGCTACGGTGGCATCCACAACGTCCGCCGTGCCGTCCGCGAATACGAGAAGGCCGGCGTCGCTGCGGTCCACATCGAGGACCAGACGACGCCCAAGCGCTGCGGTCACATCGCCGGCAAGAAGATCATCTCCCGCGAGGACGCCGAGGCCCGCTTCAGCGCGGCCGTCGACGCCAAGCAGTCCGAGGACACCATCATCATCGCCCGGACGGACGCCTACGGCTCCGCCAACGGTGACTGGGAAGAACACCTCGAGCGCGGCCGCATCTACGCCGACGCCGGCGTCGACCTGGTCTGGCCCGAGATGCCCGACCCGTCCCGCGAGGACGCCGTCGAGTACGCCGAAACCATCCACGAGACCCACCCCGAGCTGGACCTCGCCTTCAACTACTCCAGCTCCTTCGCGTGGTCCGAGGAAGAAGACGCCCTGACGTTCCAGGAACTCGGCGACCTCGGCTACCAGTACATCTTCATCACGCTGTACGCCCTGCACTCCGGCGCACACGCCGTCTACGAGGACATGAAGAACATCGAGCAGAACGACGAGGAAGCGCAGTGGGACCTCGAAGGCCGCTACCTGGGCCACGAGACCGAGAGCCACCACGAGCTTTCGTTCGTCTCGCGCTTCCAGGACATCGAGGCGCAGTTCGACCCCGAAGCCAAAGAGCGGATGGAAAAATCCGCCGGCTTCACCGAGGAAGAGTCGGACCCGCTCACCTCCGACGGCAACTAACCCGGCATCCCGATTACGTCCTTTCTTTCTTCGCGGTCAGTAGTGGTTACTACGTGAAAACGGCCCGTTCCGACCGTAATGCCGAATCGGCCACTTTTAATAATGGTCGACTCGACGGTTCTGGTGACCGAGATGACTCTCGACAAGCGAACCCACGACCGAACGTTCGTGCGGACGTTCTTCACGACCCCGACCGCCGAGAAGGGCGTCGAAGACTCCGCCAAGAAGCTTCGTAGCGCCATCGAACTCCGCGGCATGCAGGCCCCCGACGTGTGGGTCCCGGACAACGAAGACGCCACCGCCCCGAACATGCGCGATGAGGGTGCCGAGAACATCGCCGAGGTCGTCGCCGAGAGCGGCGCCGACTTCCCCGGCGAGATTCACCCGCGCGTCGTCTGGCACCGCGACAGCCCCGAGACCCGCTATCAGGGCTTCCAGCACATGCTCGAAATCGCCGACCCCGAAAACGGCGCTATCGAGCACATCGACGGCTTTGTCATCCCTGAAGTCGGCGACATCGACGACTGGAAGAAGGCCGACGAGTTCATCACCATCGTCGAAAACGAGTACGGCCTCGAAGAGGGCTCGATTGCCATGTCCGTCATCATCGAGTCCGGCTCCGCCGAACTCGCGATGGGCAAGCTCCGCGAGGAGATGGGCAAGGCTGACAACAACCTCGAACGGCTCTTCCTGCTCGTCGACGGCGAGGTCGACTACACGAAGGATATGCGCGCCATCACGCCGACCGGTGGCCTCCCCGAGTGGAAGGAGCTCCGCCACAACACGTCCCGCGCAGCCAGCGCTGCCGGCCTCATCTCCGTGGACGGTCCCTACGACGACATCCGCGACGTCGAGGGCTACCACGACCGCATCACCGCCAACAACGCGATGGGGATGCTCGGCATCTGGTCTTTGACGCCCGGGCAGGTCGTCGAGGCCAACAAGAGCCCGCTCCCGCCGGCAACGGGCTACTGGCTCATCGACGCCGACGGCCGCGAGGTCGAACTCGAAAGCGAAGACGGCGTCGAGGTCTACAGCGGCGACCGCATCGAGCTTGAAGAAGAAGACGGCGGCTACGAACTCGAAGTCGGTAGCACCGAAATCTTCTGTGAGTCCGAGGAGGAACTCGCCGACGAACTGCTTGACCTCGTCGATTACGTCCCCAGCATGGACGATATCGTCGACTCCATGGAGGAGTTCGAGGCCGCAAAGGAGGCCGGCAAGGGTGCCATCGCGATGACCCGCGCGGCCACCATCGAAATCGACGGCGTTCAGGTCGACGTCTCCAGCGACCGCATGTGGGACGAGGCGACCTACCAGGCTCTGATGACGCCCGTCAAGCTGTTCCAGGACGTCTACGAGAACCGTCCGGACCAGCACGACGACCTCGCGGACCTCTACAGCGAGGACGTCGTCGAGCGCGCCATCGAAGTCGGCAACTAACGCCCCCGACGTTCGTTTTTTCTTAGGCTGCCCGCCGAGCTACGGCTGCAGCTCTGTCCGGTGAGAAAGCGACCCGAGCGTCCCCGGCTCGGCGAACGGCGTCTCCGAATGCGGAATCACCCGGAGGTCGTCGGTAGCATCGAGCACCGATTCGAGCCCCGCCCTGTCGGCGTGGTCGTAGCCGCCGATAGACCATGGCGGCCAGACGGTGAGATGTTCGTACCGGCCGCCGCTCCCGTTCCAGCAGGCGTAGATATCCGCCGCGCCGTCGCTGGCGACAACCGCGAGGTCGCCACCCGTCGCCCGCATCGCCGTGACGTAGTCGGTCAGCGTCGCCGACCCTGTCCCGGTGTATGCCTCGAAGACGTTGCGAACTGCCTGCTGGTCGGAGTGGTCGAGAAGCAGCGCCCTGACGCCGTCGTCGTCTGCCATGGTGGTTATGTACACACGTCGCTCGAATAAGCCTCCGGGTCCCGGCCATCGAGTACCGGTGGGTCTTTTCGCCCCGCCGGCCAACCGCCGCCCATGCTCCGATACGTGACGACGAACGACGGGAAGGTTCGGGAGGCAGAGGCCTACCTCGACGACGATGTGGCGGCCTTCGAATACGACTATCAGGAGATACAGGCCGACTCGCTGGAGGCGGTCGCGGCCGACGGCGCGCGAAAGGCCTACCGGCACGTCGGCGAGCCGGTCATCGTTGACGACGCTGGTCTCTATCTGGAGGGATTCGACGGCTTCCCCGGCCCCTACTCGGCGTACGTCGAGAACACGCTCGGCGTCGAGTGTGTCGGCCGGCTCGCCCGCCGGGAAGAGGCGACGCAGGCGAAGTTCCGGTGTGTCATCGCCTACTGTGACGGCGACTCCTTCGAGGCATCGCCGGAGCCGGTCGACACTGACGACCGACGCGGGACCGATATCGATGCCGACGAGCGGGCGACGGCGGCGACCGACGAGACGGTGGCCGGCGAGGAACTGCCGGTGAAGCTCTTTCCTGCCGCCGTCCCGGGCCATATCGTGGAGCCGCGGGGCGACGGTGGTTTCGGCTACGACCCGATTTTCGAACACGACGGGACGACCTTCGCGGAGATGACGCCGGAAGAGAAAAACGCCGTCTCTCACCGCGGCCGGGCGCTATCGACGTTCGCCGAGTGGTACGCCGGGCGGTAGGCAGCCGTCGGACTAGGCTCGCGGGTCGCGGTCGGCCCCCGGATACGGCTCGTCGAACGTCGACTCGTAGACGACCGCCGCGTCGAAGACAGTCGCGAAGGCGTCCGGCGAGCGGACGCTGACCGACATCATGCCGCGGAGATTCGCCCCGGCCTCGGCTGATTGGAGCCGCTCGTCCAAGGAGAGAATATGCGCTCCGTCGCCCCGGTATGCGGCCGCAAGCGCCGGGTGGTCGCCGGCCGGCTGGTCGACGACGACCGCCTCCTGTTCGAGCCGCCCACGCCAGTCGGCAGCCAGCGTCTCATCGGCAAGCGACTCGATAACGGCCGCGGCATCGGCACACAGCGGCGCAGTCACGACGAGGTCGAGCCACGAGTGTCGCCGCCACTCATCCAGGGCTGCCCGTGCCGGCCCGCCGACCAGCAGGTCCGCCGCCAGCACGTCGGCATCGGCGACGAGTCGCGTCGGGTCCGGCTCATGGCCGTCAGTTATCATTTCGCCGGGCGTCCAGTGCGTTCGTCACCGCGTCGGTCGAGACATCGTACTGGTCGGCGCGCTCGAAGAGGTCGGCCCACGTCATGGCTGTCGGTGGCCGCCGCGCACACAAAAGGATAGCCCCGTCTGACAGTCACCCGCGGAGCTGCCACCACAGGGTTGCGGCGACGAAGGCGACGGCGACGTTCGTGACTACTGCAAGCCCCCCGACGCCGGCGACAAAGAGTCGCCGGTCGGTCTTGGTGAAGGCGACCCGCGAAAGCGACGCGGCGACGACGACGAGCAGCACGCCCAAAAGCGCCATCGGGAACGCGGCGAGCAGCCCGGCGACAAGCGCAAGCCCGGCATAGAAGCCGCCGGCGACGAGGTTTGCGGTCCCCGTCCGCGCGCCGAAGGCGTGCTTTCCGGCGAGGCCCCCGGACCCGTGACACATCGGCACCGCCCCGAGCGGGACGGCCGCGAGGTTCATCGCGCCCATGCTGTCGGCCAGCCGGTCGGGCGATATCTCGGCGTCATAGAGGTCCGAAAGCAAAAGCGAGGTCGCGACGGCCGCGTTGCCGACCGTCATCGCCAGTTGCGCGAGAAGGCCCTCGATTGCACCGACCGAAAGCGTCGGTCCGCCCGCCGGAAACAGCTCCAGCGACGGCGCAGCCGGGGCTGGAATGCCGCCCGCTGTCGCCGCCCACACCGCCCCGACCGCAAGAACGACCAGCGCTACGGCGTTTCGGGAGACGAGCGCAACCACAAGCGCCAGCCCAGCGCCCGCAGCGGCAATGCCAACCGACCCGGCGACGAGGTCGACAGCGGCGACAACAAGCAGACAGGCGACGGCGAACTGGACGCCCCTGACGACCGGCTCGCCAACGAACTGCTGTATCCACGAGAGCGACCCCGTCCGCCCCGCAACGAGCAACACACCGCCGGCCACAAGCCCCGCCGCGACTAAGCCACCGTGAGAGAGCGTCCCCGCAATCGCCAGTCCGGCCAGCGCTTTCATCGGCTCGACCGAGAGCGGAACGCCGTAGTAGAGGCCCCAAATGACTTGGAAGACGCCGAACCCGGCAAGCAGATGTGGCAGTGATGCCGGCGTCAGGAGTCCGAGCGCAACGACGAGGGGCAGGACCGTAACTGAATCCCCTATCGCGCCTGTAACCTCTCCGGCGTCAAAGCTGAAGCCACGACCAGTTCGAAATGCCGCCTCTGGTGGCACAAACAATGCAAGAAGGCGATACACAAAGGCGTTTTCAGAAACTACCTTCCATTTCCCGCTACGGCAGTGTAACTATCTTTGGTTTCATCCCAGATACACGCAGCCGTCCCGTCTGACGCGTTTTTATATGCCAGCGGGCCGTGAACGTACGGTGGGCGCACGACCTGACGGCAATTTCATTCCCCATCCTCCCCACCGTGCGCCCCTGTTTCATCCGGGCCGCCGCTACCCGTCAGCCCGGCCGCGGACCCGCGTCTGCTCGTGGTCCGGGAAGATGTCGTCGATAGCGCTTGCTCCCCAGCGCTCGCGGATGAGCGCCCGCAGCTCTGCCTCGTAATCGCCCTTCGGGACCGTTTCGCTGGGCCCCTGTTCGACCTCGAGATACGTCTCGACGAGGTCGTCGACCGCACCGCGGCCGAAGCCGGAAAGCGGTGCGACGTACTCGATTCCGTGCCGGTCTTCGAGGCTCTGTGCGAACGCCCGCGAGACGGTCGGTACACGGTCGTCGCGACGGGTTCCGTCGGCGACGACATCGTACTCGGCAGCGGCGGCCTCCAGCGCTGCCTCGTGGACCTGCTGGATGCCCGGCCGCGGGAACCCCTCGTTGCGCATCCGCTCGACGGCCTCTTCGGCGACCGCCGCGTCGAGTTCGAGCGTCTCGAACTCGAAGCCGAGTTCGGCCGCGGCGTCGCGGGCGTGCCGCCAGTCGTCCGTCGTCCCGAAGTGAGCGGTCACAAGCGTCACGTCATAGAACCGCTCGAGAAGCAGCGCCGCAAGCGAGGAATCCTTGCCGGCGCTGAACAACAGCCCACACGCCATCAGCGACGCTTGATATCGAAGCTCTGTGAGTCAGGCTTCATCTCCTGGAGCAGCTCTTTCATCTTTTCTTCGTCTATCTTCCCCTGGATGCGCCCGCTCTGTGCGAGGGCGACAATCTGCTGTTCGACCTTCTCGCCGAACTGCGGCTTCGACATCTGCACAGTGTTGAGCCGCTTGCGCGCGCCGTCGGTCAGCGTCTTTCGCAGGATGGCCTTCTTTTGGGCCTCGGCCTGTTGCCGCTGGGCTTCTGCGGCCTCTGATTGGCCCTCGCCGCCCTGCTCTTTGAGCTGTTCCATCTTTTTCTTGCGAAGCTCTTCGAGGTCTTCGTCAGTGGGTTCGCCGCTCATACACGTCCGTTATCGTTGCGGGATGAAAAATGGTTAGCTCCACGGCCGAACCGCAGCCTTTTCCGTCGAATGGTAACTCCCCTCATTTATGAACGCTGACGCCCTCGCCGCTGACCACCCGGTTGTCTCGCCGGCCGCGGCCGACCCGCACCTCCAGACCATCGCCCGGTTTCCCGTGAAGTCCCTTGACGCCGAGTATCCGGAGACGGCTCGGCTTGTCCCTTCCGGCGCGCTTTTCGGCGACCGCGAGTGGGCGATTCTCGACCGGCCGCCGGAAGCTCCATACGACCCCACGGCGGCCGATGTCGGCGGCAGCGGCGACTACGTCAACGGCAAGAAGACCGCCGCTGTCCATCGGCTCCGCTCGACGTTTCATTCGCGAGAGGATGGCGGCCCCGCAGTGACGCTGCGCCGTCACGACGACCCAGTGTCGGACGCCCGCCGCTTTCGGCTCTACGATGGCCGGACGGGCGGCAACCGGGCGGGCGGCGACGCCCAGACGGAGTGCCATGCCGACCTCGACGCGTGGCTGTCGTCGTATTTCGACCGGCCCGTCAGCGTCCGTTGGGATGGCGGGGGCCAGCACGACGACCGGACCTTCCACGGCCCGACCGTCGTCTCGACGGCGACGCTGCGGGAGGTCGCCGCGTGGTTCGACATCACCGTCGAGTCCGCACGCCGCCGGTTCCGGGCGAACCTCGAAATCGGCGGCGTCCCGCCGTTCTGGGAGGACAGACTGTTCACCGACGAGGGTCGTGCTGTCGCCGTCCGCGTCGGCGAGGCAACCATTGAGGGGTATCATCCCTGCCAGCGGTGTGTGGTCCCGAGCCGCGACCCCGACACCGGTGAGGAGACAGCGGGGTTCCGGGAGACATTCATCGGCCGCCGTCGGGAGACGCTCCCGCCGTGGACCGACTGCGACCGCTTCGACCACCCGTTCCGGCTGATGGTCAACACCCGCGTCCCGGAGGAGTCGGCTGGATGTGACATCAGGGTCGGTGATGCTGTCGAGATACTCGGCGACCGCCCCGTTGCCCCGTGAGGAGTTGTCCGGTTGTCGGGTATCGGCAAGCCTTTTAGCGGCCGTTGCCCACCGATGAGTATGGTAGCGCTCGGACTGGTGGTCGCACAGTTCAACAAGGAGCGGCCGATAACCCACGAGATGGAAGATCGTGCACGCGAGGCCGCCGCTGACGCCGACGCCGAAATCGTCGAGACCATCGAGGTGCCGGGCTCGTACGACACGCCGCTTGCGGCCGACCGCCTCGCCCGACGCGACGACATCGACGCGGTCGCGGTGCTCGGTGCCATCGTCACCGGTGACACGAACCACGACCAGGTTATCGCCGACGCGGCCGCCCAGGGACTGACCGACGTCTCATTGGACCGCGATACGCCGGTCACCTTCGGCATCACCGGCCCCGGCATGAGCCACGCCGAGGCCGAAGAGCGGATTGAACACGGTGGGACCGCCGTCCGTAGCGCTATTTCACTCGCGGAGGAACTCGAAGGACAATGACAATGGATTTCACAGCCCGCCTCGAGCGGGTCGAACCGAGCGCGACGCTCGCTATCAGCAACCTCGCATCGGAACTGGAGGCCGACGGTGTCGATGTCGTCGACCTGTCGGTCGGCGAACCCGACTTCCCGACGCCGGAGAACATCGTCGAGGCCGGTAAAGATGCCCTCGACGCCGGCCATACCGGGTATCCGCCGTCGAACGGCATCCCGAAACTCAAGGAAGCCATCGCGGACAAACTCGACGCCGACGGGCTTGACTACTCGACCGACGAGGTTATCGTCACCCCCGGCGCCAAGCAGGCCCTCTATGAGACGTTCCAGGCGCTCGTCGAGGACGGCGACGAGGTCGTTTTGCTCGACCCCGCGTGGGTGAGCTACGAGGCGATGGCGAAGATGGCCGGCGGTGACCTCTCGCGTGTCGACCTCTCGGGGTCGTCGTTCCAGCTCGAACCGGCGCTTGAGGACCTCGCCGCAACCGTCTCCGACGAGACCGAACTGCTCGTTATCAACTCGCCGTCGAACCCCTCGGGGGCTGTCTTCTCCGATGCCGCTCTCGAAGGCGTTCGCGACCTCGCGGTCGACCACGACATCACCGTCATCTCCGACGAGATTTACGACGCCATCACCTACGATACCGAGCAAACCTCGCTCGGCAGCCTCGAGGGGATGGCCGACCGCACGGTGACGATAAACGGCTTCTCGAAGGCCTATTCGATGACCGGCTGGCGGCTCGGCTATCTCGCAGCGCCCGAACCGCTCGTCGAACAGGCCGGCAAGCTGCACTCCCACTCGGTTTCGAGTGCGGCCAACTTCGTCCAGCACGCCGGCGTCGAGGCGCTCCGCAACACCGACGACGCCGTCGACGAGATGCGGGACGCCTTCGAGGCCCGGCGCGACATGCTTATCGACCTGTTTGCCGACCACGGCAAGGAGGTTCCCTTCCCGGACGGCGCGTTCTACATGATGCTGCCGGTCGACGACGACGACCAAGCGTG
Organism: Natronomonas pharaonis DSM 2160; assembly: GCF_000026045.1. NCBI lineage: Archaea > Methanobacteriati > Methanobacteriota > Halobacteria > Halobacteriales > Natronomonadaceae > Natronomonas > Natronomonas pharaonis. The sequence continues at coordinate 2,147,080 of NC_007426.1, read as the reverse complement.
GTGTGAGGGCGCGCTCGAGGACGCCCACGTGGCGACAGTTCCGGGCAGCGCCTTCGGGACGCCCGGCTACGCGCGACTCTCCTATGCGGCCAGCGAAGAGCGGCTCAAGACCGGTGTTGAGCGCCTCGTCGACGCTGGCTACCTGTGAACTGCCTCGGGGTCAAGCCCCGTGGCATTCTCCTTGTATTTCTGTAAATACGCCCGGCCGCCATCGTTCGGCGGCGGGAGAAACGAAACGAGGTGCATCCCCAACCCCGTGCTGCGAGCCGGTCGGCGACGGATGGCCCCCACGCCACGCGAGGCGCCGTCGGCACGAAGGCCCTGCTGACCGGGGAGTCCCCGGCCGGGCGGCAGCGCATCGCAAGGCCTTCGCTTGTCTTTCTGGAGCGGAGGGGTATGAAACGTCCCTCTAGGTGTCTAGATGACGGAAGTACGCCTCGACGAGCGCCCGCTGTGCTCGACGGATGTGGTAGTGGAACGTCGCTGAACTGCGGTCCATCGCCTCGGCGATTTCCTCGGCGGTCTGCTCGCGTGGCCACGAGAAGTAGCCCCTGAGGTGGGCATGCCGGAGTGCGGTCCGCTGGCTGTCGGTGAGGCGTTCGTCGACGGCGGTTCGGAACTCGTCTTCCGTCCGCGGTGGCCGGTCGAGTTCACGCTTCGAGACGAGGTCGGCGCCGTAGATGTCGTCGGCCGCATCAACGAGCGGCCGTGGGTTCTCCCTGCTCGGGAGTTCGGCGACGACGGTCGTTTCGCCCGCCTCAGAGACAACGGCCGTCGGGACGGCTCCGGCGTCGAAGAACTGCTCGACGAGTGACTCACGGAAGCGGACCTCGAAGATGTCGGCGTCGCCGTCGCTGCCGACACGGGTGGCTTCGGTGACGTTGTCCGTCTCGGCAGCGATTTCGCCGACGGTCTCCGGGTCGGCATCCGCCATCGTGAAGTAGTGCCGGTACTCGCCGTCGCCGTCGGCTGCGGACCATTCGTGTTCACAACGGCCGCCGGTTTTCGCGGAAATCGTCGCCAGAAACGCCTCCCGCCCCGTGATACGGAAGGTAAGCTCCGTCGTCGTCTCGGCCAGCAACATCCGTCGCATTCGTAGCGCGGTGACCGCGAAGCCGACAACCTCGCCCAGCCGGCGCAGCGCGGCCTGCTCGCGGTCGGTAAAGGCGGTCGGTCGAGACGAGTACACAGAGAGCACGCCGACGACGGAGTCTTGGTGCACGAGGGGAACCGATGCGCCGGAAGCGATGTCACGTCCGTCAGCTGCCTGCTTTACTTCCTCGGGGAAATCAGACTCTGCAATCTGCTGGACGACCTGTATCTCGCCGGTTTCGACAGCCACGACCGCTGGACCCTCCCAGTCGAGCGCGTTGAGCCGTTCGACCTCCGACAACAATCCGTCAACCGAGCCGGTCCCTGCCGTCGGTGTCATCGTCTTTCCGGGGCCGCTGCGCCCGACCCACGCCGCTCGATACAGTTCGGAGGCGGTGAGACGGTCGCAGACGGCCTGTTCGATTTCGGCTCTGTCGGCCGCCTCGGCGACGGCACTAATCGCCCGATGGACTGACTGACTGATTCGGTGGAGCGTGTCGAGCTCGTCGTGCTGTCTCCGGATAGCGGCCTGCCGGTTCCGTCTGGCGGTGATGTTCCGGCCGATAGTGACGACGAACTGCTCGCCGCCGATATCGACGAGGCCGCCGTTGAACTCGTACGGAAGCTGTCTGCCGTCCCGAGTGAGAATGTCGACTTCGAGGCTGTGGTCGGGCGGATGGTCGTCAATATCGGCGAGCGTTCGCCGGGCGACCTCGCCGGATTCGGCGGCAAGCAGTTCGCCGACATCCCGCCCCGCGAGCGCGCCGACGCCGTAGCCGGTTACCTCGGGCACGCGTGCGTTCCACCAGCGGAGCCTGGCGTCGGTATCGAGGATACAGACGACATCCGGGACCGACTCCAGCAGACTCGCTATCGAATCGTCCAGTTCGAGTGTAGGCGCTGCCACGGGTCATCGCCCGCTTTCGCGCCGAGCTACAAAAAGCTGCGCCGCTCCGAGAACACTACCGCTCTTCTAGGGCGTCGGCGACGCGCTCCATCTCACGGCGGATGTCGTGGAGTTCGTCGCGAACCTTGCGGACTTCGCGGACGAGTTCTTCGTTGTCGCTGCCTTCTCCCTCGGGGCTGCCGCCCATTCCGGGGGGGCCGCCAGCGCCGGCACCGGGGCCGCCGCCACCCATCATGCCGCCCATCATCTGCGCGAAGGGGCTGCCGCCCATGCCGCCGCCACCGCCCATGCCACCGGGGCCGCCGCCGCCACCCATCATCTCCTGCATTTTCTCTTCTCGGCTCAGGCCTTCGCCGTCGCCCTCGCCGTCGCCTTCCTCGGCGCGCTGTTGGCGGATTTCTTCGACTCGCTCTCGGAACGATTTCTCCTCGCCGCTTTCGCCTTCTTCTTCGTCCGTCATGGCCCTCTCTTTTGTCTCGCGATAGAAAAGTCCACAGGTTCGGCCGACCCGCAACGAACCGGAACTACAACGGTATCGGAGTCGAAAGTCCCCCACAACGGATGCTCCTCGAAGGCCTCCTCTTTGTCCTCGCCGCCGGCATCTTCACCGCTATCGTCTGTGGGTTCGGAACGCTCCCGTTCTTTTTTGTCGACGAGATTAGTGACCGCGTCACTGTCGCTCTGTGGGGACTGGCCGGTGGTATCATGCTCTTTGCGTCGCTTTTCGGGTTCATATTCGAAGGACTCAGGGACGGCACCGTTTTTGAGGTCGGTGCCGGCCTTGTCGTCGGCGTCGTCGTTGTCGTCGTCGCCGACCGTATTATCACGGGCTATGAGTTCGAACCCCGCGACATCCCGGATGCGGACTTCCGGAAACTGGTACTTATTGTCGGTGTTCTAACGGTCCATAGCTTCCCCGAGGGGGTCGCTCTCGGCGTTGCCTTCGCCGACCTCGGCATCGAGGGTGACCTCGTGTTGGCCGGGCTTGCGATTCCGGGGCTTGCAATATTCATCACCGCTGCAATCTCCATTCAGAACATCCCCGAGGGACTGGCCGTCGCCATTCCGCTCCACACCTACGGCATCGCAAACTGGAAAATATTCGGCTGGGCGGTCTTCTCCAGCATCCCGCAGCCGATAGGGGCCGGCATCGCGTACGTCTTCGTGACGACCGCCCGAGAGTTCCTCCCGTTCGGGTTCGGCTTCGCGTCCGGGGCGATGATATTCCTCGTTCTCCATGACATCTTCCCCGAAGGGCTCGACCACGGCAGCGACCTTCCCGGACACGGTCGGCGTGAACTGCTCGTCGGCATCGCCGTCGGCGTCGCGATTATGCTCCCGGTGATGCTGCTGACGGAGTGACTACCCCTCGGCTTCGATTCGTTCGAAGAGAGCCGGCGCTGCGCGCTTTTCGACGACGCCGTAGCCGAGATACAGGGCGACCGCCTCGACTGAGACGAGAGCCAGTACCGCAATCGCTTGTACCGCCGGCGAAGCGAGCACTGTATCAAGCATCGACATTGCCCCGTTTTCGCTGTGTTCGAATCATCTGTGTGTTGCTATCGGAGGCTATCACGCAGGGGTAAATAACGGTTTTGGGTGTATAGAACAATATTACTGTTCTGTATTGGACCGGTAACGGACAGGAATATACGCGTATTATTCACGGATATAGTGTCCTCGCCGGGTGTGTCTCTGTCCTGGCATAGACCGGCGTAACAAAGTCCTGCGCGGCGTGGCAACGCGGCCGGGACACCGTCGGGCTGTGGCGGTGCCACGCAAGCACCCGGACGGTGGGTCGGCGGAGACGGCCGCTCTGCTGTGGAAGGCTCCGATATGTGGAGCACCGACAACGATGGCGAACGTATATGGCCCCGCCGCCGGGACGGATAGACGATGGTGCTTTCGACGTACGCCGCCGTCCGAACGTTGCACGTTCTCGCCGTTTCGCTGCTCGTTGGTGGCAGCGCCGTCCTGTGGCTCGGGCTTCGCGTCGGCACCGCTCGGCTCCCGGTCCGTCTGCTGTCGTGGTTCGAAGCCGTCTTCTGGGGTGGCCTCGGCATCGTCGTCTTCACCGGCCTCGGCAATCTCGTCGCCTTCGGCATCCCTCCGGTGGATAGTCACCGGGGTATTGTGCTGACAGCGAAATTTGTAGCCGTTCTCGGCCTCGCTGTGTTCGCCCTCGTTCGGGCCGCCGCAGTCATCGAGCTCCAGCGAGCGGGCAACGGAGCTGTCGGCGGTCGGCGGCTCCGCCTGCTCTATGCGGCGACAGCGTGGCTTTCGACGGCGGCGGTCCTGCTCGCGGGGGTGCTCGCCCGTGGCTGAACCAGCCGATAGACTGGCCGTCTGGACGGCCGGCACCGCTGCGCTTGTGGTCGTCACCGTCGGCGCGCTGCTTGCCGGCCACCTCGTCGGCGTGCTGTCGACCGTACTTCCAGCGATAGGGACGGCCGCAGCGGGACTGTTGTTCGGCTACCTGTGGTTGCTGTCACTCGTCGCCGCTGGATTTGTTGACGTGCTCGACGCGAAAGACGGCTATCCCTTCGCAATTGCCCGGACGGCAGCCGCCGGCGGCGGGGTCGCGGTCGTCTATCTCACGGTGGTACTCGTCGTCGGGTTCGTCTCGCCGACGCCAACGCCGGTCGAGCCGGCTCCGGCCGTGGTCGCCCGCACCGTCGTCGTCGGTGCCAGTATCGGCGCTGTCAGTGGCGGCCTGTTTGCTGCGTTCGGGCTCGCCTGTGGACGAATTGGGCGTGCTGTTGCCGACGGCTGTGTCGAAGCCGGGGACGGTCGGCGTCCGTAACCGGGGGCCATAGCTTCTTTTCTCCCGGCGGTACGTTGTCCGGGTGAAGTGCCGTTACTATCTTGTCCCCCGGCGGTAAGTTGTCCGTATGAAGCGCCGTTACTATCTCGGGACCATCGCCGCCGCTGCCCTCGCCGGCTGTAGCGAGCTTCAACCCGAGGAAGCCCCCGAAGAGACGCCGGAGCCGGAGCCCTCCCCGGAAGAGACGCCAGAGTCCGAGCCCGCTCCCGACGAAACTCCCGCTCCGGATGACCCGGAGCCGACACCGGAAGACGAGCCTCCGTCCGACGCCGAGCAGTTCGCGGAAAGCCGCATACAGAGCGGTGACGAACAGCTTCGGGAGGCGCTTTCTGCCTACGCCGACGCCGGCAACAGCGAGTCGTTTCTCGATGTCCGTGCCTCGACGACGGGGTTCCGGTGGGTGCCGGTCTACAGACACGTTCAAGCGGCAAACGAACAGTTTGCCCGCGCAGCAAACCGTGGGACCGCCGCACAGCGAACTCGGGTCGACACCCTCCGCCGCGTCGGTGCACTCCTCACTGAGATGGCCAGAACACAGGAACGCGTCGCCACGGCCTTCGAGTCGTTCGGGGATATCGTCGTGGCCCACCAAGGCGATACCGTCAGTCCGGTCGCGTGGCGACGGCTTGACGAGCGGATGGCCACCATCGACACGCGCTTCGACCGCCTTACTGACGCCGGCGACCCCTCCGATGCCGACGCGAGCGACCACGTCTCCGCGGACGAACTGGCAAACAAAACCGACCAGTTGGCCGCCGAGCGCGATGCGTTCCATCGGCTGCTCGATGCCCGCGAGACATACACGCAGGCACACGACGACTGGATTCGAGGCGAGCGGCTCTACCGGCGGCGGTCGTGGACGAGCGCCGAACAGCGGTTCGACCAAGCGGCCTCGGCCTTCGAAGACGCCAGTGAACGACTTGCCGCCGACCCAGTCGACGACCGGCGATTCGACACCCGGTATCAGACGTTCGTCCGGATGGCGGAGGCGCTCGCCGAAGCCGCGACCGAGTACGGTGCCAGCGCAGCGGCGTACAGGGACCGGGACACCGAAACCGGCGACGGTCGGCGCCGTGATGGACGGCGTATTCTCAGAAACGAAGACGTAATCGACGGGCTGCCGAGCGTGCGCCGGCTCGAAGCGTTCGAGCCGTAGGTGTCATCGAACGCACGCTTCCTGCGCTGCGGGCTTGCGGGCCGCCCCCGACGGCATCAGTCGGCTGTCGCTTCCTCGGGTAGTTCGACGTCGACCGGGCCGTCGCGGTCGGTGATTGTCGTCTCGATGGTCACGAACGCGGGGTCGCCGCCCTGTGAAACCTCCAGCCGGAGGTCAGCCCCGTAGAGCGTGTCCGTCTCGTCGTCGACCAGAACGTAGTAGACGTAGTCCTCGATTGTCATCGGGACGTGACCCGTTCCGTCGACGCCTGCGAGGTCGGCAGCCTGCCCACGGGTGATGTTCGCTTCGTACATCGTCGTCTCGGTCCCGGCGACGGTCTCAGTGCGGATTGGTTCCAGGTCGTCGCTGGCAAGCGGCCCCGGAATCGCGCTTGCGAGATGGTCGACGGTGGTCCAATCTTCGAGTTCACTTTGTTCCCACTCACCGTCGCTGCTGGTGTAGAGCGTCCCCTCGTGGACGTACTGCTCCGTCCGGCGCGGCTCGTCTCTGAACGCTGTTTCCGTCGTCTGTACCAGCCGTGCGGCCTCGTTTTCTCTATCGACGGCGCCGTCGACCTCGACAGTCTGGTTTGCGCCTGTCGACTGGAGCGTCCGGGTAATCTCGACGGAGTATGTCTCGACCGCATCGGTGTTTGCCGCAAGCGCGGTCGCGTTCACCGATGGTGACTCGGTTTCGGTTCCGCCCTCAGTCCCGCCGAACCCGGCACAGCCGGCGAGCAGTAGGCAGCCGACGACAGCGAGGACGACGTGTACTCGTTCCACAGCGGTATCTAGCACCGACCCGTTTCTAAACTTTTCCGCTGCTAGCACAGCGGCACGTGTGTCGATGAGCGCTGACCGCAAGCCGAAAGTATACGTTGGTTGCCAACGCGGAGCAGGGTATGTTCGCCGACGCGACCATCGTCGATTTGAGCATCGGCATCGAAGACGGGGCCGCAAGTGAACCCGACCCTGCAACTATCGACCGGATGGACCACCGGGAGGGCGCTGAGTGGCTCGCTGAGAACCTGCAGGCGATGGGCGTCGACGTGAGCGCCGACGATTTCCCCGACGGAACCGCACTTGCATGGGAGGAAATCGAGGCGATTACCCACACCGGCACCCACATGGACGCGCCATACCACTACGGACCGGAAAGCGGCGGCGACCCCGCCCGACGAATCGACGACGTGCCGCTCGATTGGTGTCTCGGCGAGGCCGTCGTTCTCGACGTTCGCCATCTCGACGGCGGCGATGAGATTACGGTGCCGCATCTCGAAGCCGCGCTTTCGGACCTCGGATACGAACTCTCCGGCGACGAGATCGTGCTCATTCAGACCGGTGCTGACGAGCTGTGGGGTTCCGCCGAGTACCTGACCGACTTCCCCGGAATGGGACGGGATGCGACGCTGTGGCTCGTCGAACAGGGCGTACGCGTCATCGGGACCGACGCGTACGGGTTCGACAAACCGTTCCTTGAGATGGGTCGCCGGTTCGAGGCCAACGGTGAAAGCGAGGAGCTGTGGCCGGCACATCTCGCCGGCCGCGAGCGGGAGTACTGCCAGATAGAGAAGATGGCGAACCTCGATGCGCTGCCACGGAAGACAGCGGTGCCGCTTGTCGCTGCCCCGGTCGTCGTTGAGGACGGCAGCGCCGGCTGGGTGCGGCCGCTCGCTGTCTTTCCGGAGGGGACGGCATGAAGCTCGCCACCTTCGAAGTTGAGACGCCGGTCGGCCCCGTCCGTCGACTCGGCGTTCCTCACGACGACGAACTCATCGATATCCACAGTGCGTATGCGGCCGCGCTCGCCGCCGATGGGGAGGCCGACCCGGTGTCTATCGCCGACGCTCACGCGCCGCCGGATATCATCGAGTTCCTCCGCCGGGGCGACCGAAGCCGCGAGGCGGCCCAAGAAGCAGTCGCGTACGCAGACGAGGCTGCCATTGAGCGCGGCCCGACCGGCGGTCGGCTCCGGTTCGATGCCGACGAGGTGTCGCTGCTTGCGCCGGTGCCGCGCCCGAACTCCCTGCGTGATTTCATGGTCTTCGAAGAGCACGTCCGGAACGCCCTCGGCGAGGAGCCGCCCGACGCTTGGTACGAGATGCCGGTCTACTACAAGAGCACTGCCGACAGCGTCGTCGCCCCCGGCGAGACGGTCGAGTGGCCGGCGTACTCCTCGCTGATGGACTACGAGCTAGAACTGGCAGCCGTCATCGGCAAAGAGGGACGGGACATCCCCGCCGAAGCGGCCGACGAATACATCGCCGGGTACACGATATTCAACGACTTCAGCGCCCGCGACATTCAGGGCGAAGAGATGCAGGCCCGACTCGGCCCCGCGAAGGGCAAAGACTTCGCCAACGCCTTCGGGCCGTATCTGGTCACTGCTGACGATTTCGACCCCGAAACCGCCGAAATGCGGGCGACTGTTAACGGCGAGGTCTGGTCGGAGGGGACGCCCGGCGAAATGTACCACACCTTTGCCGATATCGTTGCCCACGTCTCACAGAGTGAGACGCTCTATCCCGGGGACGTCCTCGGTAGTGGGACCGTCGGCGAGGGGTGCGGCCTCGAGCTCGGCCAGTTCCTCGAATCCGGCGACACGGTTTCGCTGTTCGTCGACGGCATCGGGACGCTTGAGAACACTGTTCGATGAAATGTATGTATACTTTCATGACGAATAGGGCGGGTCGAATGTATAAACGGCGCACATGTTCGGAAGACCACCGTGTTCGCGTCAGATACTTATCACATGCCTTTATGGAATGGTAGTGAGAACCCCCGAATATGCTGAATCGACGACGGCAACTGTTTGTCGCGCTGGGCGTCGCCCTCATGCTCGTGTTAGGAGCCGGGGCCGTCGCCGCGGCCGACGACGTCGAATCGGACACCGGCGATGTCTCGCAGGTCCAGCAGATGGACAACGAGACGACCGACCTGCCGGTTGAGCCACCCACTGAGGTCTCCCACCCCGGATACGAGTATATCCGACAGGAAGGTGACACCGAAGAAAAGATAGAACTCGGTGAACAGCTCTTCTTGGACCCGCGCATCTCCGAGACCGGGACCATCTCCTGTAACACCTGCCACAACGTGATGGAGGGCGGTGACGATAGCCGCCCGACCGCGATGGGTGTCCACGGCCAGACCGGTCCGGTCGCCTCACCGACTGTCTGGAACTCCGGGTTCCACCACACCCAGTTCTGGGACGGTCGCGCCGACACGCTCGCCGAGCAGGCCGAAGGCCCGCTCGTTGCTGATGTCGAAATGGGGATGCCCGACCACGAGGCAGCCCTTGACCGAATCCGCTCGGTCCCCGGTTACGTTGAGAGTTACGAGGAAGTCTACGGTGACGAGGCCGAAAGCACCGACCCCGACGACCTCATCACGCTCGAACGAACCGTTGACGCCATCGCCGCCTACGAGCGGACGCTGGTGACGCCGAACAGCCCATACGACCAGTACGTCGAGGGTGACGAAGACGCTCTGACCGAACAGCAGCTCGACGGCATGGAGACGTTCCAGGAGCTTGGCTGTCAGAGCTGCCACAGCGGCCCGATGTTCAGCGGCCAGTGGGAAGAGCCTGAATCCGGTGAGGGCGTCTACCAGCCCCACCCGACGTTCCGCGAGAACGAGCAGTGTCAGGAATACGTCGAGGAGTACGGTCTGATGGACAACCCCGGCCGAATGGGTGTGACTGACGACGCCGCCGACGAGTTCCTCTACAAGGTCCCGACGCTGCGGAACGTCGAACACACCGCCCCGTACATGCACACCGGACAGGTTGAAACGCTTGAGGACGCCATCCGCGTGATGGCCGCCTGCTCGCTTGACGAGGAGGTCTCCGATGAGGAAGTCGAGGATATCCACGCCTTCCTCACCAGCCTGACGGGCGAGTACCCCGACCAGGAGATGCCCCGGCTCCCGAACCCGAGCGGTGAATCCATGATCCCGATGGATGCTGACACTGAATTCGAGGACATGGAAGAAGAGCCCGAAGAAGACATGGAGAACGATATCGAGGAGAACGGCGCTGACGACGAGGAAGTCGAGGACACTCCCGGCTTCACCATCGGTGCCGCCGTCCTCGCGCTTGCGCTCGTGCTGGCAACGGCCCTCATCGGCTACAACCGCCGCACCGAGCAGTAAGGCCGCATTCCCGCCTTTTTCGACTGAGCGACACGCCTATCAGTCCCCTATCCCAAACCAGAATATCGAATGAATCCCCGGAAGGTAATCACGATAGCTGTTCTCGTCGCGGTTCTGGGGTTCGGCTACTACTCGATGAACGCCGCACCGGTGTTGAGCGACCACGACTACACCTATCAGGGCGGCCTTCAGTGGCACGAAGACCCCGACGAAGCGCTATCTATCGCACAAGACGAGGACAAACCGGTACTCGTCTATTACTGGACGACGTGGTGTACGTACTGCCAGACATACGACGAGAACCACTACCAACACGACGAAATACGGGACACACTCGATGCGTATACCCTGCTCGCCATCAATCTTGACGACCCTGGTCCGGGAGCGAGCATGGCGGCCGACCACGGCGCGAGCTATCCGCCACAGCACGTGATGATGACGCCTGATGGCGAGGAGATATCCCAGCTCGGCGGCTTCGTCGAGCGCGACCAGTTCTTACAGGAAATAGAAAGCGCCCTCGGAGCGGTTTCGAACGAATGATAACGACGATACTCACCACCGGTACGGTACTCATCTTGCTCGCTGCCGTCGGCAGCAGTCTTGCAGCCATTCTGCTGGCGTACGGCTACGTCTTCCGAACAGACGACTTCCGCCGGGTAACGCTCGCGGCGGCCGGCACGGCGACTGCAGCACTCGTCGTCGCTCACAGCTATCTGACCTACCAGTTCATCGTCGGCGACTACACGAACGCCTACGTCTGGCGCAACTCCGCCGACTATCTTTCGTTGCTGTATCGGTTCACCGGCGCGTACGCGAGCCACGAGGGGTCGATACTCCTGTGGGCGATGCTGACCGCCGTCGTCGCGACGTGGACCGTCTACTCCGGGCGCTTCAGCGGCCGCGGTGCACGCCTCACACAAGCCATCTCACTCGGTATCGTCGCCACGTTCGCGACAATGCTCGTCGTTCAGAGCCCGTTTACTCCTATCGGAATAGAGTTTCCCGACACGCCGGAGGGCTTCGTTCCGCCCGATGGTGACGGTCTCAATCCGCTGCTCATCGACCCATGGATGGCGATTCATCCGCCGATAACGTTTGCGGCGTATGCGCTTTTGGTCGTCCCCTTTGCCCTCGGCGTGACGCATTTCGTCTCGCTGTTCCGCGGCGAGGAAAGCGTCTTCGATGAATGGCACGCGAGCCTACTGCAGTGGCTCCGCGTCTCGTGGCTGCTCCTCACGGCTGCTATCGTCTTCGGTGGTATCTGGGCCTACGGCGTTCTCGGCTGGGGAGGGTTCTGGTCGTGGGACCCCGTTGAGACGGCGGTACTCATCCCGTGGCTCGGGTTGACCGCCTCGTTACACGCCATCAACCGGTACGGCAAGACCGGCGAGTACCCCGTCTTCGCACCGGCTGCCGCCGCGGCGTGTTTCCCACTCGTCATCTTCGCGACCACAGTCGTTCGCAGCGGCGTCTTCCGAAGCGTTCACTCCTTTGCCGCCGGCGGCATCGGGACCGGTATCCTGTTTTTGCTGGCTACAACTGGCGTTGCAGCCATCGGGCTTCCGCTCGCCTACTGGCTGTTGCAGTCGGAGGGTGTCGAACGCGCCGCCGGCGAGTCGTGGCTCAGCCGCCGGACGGTCTACCACGCGGCGGTGCTCTCCTTCGTTACGCTCGCGTTTATTTCCGCGTGGGGACTGTCGTTCCCGGTGTTGCGGAACGCAGCCACCGGCGTCGAAGTGAGCGTCGGTCAGGACCACTACAACCTCTGGAGCTACCCCGTCGTCGTCTTCGGACTCCTCGCCGGCGGGCTCTATGCGCTGCTGGACATCCAGCGACGGCGGCTCGCCATCGCTGCTACCGCCGCCGTGGCCGTGGCAACTGTCGCTGCGGCCTTCGTGACGCCGTCTGCCAATTGGTATCTGAGTGACCCAAGCGCCCACGACCCGGCTATCTACCGCATCGTCGGCACCCTCAGTGTCCTCTCTATCGTTCCGCCAGCGGCCTTCTTCGCTGGCGCGTGGACGACCCGGTACGTCTCACGAGTCAGGGGCGTCCCGTCGCGGACGTTCAAGCTCAGAGAAACCGGCATCCTCGGTATCCACGTCGGCGGTGCGATACTCATCGTCGCCGTCTCGTTTGTGTACCTGTTTGCTACCTCGGCATCGGTCGCCGTTATCGGTGTCGACGACGCACAGAACAACCCAGAACCGATAGTCGAGGAGGTCCCCGAGTCGGCCTACACCGTCGAGATAAGCGACTACCGGACCATCGAAGAGCCGACCGTTGAGGAAGCGGCCCGGTCGCCCGAAGAGGTGCTCCAAGTCAACGAGGACGCCTCACTTGTGCGGGGAACGATAACCGAGGTCGGGTCGATAGAAAACACCGATGTCGCCCGACTCGATGACTCGACGGTCTGGCTCGCCAGCGCCGACCCCGAGGTGACCTTCGAGTCCGGCGAGGAAGTCATCGCCCGCGGGACCGTCTTCGGCGGCGATGAACTCGGAGACAACGTCGAGGCGTACGTGTACACCGACAGCCAAAATATGGGTCCGGTCTCGGACCCGCCCCGAGACGCTCATTCGCCGCGCGTCGTCTCCCACGAACTTGACGTGACCGTCTACGAACGCGACCGGCAGGTCGCAAGCGGCACGATAGCCGAACAGGAGTATCTCCGCTCGGAGATGAACACCAATGACGCTATCATCGAACGCGGCGCGACCGGCGACACCTACGTCGTCGGCTCGATAAACGAGGCGGGTGCCAGCATCACCGTTGATACGTACCCGCTTGCCAACTATATCTGGCTCGGCGTGGTGTTGATGCTGCTCGGGATGGGGACCGTGCTCGCAGCCGACCGCCGGCGCAACTAGGCAGGGCGCAAGTGTTCGCAGTCGCCGGCAGCGATTCGCCGCTTGCCGTCGTCAGTTTCGACGACAAGAGTTCCCGGGAACTCGATACCAACCGCTTCACCGGTGACCGTTTCACCGGGCGTCTCGACGCGGACAATCTGTCCGATGGTCGTCGAAAGCTCCCGCCACGCCTCGGGAACGTCCTCCGGGGCGTTTCGGAGTGCTTCGAGTCGGTCGATGATGGACGCAGTTAGTGCCCCCCGGTCGATGTCACCGACCTGCTCTTTGACGGTCGTTGCGTGGTCTGGGACCGATGCAGCGTCGATATTGGCGTTGATGCCGATGCCGACGACGACCCACGAGACCCTGTCGGCTTCGCCCTCCATCTCGGTGAGGATGCCGACGAGTTTCTCCCCGTCGACGAGGATATCGTTCGGCCACTTGATTTCGGCGCTGACACCGACCTCCCTGAGTGCCGCTGTCGCCGCAACCGCAGCCGCCAGCGTGTACACCGGTACCTGCGACGGCGGCAGGTCGGGCCGGTAGACGAGACTGAGCCAGACGCCGCCGGCGGGTGACTCCCACGGCCTGTCGAGCCGACCGCGCGCGCCGGTTTGTTCGTCGGCGAGGACGCAGACGCCCTCGGCTCCGTCGGCCGCCAATTCGCGCGCGCGGTCGTTCGTGCTCGCTATCCGGTCGTGGTATTCGATGTCGACTGAGGCGTCCAGCTGATGTTCGACGGCTGCGCCGCCGAACTCCGGCACGTCGACGAGCACGTAGCCGTTGTTGCGGCTCTCGATGTCGAATCCGTCCTCGCGGAGTGCCTCGACGTGCTTCCAGACCGCCGCACGGGAGATGTCGAGCCGCGTCGCGAGTTCCGGTCCCGCAACCGGGCCATCGGCGAGCGCATCGAGTACCTGTCGTCGCGTCTGTTGCATACCGTCCGTTGTGGGTCCGATGGCCATAACGCCACCGTCGCCGCCCCCGACCGCTGTCCCGCGGGCCGGCCTCCCGAATCCGACCATCCGTTTTCTACGTGGGCAGATGCGCCCGTCAATGAACATTATCGACCGATACAGACTGACGAACGTCCCGTTCAGCTCCCGATGCGGCCCGTGTATCTGTTCACATACCTCTATTCAAGCATTGTTATGGACGAACGTTCTATGATAGATGCGTTTTGAGAATACTTGCACGATTAGCTACGGCTTATATCCTGTGTCTGTATTGTCTACGTGTACAAGAGATGACGGACGAAAGCCTCACTCCGGACGAAAAGCGCGTCCTTGATGAGATAGAAGAGAAGAACGTCGATTTCCTGCGACTGCAGTTCATCGATATCCTCGGTACGATTAAGAACGTCGCCGTCCCGGCCGACCAGGCTGAGAAGGCGTTCACTGAAGGTATCTACTTCGACGGGTCCTCCATCGAGGGATTCGTTCGCATTCAGGAGTCCGACATGCGGCTCAAGCCCGACCCCAGCACCTTCGCCATTCTCCCGTGGCGGAAACGCGAGGACGGCGCGTCGGCGCGGATGATCTGTGACATCTACAACACTTCGACCGGCGAGCCGTTCGAGGGTGACCCGCGGTATGTCCTCAAGCAGGCCCTCGAACGCGCCGAGGAGATGGGATACACTGTCAACGCCGGCCCCGAGCCGGAGTTCTTCCTCTTCGAGGAAGACGACGAGGGCCGTGCGACCACGGAGTTCTCCGACGTGGGCGGGTATTTCGACCTCGCGCCGAAGGACCTCGCGTCCGATGTCCGCTACGACATCATCGCCGGGCTCGAATCGATGGGCTTCGACGTCGAAGCCTCCCACCACGAGGTCGCCGAATCCCAACACGAAATCGACTTCGAGTACGACGACGCGCTGACGACGGCCGACAACGTCGCTACCTTCCGCGCCGTCGTCCGGGCCATCGCCGCTCAGCACGACCTGCATGCGACGTTCATGCCCAAGCCGATTCCGAAAATCAACGGCTCTGGCATGCACACGCACCTGTCGCTTTTCACCGAAGACGGCGAAAACGCCTTCCACGACGGCGACGACGAGTTCGACCTCTCCGATACGGCCCGTTCGTTCCTCGCCGGTGTTCTCGAGCACGCGCCGGCGATTACGGCGGTTGCGAACCCGACGGTCAACAGCTACAAGCGGCTGGTGCCGGGCTATGAGGCCCCCGTCTACGTCGCGTGGTCCGACACGAACCGCTCGGCGCTGGTTCGCAAGCCGGCTGCACGCGTACCGGCGGCCTCGCGCATTGAACTGCGCTCGCCGGACCCGTCGTGTAACCCATACCTCGCCTTCGCGGCGATGATTCACGCCGGCCTCGACGGCATCGAAAACGACCTCGACTGTCCCGACCCGGTCCGGGAGAACATCTACGAGTTCGACGAGGCCAAACGCGACGAATACGGTATCGAGACGCTGCCGAGCAACCTCGGCGAGGCCGTCGATGCCCTCGAAGCCGACGAGGTCGTCCTCGATGCTCTCGGCGAGCACGTTCCCGAGAAGTTCATGGAGGCCAAGCGCGAGGAGTTCGGCGAATACCTCGTCGAGGTCTCCGAGTGGGAACTCGACCGCTACCTCGAAACCTTCTGAGAGCGGCGACTGTCGCGGACGCCTCTGTCCGTACGAAACGGCTCCGCCTCTCGGGCGTACCCACCTTTTTTGCTGCCGACGACGACGGCTCCCGCATGGTAGACCGTGATATCGTGCTCCCCAGCGGGCTCGACTCGCTCGACGACGTCGTCGCCGTCGCACAGCGCGCCGAATCACTCGGCTACGACCGCCTCTCGCTGCCGGAGGTGACCGGCCGAGACGGGGTTACGCTGCTGGCGACGCTTGCGGCTCGGACCGACCGCATCGGCCTCTCGAACGACGTCTTTTCCCCGTGGGGGCGGTCGCCGGCGATGCTCGGCCAGACGGGGGTCACCGTACAGGAAGCAAGCGGCGGCCGCTACCGGATGGGCCTTGGAACGTCTTCGCCAAACCTCACCGAGGGCTGGCATCTGGCGGCATACGAGCGGCCGCTGCGACGGCTCCGGGAAACCATCGATATCATTCGGCAGGTGACTGCCGGCGAGGAACTCGATTACGACGGCGACCACTTCGACGGCGGCGGCCTCAGACTCCGTGGCGTCGAGCCGCGTTCGGTGCCGGTTGATGTCGCGGCGCTCGGACCGAAGGCAGTCGAGCTTGCCGGCCGGTTCGCTGACGGCTGGGTGCCGCAGCTCTTTACCGTTGCGGCCCTCGAAGACCGGCTTGAAGACCTCCGTCGCGGCGCGGCGCTTGGGGACCGCTCGACGGACGACCTCCGCGTCGCTGTGACGGTCCGCTCGTGTGCTCTAGAGGATGCCAGCCGTGCCCGAACGGCCGCCAGAAAACAGTTGGCGTTCATGGTCGGTGCCTACGGCCCCTACTATCGACAGTCGATAGCCCGACAGGGATTCGAGGCCGCAACCGACGACATCCACGGGGCGTGGACGGACGGCGACCGCCAGCGGGCCATCGAAGCCGTCACCGAGGAGATGGTTGACTCGCTTGTCGCTGCCGGCACGCCGGAGGCCGTCCGAGAGACAGTGCGCCGGTATGAAGCAGTCGATGGCGTTGACGCGGTTCGTATCGGCTACTTCGGGGACATGGATGCAGACGAACGGCGACAGACGACCAACGCGCTCGCGCCAAGCGACGGATGAGTGTGAAGAACAGAAACTATAACTAACTTTTCTTGAATTCTTTATCCCATATCCGGGCGGAAGCGAACTGCATATAGGTGTTCACGAAAAAGACATTCGTGAATGACAAAAGACCTTGAGCGGGACCTTGGGCTCGTTTCCGTCGTCGCGATAAGCACCGGCGCGATGATCGGGAGCGGTATCTTCGTTCTTCCCGGCATCGCGATGAACGAGGCCGGGCCATCGGTGATTCTTGCGTTCGCTCTCGCAGCGGTTCTCGTCGTTCCGGCCGCGCTGAGCATCGCCGAGCTAGGGACGGCGATGCCCGACGCCGGCGGCGACTACGTCTTCATCGAACGGGGTATCGGTCCAGCGGCTGGTACCATCGCCGGCCTCGGGACGTGGTTAATGCTCATGTTCAAGGGCGCGCTCGCGCTTGTCGGCGGAATGTTCTATCTCGACGTGCTCGTACAGCTTCCGAGCCACGCCGCCGCCGCCGTCGTTATCGGCACGGTGCTCATCCTCATCAACCTCTTTGGGGTCAAACAGACCGGGCAGTTGCAGTCGATTATGGTCGTCGTGCTCATCGTCATCCTCTCAGTATTCGTCATCGCGACGATTACTCGCGTTGATGGCGCACAGTACGAGCCGTTTTTCGACGACGGATACAGCGGCCTCATCGCTGCGACGACGACGGTACTGGTTTCGTATGCCGGCGTCACGAAAATCGCTGCCGTTGCAGAGGAGATAGAAAACCCCGGTCGGAACCTGCCGCTTGGGCTGTTCGGGTCGCTCATTCTGACCGCGTTCCTGTATATACTCATTGTCTTCGTGCTCGTCGGGGTTGTTGACCCCGCCCAGCTCGCGGACTCGAACATCCCCATGGTTGATGCGGTTGATGCGGTCGGCTGGGCTGGGGTCTGGGTGCTCGATTCGGCACAGTTGCTGTTCATCGCGGTGGCGGCTATCGTTCTCGCTGCCATTCTTGCCCTTGTTTCGACGGCCAACGCAGGCGTTCTCACCGCCTCGCGCTATCCGCTGGCGATGAGCCGCGATGACCTGCTGCCCGACCAGTTCGCACACGTCCACTCGCGGTTCCGGACCCCGACGACGGCCATTCTCGTGACTGGTGGCGCGATGCTGTTTATCATTGTCGCCCTCCCGGTCGAGGACATAGCCAAGACGGCCGGTGCGTTCCAGATTCTCGTCTACGCGCTGGTCTGTGCCTCGCTCATCGCCTTCCGTGAACGGCCGCTGGAGTGGTACGACCCGGACTTCCATGCGCCGGGGTATCCGTGGGTGCAGATATTCGGTATCGTCTCGGGGCTCTACATCATCTCACAGATGGACCTGCTCCCGCAGGTCGGTGCCGTCGGCATCACCGTCTTCGGGCTGGCGTGGTATCTCTGGTATGCCCGCAGCAAAGTCGACCGGGAGGGTGTCGCCGTCGACGCGGCTCGACGACAGGCTGGCCGACAGTTCGTTTCGGAAACCGAAAGCCGGCTTGACGAAGCCACGACCGACGGCGATGAGATACTCATCGCGCTCCGACAGGACGCCAGCCGGCTCGAAGAAAACCGGCTTCTGCAGGTGGCGGCCCCAGTCGCACAGACTCGTGGCAGCCAGATTCGTGTCGTCCGCTTCGACGAAGTCCCCGACCAGTATCCGCTTGACCAGGCGACCGGCCAGACGCCTTCGGACATCGAGTTCGAAGAGCGGACCGACGACTTGGCCGACCAGTACGATGTCGACATCGAGGTCGGCGAAATCGTCAGCCACGACACCAAACACGCGGTGGTCAACTACGCCGAACGGCGCGGTGTCGACCTCATCATCACCCGGTCGGACCCAGTCAGCCGCCTCCGGACGCTCTTCGGCCGCGACAGCGACTGGATTATGGAGCATGCGCCCTGCGACGTTGTCTTCGTCCAGCCGGGGGCCTTCGATTCCCTCTCGGAGTTGGCCATCGTCACCGACCGGAGCCCGTTCAATGACCCGCTGAAAATCGAACTCGCCGACGCCATCGCCGGTGTGGCCGGCGCGAACCTGCGGTTCGTCTTCGCCGCTGGCGACGACCCCTCCGAGCAGTACTTAGAGACGATTCAGGATTACCACGACGAACTCGACAACCGCTGTTATGCGCCTGTCGAGGGTGTCGTCGTCAAGTCCGACGACACGGATGCCCTCGTCGAGTCCCTCGCTGGTGCGGACATGGTGATGCTCTCGACGGTGACTCACCGACGGCTTCCGGACCTGCTTTTCGCACAGCGGTCCGACCGGGTTGCCGCCCGGCTCGACCAGCCGGTCATACTGGTCCACTCACAGAAAAGCCGCCGAACGACGTTCCTCGAACCGATTATCGACCGGGTGCTGTTTCGGTCGTAGCTACTGCAGACCGAGGTCGACCTCGAAGCTGTTGCCCGGGCGGGGGACGCCCTTTGCCGTGACCGTTTCGCCGGTCATGAACGCCGCGGCGTCGCTGGCGAGGAACTGTGCGACGTCGGCGATGTCCTCCGTGTGACCGATGCGGCGGTCGACCGTCTCCCGTGGCGGCATCTGGTCTTCCTGAATGCCGAGCGTTTCCGCGACCCCTGGCGTCTGAACCAGCCCCGGTGCGATGCAGTTGACCCGAATGCCGTCGCTTGCCCACTCGACGGCGAGCGTCTCGGTCAGCCGGATAATGGCCGCTTTCGAGGCGCTGTAGTGGCTCTCGTTCGGCGCAGCGTGCTGGCCGTTGACACTCGACATGTTGATGATACAGCCGCCGCCGTCGTCGCGCATATACTCGCCAGCCGCCTGCGTGCAGTGGAACGTCCCATGGAGATTGAGGTCGATGATGGATTTCCAGCCGTTCTCGGAGATGTCTTCGAAGGCGGCGACGAACTCGCCACCAGCGTTGTTTACGAGCACATCGATACCGCCGAACTCCTCGGCTGTCGCCTCGACGAAGGCCTCGACATCCTCCGGTTCTCTGACGTTACATTCGACGGCCAGGGCCGTCCCGCCGTCCTCACGGATGGACTCGGCAACCGGGTCGATTCGCTCCTGTGCGCGGGAACAGATAGCGACGTTCGCACCGTCAGCGGCGAACCGCTCGGCGATTCCGCGACCGATACCCTGTGAGGCGCCGGTTACGATAACGTTCTGTCCGTCGACACTGAACTGGTCTGTCGGCATAGACGGATTCGACAGCCGCCGCACCTATGATTGTACCGGCGGCTGCCGATTTGGACGCTTTCTACAGGCGGAGCAGGCCGAGTGCCTCGGGGTCGTACGGAAGACGAAGTCTTCCGTGATGACGAGACGCCTTCGGCGTCTCGAACCACTTGCCCCCGAGGCGGTTCACTCCAAGACGACGAGCGGGTCACCCTGGTCGACCGAGTCGTCTTCGCTGACGGCGACCTCGGCGACGGTCCCGCCCGTCTCGGCGATGACATCGTTTTCCATCTTCATCGCTTCGAGGACACAGATGACGTCGCCGCTTTCGACGGTGTCGCCTTCCTCGACGTTCACTTCGAGAATCGTCCCCTGCATCTCGGCGCTGACGACTTCGCCGTCGGCGTCGACAGCCGACGCGCTGCCGCTGTCCCCGCCGCCGCCCCCGGAGCGACGCTGTGGCGGCCCGGACGATTCGGCACTCCCGCCGGCCTCGACGGCTCCGAGCAGTTCGCCGCGCTCTTCGAGGTTGACCTCGAAGCGCTTGCCGTTGACCTCGACGGTAAACTCCCGTTCGACGACCTCCTCGTCGCCGGCCTCGGCCGTCGTTTCGGTTCCCCAGCGTTCCTGTGCCGCTTCGATGCGCTCGGCGTCCAGTTCCTCGTCGAGATATTTCGTCGTGTGTGTGCCGGCGCTGAAGGCGTCGTCTTCGAGCATCAGCCGGTGGAACGGGATGATGGTCGGGATGCCTTCGATGTCGTACTCGGCGAGAGCGCGGTCCGACCGAGCGAAGCACTCCTGGCGGTCCCCGCCGTGGACGATGAGCTTTGCGACCATCGAGTCATAATCCGTGACGAGGTCGTCGCCCTGCCGCAGTGCGTCGTCGACGCGAACGCCGATACCGCCCGGCGGGTCGTAGGTCTCCAGCGTGCCGCCCGTCGCCGGCGCGAAGTCGTCAGCGGCGTTTTCGGCATTGATACGGAACTCGATGGCGTGGCCGTCGAGGTCGACATCCGCCTGCTCGAAGTCGAGTTCCTCGCCGGCTGCGACTCGGAGCTGCCATTTGACGATGTCGATGCCGGTCAGCGCCTCGGTGACGCAGTGTTCGACCTGAATCCGGGTGTTGACCTCAAGGAAATAGAAATTCGCGTCCGGACCGAGCAGTTCGCCGTCCTCGCGGTCTTCTTCCTCGACGAGGAATTCGAAGGTGCCGGCGTTGTAGTAGTCGGCCGCGTCGGCCCCTCGGCGGGCTGCCTCGCCGATTTTCTCTCGGAGCTCGTCAGACAGCGCGGGACTCGGTCCCTCCTCGATAACCTTCTGGTGGCGACGCTGCAGCGAGCAGTCCCGTTCGCCGAGATGGCGGACGTTGCCGTGCTCGTCGGCGAGAATCTGGACCTCGATGTGCCGCGGGTTCTCCAGATACCGCTCCAGATACACCGAGTCGTTGTCGAAATACGCTTCGCCTTCCCGCTGTGCAGCCGCGAGCTGGTCGGCCGCCTCGTCGGGGCTGCGGACGATTTTCATGCCGCGGCCGCCACCGCCGCCTTCGGCCTTGATGGCGATTGGGTAGCCGTGTTTGTCCCCGAACGCTTCGACCTCTTCAGCCGACTCGACTGGGTCTGTCGTCCCCGGGACAATGGGTACGTCGGCTTCCTGCATGACTGTCCGGGCCTTCGTCTTCTCGCCGGCCTGTTCCATCGAGTCGGCCGCCGGCCCGACCCACTTGATGCCCTCGGTCGCCTCTACTTTCCGTGCGAATTCGGCGTTTTCGGCGAGGAAGCCATACCCCGGATGGATAGCGTCCGCGCCGGCCTTCTCGGCGGCGTCGATGACTGCCTCGTGGTCGAGATAGGAGTCGGCCGCACGCGCCGGTCCGATGTTGTACGCCTCGTCGGCGTACCGGACGTGGCCGCTGTGTTTGTCGGCGTCGCTGTAGACCGCAACGGTATCGACACCGAGGTCGTCGCAGGCGCGCATGACACGAACCGCGATTTCCCCCCGATTGGCGACGAGCACCTTGTCGAACATACTGTGCGATGGCTGTCGCGCCGCCCACGTTATTCTATCGATTGAACGTAAACAAACGGTGAATCTGTGGTATACGAACCGGACGGCAACCGGCCGCAGTCGTGCGGTTCAGTACCGGTCAGTGCGGCCGGCCGCCGCCCACTCGTTTCGCGGGGCGTCGGTCGGCACTCGGCTTCGGCGGTTCTGGAGGCTGTTGAGGCGGCCGGTAAACCGCCAGCGGTCGCCGTGCCAGTCGTCGTCCGCGTCGCCGTCGTCGGCAGCGGCTTCGAGGGCGGCCACGTGGGACCGAACCGCTGCGACGATAGCTGCGGCCTCGTCGGCGTCGGCATCCGGTGGTATCTCGACCTGCATCGTTACAGCGGGATGTTGCCGTGTTTCCGGTCCGGTTGGTCCTTCCGTTTCGATTCGAGCATCTCGAGGTCGTTGATGAGGCGGGGGCGGGTGTCCTGCGGTTCGAGGACATCGTCAACGAAGCCGCGCTCGGCGGCCGTGTAGGGATTGGCGAAGGCGTCCCGGTATTCGTCGATGAGCTGTTGTCGGCGAGCCTCGACGTCGTCAGCGTCGGCCAGTTCGTCCCGGTAGAGAACGTTGACCGCGCCCTTCGGCCCCATCACGGCGATTTCGGCGGTCGGCCACGCGTAGTTGACATCGGCGTCGAGATGCTTCGAGGCCATCACATCGTAGGCACCGCCGTAGGCCTTCCGCGTGATGACGGTCAAAAGCGGCACCGTCGCCTCGCTGTAGGCGTACAGGAGCTTCGCGCCGTGCTTGATGATGCCGTTGTGCTCTTGGTCGGTCCCGGGCATGAAGCCTGGAACGTCGACAAACGTGACAATGGGGATGTTGAACGCATCACAGAACCGGACGAACCGCGAGCCCTTCAGCGAGGCGTCGATGTCGAGCGTGCCGGCGTTGACGCGCGGCTGATTTGCGACGACGCCGACAGAACGGCCATCGAGGCGGCCGAAGCCGGTCACGAGGTTGCGGGCGTAGGATTCGGCGACCTCGAAAAAGGAGTCCTCGTCGACGATCCGGTCGATGACATCGACGATGTCGTAGGGCTTTTTCGGTTCGCTGGGGACGATTTCTTTTAGCTTTTCATCGCGGCGCTCGGGGTCGTCCCACGGCTCGACGCGCGGCGGGTCCTCGACGTTGTTCGACGGGAGATACGAAAGCAAATACCGGATATCGTCGAGGGCATCCTTCTCGTCGGCGGCCGAAAAGTGGGCAACGCCGGATTCCCCGGTGTGGGTGCTTGCGCCGCCGAGTTCCTCGAAGCCGACCTCCTCGCCGGTGACCGTCTCGATAACGTCCGGCCCGGTGATGAACATGTGGCTCGTGTCCTCGACCATGTAGATGAAGTCGGTAATCGCCGGCGAGTAGACCGCGCCGCCGGCACAGGGGCCCATGATGGCTGAAATCTGCGGGACAACACCCGACGCCTTCTGGTTTCGGTGGAAGATGTCGGCGTAGCCGGCAAGCGAGTCGATGCCCTCCTGAATGCGTGCGCCGGCGGAGTCGTTGAGGCCGATGATGGGCGCGCCGGTTTCGATGGCTCGGTCCATCACCTTACAGACCTTCTCGGCGAACGCCTCCCCCAGCGACCCGCCAAAGACCGTGAAGTCGTGGGCGAAGACGAAGACTTTCCGGCCGTCGACCTCGCCGTAGCCGGTGACGACGCCGTCGCCGTACGGCTGGTCGTCCTCCATGTCGAAGTTCGTACACCGGTGGGTCTTCAGCTGGTCGAACTCCTCGAAGGTCCCGTCGTCGAGGAAATACTCGATGCGCTCCCGCGCGGTCAGCTTTCCTTTCTCGTGTTGTTTCTCGATGCGTTCCTCGCCGCCCCCCAGCTCTGCGTCCCGCTTTTTCTCTCGGAGTTCCTCGATTTCATCGTCCATTGTCATAGGCCACCTTGGTCTGGAAACGAACAGCAACGAAAAAGGCGTTCCGCTATCGGAGCGGCGGCCGTATCAGGCCGACTCGGCTAGCAGTCCGAACTCGACGGCGAAGCCATACACGCTCAACACGAGCGTGAGGCCGACAGCGACGGTGACGACGGTTCGGACCCACCACAACCAGAACACGTCGAGGTTGCTGCCCGAGCGGCCCTTGAGCAGCTCGTCGAGGCTCTCTTCCGGGACCACCCACGCCACGAACAGCACGAGCAGGAACATTCCGAGGGGCAACAACAGCTCGCCGGTCACTTGGTCGTAGACCTCGAACGTGCCCATGTCGAGCGCTGCCGGAATACCGGCGACGAAGACGATGACACCGACGCCGAACGTCGCGACCCGTCGGTCGAAGCCGAACTCGTCGATGAAATACGAGACGATGACTTCGAGGATGCTGATAGCGCTGGACAGCGCCGCCACCGCGAGCGTCACGAAGAAGACAACGCCGACGATGGTTCCAAGCGGGATGTCGGCGAACGCGCCGCCGACGCCGATGAAGAACTCGCCGGCCCCGCCGTCGCCCGGCGTGGCGTCGATGGTGAAGAGAATCGGGAAGAGGATGAGCCCCGAGAGGAAGGCGATGACGGTGTCCAAAAGCGCAATTGAGCCACTGTCGACGAGCAGGCTCTGGTCTTCGCCGACGTAGGACGCATACGTTATCATCACGCCCATCCCGAGCGAGAGGGTAAACAGCGCCTGTCCGACCGCGGCCGGGAGAATCGTTGTCCACTCGGCCGCAAGCGTCGCAAAGTCGGGCGAGAGATAGTAGCGGTAGCCGTCGACGACGCCGTCGAGCGTCAGCGCGTACACCGCAAGCCCGGCAAGCAACAGCGCGATGGCCGGCACCATCGCCTTGACCGCGAGCTCGATTCCACGCTTGATGCCGAGCATCACGATACCGACCGTCACTGCCAGGAAGACGGCATGCAGGACGACGGCATCGTATCCAGTGGCGATTTCGAGGAAATACGCCTCCTCGCTGCCGAAGTACGCTCCCGTCGCGCTCCCGCCGATGTACCGCAGGACCCACCCGGCGACGACGGTGTAATACGAGAGAATGACGAAGCCGGTGACGACACAGACGGCCCCGATGGCCCTGAACCGCGATTTTCCGAGGGCATGGAAGGCCCCGATAGGGTTCCGTTGCGACCGGCGTCCGATGACGAACTCGACGAGAATCGCCGGGATACCGATGAGCAGCACACACGCGAGGTACATTATCAGAAAGGCCGAGCCGCCGTTCTGCCCGACCTGGAAGGGGAACCGCCAGATGTTCCCGAGCCCCACGGCGCTGCCGACCGCCGCAAGAATGAATCCGATACGTGTCGCCCACGTTTCTCGTTCCATTGGGTGACATTCGCCCGCCGCCTCACATAAGCGGCACGACACGGAGGCATTGTGACAGCACACAACAACCGTCGGCACGCGGGAGACGCCGGCTACTGTTCGAATCGGACGTCCGCCATCGGCCGGCAGTCGACAGGCACTTGCCGTCCCGCCGGGGAGTGCCGGTATGCGTCTCATCGCCCACCGCGGGTTCGCTGCCACCGCCCCCGAGAACACGTTGCAGGCGGTGACCGAGGCCGCCGAGGTCGCCGACGGAGTTGAGGTCGATGTCCGCCGCTGTGGGAGCGGCGAACTGGTTGTCATCCACGACGAGACCGTCGACCGGGTGACCGACGCGTCGGGTCCGGTGTCGTCGTTCACCCGCACAGACCTCGACGCGCTTGATGTACTCGACACCGGTGAGGGCGTGCCGACGCTCGCGGCGGTGCTCGAGGCCGTCCCCGCTCACATCGGCATCACGCTCGACCTCAAAGAGTCGGGAATCGCCGCCGATGCGGTCGCGCTGCTTTCGGAGACGCGCCAGCAGGTGACCCTCTCGTCCCGGTCCCGTGAGGTGCTTGCTGCCTGTCGGGACGCGGCACCGGAGTTGCCGCGGGCCTACATCACCGACGGCAGCGACGAATCGGGCACCGACGCCGTCGAGGTCGCCATCGACCTCGACTGTGCGTTTCTCCATCCCTCGCTGGATGTCGCGACCGAGCGCGTCGTCGCCGAGGCGCACCGCGCCGGCATGAGCGTCAACGCGTGGACGGTCGATACACCCGCTGACGCCGAGACCCTCGCTGAACGCGGTGTCGACGGCGTCATCGCCGACCGACCCGTTTCGCTCCCGGAGAGCCGCCAGTAGCCGTCGGCTTTCGAACGGCGAACCAGTTGCCGGTTTAGCTGAAAGTGAGGGCGCTAAGCCCCCGTCCTCAAGGAGCGAGGCGAAGCCGAGCGAGTAGGGCGGGGATACAGCGCCCGCACGAGTTACAATCGTTTCAATCAGAATCCTTAACTAATGATAATTCGTAGCAGGAGCCACGTCGCATGAAGTACAGTCCACGCTACCGACTCTTCCCAACCGAAGAGCAACGGCAGGCGATGGACTGGCAACGCGACACCGTACGACAATTATACAACCACGCGCTCAGAGAATTCAACAAAATCCCCGAGGACGCCGGAACGCTCCGGCAACGCGTCTGGATGGTCCGCGACAGTATCCCCGAACTGAAAGACTGGTGGCCCGACCTGAAGCAAGTCTACTCCACCGTCTTACAGAAAGCCGTCGAACGCATCCGCGACAACATCAACAGCCTCGGCGAACTAAAAGAACAAGGCTACGACGTGGGGGCGCTGAACTGGAAGGCACCACGCGAATTCAGGAGTTTCACGTACCGTCAATCCGGCTTCGAACTCAACAAGAAGAGTGGCCCCGACGGACACGCACTCCTTCAGCTAAAGAAACTCAAAGGCGAAAGTCGTGAGATACCAGTTCGACTCCACCGCGACCTCCCCGACCACAACGGCATCAAAGAGGTTGCGCTGAAAAAAGACGCAACGGGCGAGTGGTACGCGTCGTTCACCATCGACACCGACACCCCCGAGAAACCCGAGCCGGGCAATATCGACGCGGAAGACACGGTGGGCCTTGACCTCGGCGTCTGCAACTTCATCCACGATTCGGACGGACGCTGCGTTGACCGCCTCAACTTGTCAGGTGACCGCGAGCGACTCGAACGCGAGCAACGCTCGCTGTCACGGAAACAAAAAGGCTCGAACAACTGGGAGAAACAACGCCAACGCGTCGCCGAAGTCCACGCGCGGATGTCGAACAAGAAACAGGACTTCAAGCACAAACTCGCACACTTCTACACCACCGAGTACGACGCCGTGTTCGTCGAAGACCTCGACGTGAAGAGGATGCTAGAAAGCCAGCAGAACGCCCGGAACAAGGCCGAGGTCGGGTGGCGTGACTTCCTTACCATTCTCGAACATCACGGCGACAAGAACGGCTGTCACGTCGTCGAAGTCGAAGCCCGAGGCACCACGAAAGAATGCGCCGAGTGCGGGGTTGAAACCGCGAAACCGCTGTGGGTCCGCGAGCATTCCTGCCCAAGTTGTGGCTTCGAACTCGACCGTGATTGGAACGCTGCGTTGAACGTCCAACAACGCGGTTGGAATCGACTAGGAGTGGTTCACTCCGAAGCTACGCCTGCGGAGACTGCAACCGCTGTGGATACGCTTGCCGTATCTGCAAGTCGCGTCGTCGAAACAGGAAGCCCCTGCCTCAAAGAGGCGGCGCAAGCCGCCGAGTAGGCAGAGGTAGTTCACCTGGGCCGGTTCCGGTAATACTAACTCCGGGTCGAACGACCACTCAGGCGAGTCAGCGATGAAACTGCACGAGTACCAGGCGAAGGGTGTATTCGCCGATGCCGGGATTCCCGTCCCGGAGTCGACGCTCGCGTCGACCGTCGACGAGGCGGTCGAGGCAGCCGACGACATCGGCTACCCGGTCGCTATCAAGGCGCAGGTACAGGTCGGCGGCCGCGGCAAGGCCGGCGGAATCAAGCTAGTCGAAAACGCCGACGAGGCCCGCGAGGCCGCCGACGAGATTCTCGGCATGGACCTCAAGGGACTGCACGTCGACCGCGTTCTCGTCGAGGCCGCCGTCGACTTCACCGACGAACTCTACGTCGGCGTCACGATGGACCGCGCGGCGGGCAAGCCCGTCGCGATGGTTTCGACCCGCGGCGGCGTCAACATCGAAGAAGTCGCCGAAGAGGACCCGGACGCCATCGTCCGCGAGCACATCGACCCGGCGTTCGGCATGCACCCCTTCCAGGCCCGGAAGGCGGCGTTCGAGGCCGGCGTCGACCGCGCGGTCGCAAACGATGTCGCCTCGATTCTCACACAGCTCTACGAGCTGTGGGCCGACAAGGACGCCACCGAAATCGAGGTCAACCCGCTGATGGTCACCGATGATGACGAGGTCATCGCCGCCGACGCGGTGATGAACATCGACGAGGACGCTCTGTTCCGCCATCCCGACCTCGAAGAGATGGAGGAAGAAGCCGCGGGAGACGAACTCGAAGCCAAAGCCAACGAGTACGGCTTCGACTACGTCCGACTGTCGGGTAACACCGGCATCATCGGCAACGGTGCCGGACTCGTGATGACGACGCTGGATCTCGTCGACCACTACGGCGGCGAGCCGGCGAACTTCCTCGACATCGGCGGCGGTGCCAAAGCCGAGCGGGTCGCCAACGCGCTCGATATGGTTTTCTCCGACGACAACGTCGACTCAGTCGTCTTCAACATCTTCGGCGGCATCACCCGCGGCGACGAGGTCGCCAAAGGTATCAACGAAGCGCTCGAGCAGTTCGACGAGATTCCCAAGCCCGTCGTCGTGCGGCTCGCCGGCACCAACGCCGAGGAAGGTATGGAGATTCTGAACACGGACTTGGTGACGGTCGAAAAGACGCTGGAGGACGCCGTCCAGCGCGCCGTCAAATACGCGGAGGAAGAACAATGAGCATCCTCGTCGACAACGACACACGCGTCGTGGTACAGGGCATCACCGGCGGTGAAGGGAAGTTCCACACCGGCCAGATGCTTGAGTACGGAACCAACGTCGTCGCCGGAGCGGTCCCCGGCCGTGGCGGCCAGGAAGTCGAAGGCGTTCCAGTCTACGACACGGTCCACAAGGCTGCTCGTGAGGAAGACGCCAACGCCGCTGTCGTCTTTGTACCGCCGGCGTTCGCTGCCGACGCGCTCTTCGAGGCGCTCGACTCGCCGGTTGACCTCGTCGTCGCCATCACCGAGGGCATCCCCCAGCAGGATATGGCGAAGGTTTACCGCAAGCTCCGTGAGACCGACACGAACCTCATCGGTCCGAACTGTCCCGGCCTCATTACCCCCGGCGAGGCCAAGCTCGGCATCCTGCCGGGCAACATCTTCGCCGAGGGGAACGTCGGCCTCGTCTCCCGCTCCGGGACGCTTACCTACCAGGTCGTCGACAGCCTCACCCAGCGCGGTATCGGCCAGACGACCGCCGTCGGCATCGGCGGCGACCCCATCATCGGCACCGACTTCGTCGACGCCCTCGAAATGTTCGAAAACGACCCCGACACCGAGGCGGTCGTGATGTGCGGCGAAATCGGCGGCGAAGACGAAGAAGAGGCCGCCGAGTTCATCGGCGCGAACATGGACACGCCCGTCGCCGGCTTCATCGCCGGCCGGACGGCCCCGCCGGGCAAGCGGATGGGCCACGCCGGCGCTATCGTCTCCGGCTCCGGCACCGGCACCGCCGAATCGAAGATTAACGCCCTCAACAACGCTGGCGTGCCCGTCGGCGATACGCCGGAAGAAGTCGCTG
Source organism: Natronomonas pharaonis DSM 2160 (assembly GCF_000026045.1). Classification (NCBI taxonomy): domain Archaea; kingdom Methanobacteriati; phylum Methanobacteriota; class Halobacteria; order Halobacteriales; family Natronomonadaceae; genus Natronomonas; species Natronomonas pharaonis. Next base: position 2,117,586 of record NC_007426.1, on the reverse strand, counting down.
ACAACATCGAGTCCTTCCTGTAACGGCGTCGCTTCGCCGTCTCACTTTCCGCTTTCGCGACCGAAACTGTGGTATACAGCCGGCGGCATACCGCCGGGTATGCGGCAACACCTCTTCGGCCGGACACCGCGGCTGACGCTGTACTTCTGTGGGCTTGCGGTCGGGCTGTCGCTGCTCGTCGCCGGCGTTGCGGCCGCTCGGCTCAGCGTCGGCGGTGGAGCGCCGGGGGTCGGCTGGCCGGCCGTCGCAGTCGGTACGGCCGGAGGTCTCGTCTTGGCCTTTGTCGCCGGCTATCTGAACGGGGGACTGCTCGCCAGTTGGGCCTGCGGCCTCGTGCCGACCGCCGGGCGGCTCGGTGTGCCGCTGGCCGAGGGGACGTGGCTGGATGTCGCCGTCACTCTCGTGGGCTCGGCGGGCTATGGGGTCTTGCTCGGCGCGGCTGGCTTCGTTGTCGCCGTCGAGAAACACCGACGGGACGCACGCACCGCCGACCTCCCCGCGCCGCCGTCGCGCACGGCCGTTGTCGGTCTCACGGCGCTTTCGGGAGTACTCGGAGCCATCCTCGTCGGTTTCGGTGCCGTGCTGTAGTCGGTTCCGTCGCACACATCTGACGAAACCATCTGGCGAAAGGCCTACAAGCACCCGCGCGAAGGTCGATGTATGACAACGCTACTGTTCATCGGCGGACTCGGTCCGATGGAGATTGCGCTGATTGCTGGTGTGTTAGTCCTCCTGTTCGGTGCGAGCAAGCTGCCGGAGCTTGCCCGGTCGATGGGGACCGCCACCGGTGAGTTCCAGAAGGGCCGCGAGGAGGTCGAGCAGGAACTCCAAGAAATGCGCGACGGCGAGTCCACGACGGGTGACGAAACGGTCGACGACGACGAAGCCGACATCAAATCGGCCTCCGATGCTGCGTCCGAACCGGATGTCGAGACCGAACCGGAGACTGAGTCGGAGACCGAACCGGAGACCGACCCCGACGGCTCGAGCGCCTGAGTGTCCGGATTCCGTTTTGCTGCCGACAAAAAGGCCTATAACCGATACTCGGCTAGCTGCCGCTAATGATAGACCTGCTTCCGCTGCAGTTCGGCATCCCGGGCGGCATGGAGCTGCTCGTCGTGGTGCTCATCGCAGTCCTACTTTTCGGGGCGGACAAGGTCCCGAAGCTCGCCCGCTCGACCGGCGAGGCGATGGGCGAGTTCCAGAAGGGCCGCGAGGAAATCGAAGAGGAACTCGAAGAGGTAAAAGGCGGTAGCTCCTCGTCATCGCCACAGACGGCCGTCGACCGGGCTGTCGAGCAGACAAAGCGCGCTGAATCGGGGTCCGCCGGCGGCTCGACCGCGGCCGATACCGCCGCCGACGAGATGTCCAAATCGGATGACACGGAGAGTACTGACGCCGAAGCCGACGACAGCGACACCGATGACACGGCGGAGTCGGCCGAGGACGACGCCGATGAACCGGTCGACATCGCTGACGCCGAATCGAAGACGAACTGACCGTCGCATCCTTTCTGGGCGTGTGGCCAAGCGGACGACGGCGAGAGGTTCCTAACCTCTAGAGCGCGGGTTCGAATCCCGTCACGCCCGTCGTGTTCACGAATCGCCGTGCGTGATTCGGCGGGACTGTCGATTCGAGCCACGCGAGGCGAGCGAAGCGATGCCTCGCCATCGGGTTCGAATCCCGTCACGCTCGCCGCATTTCTTCTTAGCGACGCCGACCACAGCGTACTTGCCCGCAGGCACCGACTGCCACCCATGCGCGTGACCTTCCTCGGTACCGGCGCGGCGATGCCATCCGGCGACCGGTTCCAGACGGGGCTGCTGCTCGAAGACAGCGGCGGCACTGCCAGCCCGTTGCTCGTCGACTGCGGCAGCGGCGTCCTGCACGGCCTTGCACGGACCGACGGTGGATACGAGGCCCCCGGAACAGTCCTGCTCACACACCATCATCTCGACCACGTGGCCGACCTGTTGCCGCTGTTGAAGGCCCGCTGGCTGGCCGGCGAGACCGACCTCGAACTCGTCGGTCCTGCAGGGACGGCGGCACTTATCGAAGACCTGCTGTCGGTTCACGAGTACCTGCAGGGCCGGGTTGCTATCACCGTTCGAGAGCTGTCGGCGGGGTCGGCGACTGTCGCCGGCTACGATGTCACGGCCGTCGAAACGGACCACTCCATGGACGGACTCGCCTACCGGTTCGAAACGGACGACGCAATCTTCACGTTCTCCGGCGACACCGAACCGATAGACGAGATTGCAGCGCTGGCGGAAGGCTCTGCGGTGCTGGCCCACGACTGTTCGTTTCCCGACGGCGTCGATGTCGACAACCATCCAACGCCGTCCCGGCTCGGGGAGACACTTTCCGGCTATGATATCGGGCGGGTCTATCTGACGCATTTGTATCCCCACACCGACGGCCACCACGAGGAGATGGTCGCGGCTGTCGAAGACTGCTTCGACGGCGATGTCAGAATTGCCAACGACGGGTTGACGGTCTCTATCTCGGGCGTCTAGCCGTCGTTAGCTGAGCCGATAGCGGAGCAGCGCCGCGATACCGCCGAGGTTCGCCAGCTGCTGGCCGGGGTCGAACTCGTGTGAGAAGACGACGACCTCGCCACCCTGCTGTTCGACGTTCTCGATGATGTCGTTGACGTCGACCGCCCAGTCGCCCTCGCCGGCCCGCTCCTCGCGGAGCCGCTCGTCGAGAATCAACAGTGTCTCGATGGCTCCGAACTCCGCCGCCTCGGCGACCTCGTCGACGCCGTAGGCGGCCTTTTCGCCTTCGCCGATTCGCTCCATCAACTCGTCTATCAACTCTGCTTCCTTCGAGACGCGCGTCTCCGTCTGGATGCGGTCGACGGCCCCCCGTTTGAGCACCTCGTGGACGCCGCGGTCGCCGACGCTGGCGGTGTCGACGACCTGTATCTTCTCGGCGGCCTCCGGTGCGTTGTCCTCGATGTGTTCCAGTGCGTCCTGCTTCGTGAATCCGGGGCCGGCCAGGATGATAGCCTCGGCGTCCAACCGCCGCAAAATTGCCGCCAACTCCTCGAACAGCTCGTCACGGCTGCGGGCGTACTCGCCTTTACCGGTCGTGCCGGTTATCGAGGCGCGTTCCTCGACGCCGTACTGGGCGACGGTGTGGATGTGGGCCTGTCCCTCTTCAACAGTCGCGATGGCGACGTCAGGCTGTTCGGCCGCCTCGACGGCTTCTTCGAGCCGTTCGAGCTGGTCGACCTGCCAGACCTTCTCGACTGTGAGCTCGTCGTGTTCCTCGACGTTGAACGTGTGGTGAAACCCGAGTTGGTCCTCACGCGAGCAGTCGACGATGTCGCCGCCGACCCGGAGCCGGTTTGCGAACTTGGCGAACTCGACGTTGTTGACGTCTATCCGTATCCACATCGGCTCGCGTTCGCCGCCGGTGTCCCGCATCTTGTCGTCGTCGCGCTGAATCCGTCTGGTCGTATCCCCTGCGACGAGGTCTCCGGGTTCGAGTACGTAGGTGAGATGCCAGAGGTCGTCGAGGGTCTCGGGAACGAGCGTGATTCGCTCCCGACGGCCCTCGGCGGACTCGCGGTCGACAATGCGCATACCGACCCTGCGGCCGGCATCGGTAAGTGCTCTCCCATTCTCGGCCCGGGGCGCTACCCGTCGTTCCGCCGTATCGTCACGGACGAGGCCGGAACCCAGTCGCCTTCGGCCTCCTGTCCCCCGTTGGTGTCCCCGTTGCCGTTGTCTTCGCCGCCTCCATCGGATGCTGGGGCCTTGATGCGGGCAACCGCCGGCTCGGTGTCCGGCCAACGACCGGCGCGCGTGGTGTTTCTCCGTGTGGTCGCCCGCTTGGCACCAGCCTCCGCGACCCGCGTTACTGCCGGCGTTAGCTCGTTCCATGGGACCGGTCCGCCGTCGGGGTCGACGGGGTCCCAGCCCATCGCATCGCCGACGCCCTGGCCGTAGCAGTACCGGACCGCAACCGCGACCACGAACTGGAGGAGGAACCCAACGAGAATAATCCGTAGTAGGTAGGCGACGGGTAGCACGAAGAACTGTAGCGCGACCGAGACGAACCAAGCCGTGGCGTAATCCTCGGTCAGCGCCCCGGCAACGACTGCTCGGATATCGAACGCGGCTGAAACCCGGTCGGTGTACGCAAACCGGGCGACAGCGACGGGGAGAACGTAGAGCGCCCCCAGCAGGTACATCAGCGCAAAGACGGCGAGGAAGCCGACTCCCGAGAGGACACCGTCGACGACCGGCGTCGGCAGCGCGGAGATGGGTGCCGAAAGGTCGTTGCCGAGCAGTTGGACGGCCGCAAGCGGGGCCAAAATAATCGCTGCGGGCAACATGTAGGCAACGGAGATGCCGACTGCCGTCGCGCCGTCAGCAAGCAGCGCTCGCCAGTTCGAAAACGAGGGGGGCAAGGGAGCGTCCCGACCGATTGTCGTCCGGATGACACGGACGTAGTAGCCGCGGACCAGCAGCCACGGCAGCAGTCCGATGACCGCCACGAGCCCGTATGGCCACCCAAACTGCGTCATCGCAACGGCGACGAAGACGACTGCCAGCAGCGCGCCGCCGGCGAAGACGACCCGGCCGCCGTTTGGTTGCCGGGTCGGATACCCCATCGCCTCACGGAACATACCAACACTGAGGCGTCGCCGCCGTTTATAATACGGGGCTGCGGAACCGACCGTCCGTGTGGCGTAATTTAAGTTCCCCCGCCGGCTACGGTCGTTCTATGCTCCGCACCCTGCTTGGACTCCTCGTGACGCTGTTGAAGCTTCCGTTCAAGCTGCTCATGCTGCCGTTCAAGATAGTCTCGCTGCTTGTCAGCCTGCTCGTCTACACCGTGCTGTTGCTCGCTGCCGCGGGGATTCTCTACGTGTTCGTGCTGTAATTGTCGCTGCCGCGGTGCAGGTATGCCGCAACGAGGATGGTAAGCGCGACGAGAAAATCGAGACTGTGAGCGACGAGGTGGTGGACAAACATCGGTACGATATCGAAGACGGTCCCGAGCCCGAGCAGCGACCGGGCGACAAGCGCTCCGGTTGCGGCAGCCAACAGGAGATATCTATCGCTCCGGGTCCGAAGATAGGCCGCCACTCCGAGCGCAAAAAGCAGCATCGTCCCGAGAATCGCCAGCGCAATCGCACAGAGAAGTATCGGTGCGAGCTCCGGGCCGAGCCAGCTTCCGAGGTGGGATTTGAGACCGTTCATCTCTTTTGTCGCCGCATCCCTGTCGCCCGCCGCTCGCTCCGGACCCACACCGGACGTGAGCGGGGCAGCCGGGAGTGTGTGGCGCTACGGTCTCTTCTCCGGCCGATGTGGATAAGTGGCGTTTGGTGCGTTCGACGAACAGAGCGGCTATCTCGTTTCGTCGCCGCTTTCACCGTCGCTGTCTGCCTGTCCGGCTCCAGCATCCCGCCGCGCATAGAAGAATACGCCAATTCCGAGACAGAGCCACACGACGGCTCCGACCCGGATGGCGAAGTTGGCCCGCTGGCCCCATGTTGGTAGCTCGACAAGCAGCGACAGCGCCGCGACGACCGGTGCGCCGACGATAATCGTCAACACGAACGTCGTCTGCATCACCCACCCGTAGTCGACGCCATCGGGGTCGGTCGTCTCGACGCGAGTCGGCATTACCGAAACTCCGTCTGTCTCCGGGTAAGCAGTTACGGTTCCCGACGAACTGCAGTACCTGCCGGCGAGCGGTAGCTTCATCCGCTCTGGACCCACAGACCGTGACATGCGAGCGAAGGATATTCGCGCGAAGGCCGGCGACGAGCCGATTACGATGCTTACTGCCTACGACGCGCCGACCGCCGAGATAGCCGAGGCGGCTGGCGTCGATGTGCTCCTCGTCGGCGACTCGGTTGGCAACACGCGGCTCGGCTACGACTCGACGCTGCCCGTAACCGTCGACGAGATGGCGAGCCACACCGCCGCCGTCGCGCGTGCGACCGACGACGCGCTTGTCGTCGCCGATATGCCGTTTCTCTCCTTTGGAGCCGACGAGGCCGATGCTGTCGACAATTGCGGCCGGATGCTAAAGGAGGCCGACGCCGACGCGGTCAAACTGGAGTGTGGTCCCCACACCGTGTCGCTGACGAAGACGCTTTCCGACCTCGGAATCCCGGTACAGGCCCACCTCGGGCTGACCCCCCAGCGGGAAAACGAGACGGGGCTGTACCGGCAGGGGACCGACGAGGAGTCGGCGAACCGTATCCTCGAACTCGCCCGCGAACACGAGGCCGCCGGGGCCTTCTCGCTCGTGTTGGAACACGTGCCGGCGAACCTCGCGGCGTCGGTGACCGACGCGCTCTCGATTCCGACCATTGGCATCGGGGCCGGTCCCGACTGCGACGGGCAGGTACTCGTCGTCGACGAGGTTGTCGGCCTCGCTGAAGGGACGGCTCCGTTCTCGAAGCGCTTTGGCGACGTTCGCGGCGAGATGCGCGAGGCTATCGAAGCCTACACCGACGCCGTCGATTCCGGTTCGTTCCCCGGCGACGAGCACAGCCACTACGAGGACGACATTGAGGATATCTACTGACGGAACATATATTTCCCAACCGCTGGAGTTTCGGATGATGCCCTCCATTTCCAGACGACGCCTTCTCGTGGGCGGTGCCGCCGCTCTGGGCAGCGCCCTCGCGGGCTGTCCAAGCCCCACTCCCGGCGGCGCACTCGAAATGCACCCTGCCCCCGACGGCACCGCGGTCGCCGAGGCGGCAACACGTAGCATCGACCCCGAGCGGCACCGACGCGAGGCGGCCGTCCTCGATGCCGCGCTCGCGGACACCGCTGCCGTTATCACCGACGAGCGGCCGCCGCTTTCAGCCGACCGACCGGTGCTCTACGGAGCGACCGTCTACGATGTCTCGGTGACCGAGGGACCCACCGACCCCGTCGACCGCTATCTCGCCGTCGTGTCGCCGTCGACAAACGGACGGGACCGAATCGAGTACGAAGAACTTCCGTCTATCGACCGTATCGCTCTCGCCGACCTCAAACGCCACGAGGTAGAACTCGGCGATGCGGCGTTCGACGAGGATTTCGAGATGGCCTTCGACTACTATTGGTACGACGAGGCGGCGCTTTCAGCGTCAGTGCTCGTTCCCGACCCCGAATACGATGTCATCGTCGGAACGACCGCCTTCAATATCGCGCCGCAGGCCGAGACCGTGACGCTGACCGACTTCGAGTACAGCGCCACCGTCCGGAGCGACGACCCAGCCGCGTTCGGCGACCGGCTCGCAGCCGATGCAACGGTCGTGTTCGAGGGACTCTCCGACGACGAGCGGGCGCTCGTTGAAGATGCACTCGATGACGGCCGTACTGTCGTCGGGCTGGACAACGAGGCCTACGTTGCCCTCGGCGAACGGCTGCTTGCACACGACCCGATATACGAAACGAACAGGCAGGGCGAGTGGCTCGTCGAATACGACGGCGAAAACTACTGGGTGGTGCTCGACCCGGTCCGGATATCGGAACTCAGAGACCGGCTCGGGGACGGATAGCCCGGATTACTCCCACTCGCCGTCGACGATGTCCGGTTCGGCTTGGTGGGCCATGTTGACCTGATAGTTCGGCAGGTGGAGCGCGAGGTCCGTCGTGGTAATGATACCGATTGCGGAGCCGCCTTCGACCACCGGGAGCTTCTTGACCCCGTTGTGCCCCATTCGCTCGGCGGCCGCCTGCAGCGTCTCCGTCCGCCGGATTGTCACGACGGGGTCGGACATCAGCTCGGTGACCGGCGTTTCGGGGTCAAGCTCTTCGCTCACTGCGGTCACGATGTCGGATTCGGTGATGATACCGCGCAACTGCCCCTCGCCGACGACGAGCGAACCGATGCTCTGTTCGGTGAGTCGCGTCGCGGCGTCGGCCAGCGACGCATCCGGCGCGATTGTCTCCACCGGAGAGGTCATCAGCGATTCGACGTTGGTGTCGTGTTCCGCCATGGTTCGACCCACCGTCCGAACCGCAATAAGCCTACGCCCGCCCGCGGAGTGCTACAGCTCCTTGAGCGTCTTCAGATCCTGTTCGGTCCGGGTGAACTCCGAAAGCCGGCGGCTCGCATGACAGCCGGGACAGTGGAACGTCGTCGACGGCTCCGGGAGGTCGCTGGGTGATTTCTGCCAGTTCTTGCCGCACTCGGGACACAGCAGTCTGACATACGTTTCCATACTCAGCACAACGACGCCCCGTTATGAAAACCTTTGTTGCTGTCTGACGGCGTGGCCGCCGTGACCGGCCGCCGACCCGGACCACCCGTACGGGGACGATGGACGCCTACCGCTCTGCTCGCGCGGCGCTCAGGCGGTGGCGACTTCGCTGGCTTCGAGCAGCTCCTTGTACCGGTTGCGGATGGTGACCTCGGAGATCTCGGCGACCTCGCTGACCTCGGTCTGGGTGACCTTCTCGTTGCAGAGCAGCGAGGCGGCATAGACGGCGGCCGCAGCGAGGCCGACCGGCGACTTGCCCGAAATGACGCCCGCTTCCCGGGCGTTGTCGATGAGCTGTCGGGCGCGTCGTTCGACTTCGTCCGAGCGGTCGAGGTCGCTGACGAACCGGGGGATGTAGCTTTCGGGGTCGGCGGGCTGGACCTCGAGGTTCAGCTCCCGGATGATGTACCGATAGGTCCGGGTCAGCTCCATCCGGTCGACGCGGGAGACGTGCTCGACTTCGTCGAGGCTCCGCGGAACGTTGGCCTGCCGGGCCGCCGCATAGAGCGCGGCGGTTGCGACGCCTTCGATGGAGCGTCCGGGGAGCAGGTCCTCGCTGAGCGCGCGGCGGTAGATGACCGAGGCGGTTTCGCGGACGTTTTCGGGGAGGCCGAGCGCCGAGGCCATGCGTTCGATTTCGCCGAGGGCCTGTTTGAGGTTGCGTTCTTTGGAGTCGCGGGTGCGGAACCGCTCGTTCCAGGTGCGGAGTCGCTGCATTTTCTGGCGTTGGCGGCTCGACAGGGAGTTGCCGTAGGCGTCTTTGTCCTGCCAGCCGATGTTCGTCGAGAGCCCCTTATCGTGCATCATGTTGGTCGTGGGGGCACCGACACGCGATTTTTCGTCCTTTTCGGCGCTGTCGAAGGCACGCCATTCGGGACCGCGGTCGATTTCGTCCTCCTCGACGACGAGGCCACAGTCGCTACAGACGGTTTCGCCGTGCTCGGTATCCGCCTGCAGCCGGGCGTCACACTCCGGACACGTCGCTACGCCCTCGTTGCGCTCCGTCTCGTCGGTCTGTTCGGTCGTTTCGGTGCGGCTCTTCTCGGTGTAGGTTCGGATTCCGGTGTCACTCATGGTTGGATTGATGGGTCGGTTACAGCCGGCTCCGAGGGAGGAAAACCAAAGAACTCGGAGGGGCCTAACTCCTAATACAATGTTAGTCCGAAAGCTACTTAAACCTTTCGCCGAGCTGGCTCCCTAAAGCGGGGTGTTAGCCGCTCTCAGGCGCTAACCGGTATATCGCATCACGTGTGTGAACGTGTTCACACGGATGGTGGGTAATAAACGTTTCCTCACTGGGTAAACAGGTGACCGTCGGTCGGTACCTCAAAAATACCGACGCGCGCGCCGGCGTCCATCCAACCATGTCCGTATGAAAACGACGCCAAAGCGTTGACCGGGTCGTCGTTGTCGCGAAAATGTCGGCCGTCCTCCAGATACGATTGGGCCATCTCCCGAAACTCAACTGCCGCCTCATACAGCGGTGTTCCCTCCTGCGGTGCGATTTCGGCGGCTGCGAGCGCCTCCGCGAGCAGCCGCTCGTATCGGTCGGTTTTTTCCTCGAGGTCAGCGCTCATAGCCGATACGTCGGCCCGTCCTCGCAAAAGCCTCCCGTCACAGCGCGACCAACGAAATCAAAACTTGGTTTAACATTGTATTCGTTTCACCGGTTTCGCCGCTTTCCCTGTTCCCGTCTTTACGGCCGCTGTGGCGAACTCCCGGACGTGGTCCATGTGAAACCGAACCGATAGGGAAACGTTGAAACGGATGCCGAAAGACTGTGCGAACGCTAACAATGGAAATCGACGACATCGAGACCATCGCGGTGCTTGGGGCCGGTAACATGGGCCACGGCATCGCTGAGGTCGCCGCCCTTTCGGGGTATACGGTTAACCTTCGTGACATCAAAGAGGAGTTCGTCCAGGACGGCTACGAGCAGATCGAGTGGTCGCTCGAAAAGCTCGCCGAAAAGGACCAGATAACCGACGAGAAGGCCGAAGATGCCCTCGATAACGTCACGCCGTACGTCGACGTCGAGGAAGCTGTCGGCGACGCTGACTTCGTCATCGAGGCCGTCCCGGAGCAGATGGATATCAAGCAGGACGTCTACTCCGACGTCGAAGAGCACCTTCCCGAACACGCCATCGTCACCTCCAACACGTCCTCGCTTTCTATCACGGACCTCTCGGAGGTCACCGAGCGGCCCGAGCAGTTCGCCGGTATGCACTTTTTCAACCCGCCGGTGCGGATGCAGCTCGTCGAGGTCATCTCCGGTGAACACACCGACGAGGAGACGCTTGCGGTCACCGAGGCCCTCGCAGAGGACTTCGACAAGACGCCCGTCCGCGTCCGCAAGGACTCGCCGGGCTTCATCGTCAACCGCATCCTCGTCCCCCTGATGAACGAGGCCTGCTGGATGGTCAGCGAAGACGCCGCCACCGTCGAGGAAATCGACTCGACGACGAAGTTCGACATGGGCCTGCCGATGGGCTCGTTCGAACTCGGCGACCAGGTCGGCCACGACGTGACCTACCACGTCCTTGAGTATATGAACGATGTCCTCGGCGAGGCCTACGAGCCTGCGCCGTTCCTCGAAGAGCTTATCGAAGAGGAGCGCTACGGCAAGAAGTCCGGCGAAGGCGTCTACGACTACGAGGACGGCGACGGAGCCGACGTTCCGACCGACGCCGGCAGCGAGGCGATTGCCAACCGGCTCATCGCCGTGATGGCAAACGAGGTCGGCAACCTCGTCGGCAACGACGTTGCCGACCCCGCTGACATCGACGAAGCGGTCATGCTCGGTGCTGGCTTCCCGGACGGCCCGGCGAAAATCGCCGACGAGACCGGTCTCGACACGCTCGTCGAGACGCTCGAAGAGCTGGCAGACGAAGTCGACCACCCGCGCTTCGAAGTCTCCGACGGCCTGCGTGCGGCCGCTGACGAAGGCGGCTTCCACGGCGGCGACGACGATGGCGGCGTCGACTTCACCAACATCGAAATCACCTACCCCGGCGACATGGTCGGACAGATCGTCCTCGACCGTGAAGCCCGGATGAACACCATCAACGAGGACCTCCTCGACGAACTCTCCGAGGCCATCGACCTGCTGGAAGACGACGATGAGGTCCGTGCGCTGCTCATCACCGGAGCCGGCGACCGTGCCTTCTCGGCCGGTGCCGACGTTACCTCCATGGCCGGCAGCGCCGACCCGCTCGATGCCATCGACCTCTCCCGGAAGGGCCAGTCGACGTTCGGCAAGCTCGAAGAATGCGATATGCCGGTCGTCGCCGGCATCGACGGCTTCGCGCTTGGCGGCGGCTTCGAGCTTGCGCTCTGCTGTGACTTCCGCATCGCCTCCGAACGCTCCGAGCTCGGTACCCCCGAGCACAACCTCGGCCTGCTGCCGGGCTGGGGCGGCACCCAGCGGCTGATGCGTATCGCCGGCTTCGGCCGCGCGAAAGAGGTCGTCTTCACGGCCGAGCGGTTCGACCCCGAGACGATGTACGACTACGATGTCGTCACCGAAGTCGTCGACAACGAGGACTTCGAGGAGCGAGCCCACGAGTTCGCTGCCGACCTCGCCGCCGGACCGCCCATCTCCCAGCGACTCACAAAGCGAGCAATGCTCCGCGGCTGGGAAGACATCGATGCCGGCCTCGAAATCGAGGCGCAGGCCTTCGGTCACCTGATGGAGACCGACGACCTCATGGAAGGTATCACCGCCTTCATGGGCGACGGCGAGCCCGAGTTCGAAGGCAAGTAAGCCAGCGGCGCTCTCGTTTTCTTTTCGCCGGCTGCCAGCAGCGACGCGTTTATCCGCCGTGGCCGAGTTGCCCCGCCCGATGAGCGAACTCGGCCCGGCGATGCTGGACGACAACGTCGCGGCGCTCGTTTTAGCGGCGCTTCTCGGGCTCTTTCTCGGCCTCGAACGGGAGTGGTCGGATAAGGTCGCCGGCATCCGGACGTTCGCGCTTGTCAGCCTCATCGCAGCGGTGTTTACGATACTCGGCGAGCCGCTCTTGCTGTTCGTCGGTGCGGCCTTTGTCGTGGTTGTGGGCGTCATCCTCGGCATCCGCGGACTGGTCGGCCAGACGGAGACGCTCTCGCTTACCACTTCGGCGTCGTTGCTTGTCGCCTACGGCGTCGGGTCGCTTGTCGCCTCCGGCCACGTTCTCGAAGGCGTTACTGTCACTGTGGTCTCCTCGCTGTTGCTCGTATTGAAACAGGAACTCCACGCCGTTGCGGGGTCGCTGTCGCGACAGGAAGTCCGGTCCAGCACCGAGTTCGCTATCCTCGCGTTCGTTATCTATCCGCTCTTGCCGCCGGAGGAACGGACCATCGCTGTCGGCGATGCTGCCGTCGCTGTCGAACCACGGGTCGTCTGGCTCATGGTCGTCTTCGTTGCGGGCATCGGTATCGCCAACTACGCTATCGTCCAACTCTACGGCGGCCGCGGCATCGCCGTCACCGGCTTTTTCGGTGGATTCGCCTCCTCGACGGGCGTTGTCGGCGCGATGCTCGACCACGTCAGCCAGCAGCCCGATGCCTCCCGGTACGGTATCGCCGCCGTCGTCCTCTCGAACGCCGCGATGGCGATGCGGAACCTCGCTATCGCTGTCGTCTTCACAATCGGCGCGGGCGTGCTCGTTGAAGCGGTTATCCCGCTCGGTGCAGTCGTAGTCGGAGCGATTGTGGTTGCAGCATTCACCGCAGAGTGGTCGGAAAGCGTCGAGATGGACCTCGGTGCCCCCTTCACGCTCCGCTATGCCCTCGGTGTTGGGGGGCTCTTTCTCGTCGTGCTGTTGGCCGGTGGCTTCGCAGAGGCGCTTTTCGGCACCGAGGGGCTCTACGCCGCCGCGGCGATTTCGGGGCTTGTCTCCAGCGCCGGCGCGACGGCGTCGGCGGTCATCCTCTATTCGAACGGCCAGATCACGGCCGACCAGGCCGTCGTCGCCATCCTGCTCGCCTCCGCGGCGAGTATCGCGGTGAAGGCCGGGCTGTCGGCACTCTCGCCGAACCGGGAGTTCGCCCGGGGGGTTGTTGTCTGGAGCGCCGTTCTCTTGGTCGGTGCAGGGGCTGTGACCGGACTCGTCGTGCTGTTGTAGCCCCCGGCCGAACCTTCTTGTCGAAGCGCGTGTAATAGTCACACATGAACTGCCGAGTTGTCGTCGAAGCTGCGGTCCCAGTATACGACGTCGAAACGACCGACGAGGCGGTTCGCATCGCCATCTCGAAGACCGGCGAGATGCTGAACCCCGACCTCAACTACGTTGAAATCGACATGGGTTCCCGGTCCTGTGCGGAGTGTGGGGCCGACCAAGACCCGGCATTTATCGCAGCTGACGAAGGCCTCGTGGCGCTGGAACTGGAGATGACGGTGTTCAACGTCGAACGGGAGGAACACGCCTCCCGGATCGCACGCAAGGAAATCGGCCAGCGGCTCGAAAACATCCCGCTTGAGGTCATTGAGGTCGAAACGGTCGAAGAAGAAGACCTCGACGAGACAGCGGCAGACGACGAAGCCGCCGTCGAAGACGACGCCGACGAGCCGCCAGCGGCCGATGACGGGGCCACAGCGGGCGCGGACGGCGAGGACAGAACTGACGGCGGCCGCCGCACGGACGATGACGACGAGGTCCTGCCGGAGTTCGAGGAGCTAATTGACGAGTAACTGCGCGGTCGCTTTTTTTCACCCAGCGCTATCGTTGTCGGACGCGCCAGTTTGCGGGAGGTGACGTCGAGAGAAGCTCAGTCGGCAGCGGCGGAGACAGCCGTCTCCGTCTCGCTTTCCATCTCTTCGGTGATGCCGTCAGCCAGCGCAAAAACAGCCGCCTTGTGGTCGGTCTTCGATTTGTGGATCGATGTCGGCCGGACGCCGAGTTCGGTGTATTTAGCGTGTTCGACGTTACACTCTGCAATCTGCTCGTAGTGGTTGCATACCTCTGCAAGCAGGCCGTGGAGATGAATGAGCTCCTGCTTCTTCATAGTCATCTTCGCGTAACGACTGAGGGCATATAGTAGTATCCTGACACTGGTTAACACGTTTCTCCCGCAGGCGGCCTGTGCTGGCCGCTCACACGGGATTTCGTTTCCACAGCGGGCGTGGGGATGACCGTCGCGCCGTGAAACTTTTTTCCTCATGGGGGGGCAACCAGCGGTATGGGATACGAAGAGCAACTCGACCGAGCGCTCGAAGAGACGCCGGATATCGAGGGCACTGCCGCCCGCTTTTCGGTGCCCGACCCTGACGTGCGCCAAGAGGGCAACGCGACTGTCTACGAGAACTTCCAGCCGACAATCGACCGCCTCGACCGCGAGGAGTCCCACGTAATGAAGTTCCTGCAAAACGAGCTGGGTACAAGCGCCAACATCGACGAACGCGGCCGGCTCCGGCTGACCGGCGAGTTCCGCCAAGCCCGCGTCGAAGAAGCCATCAACGACTACGTAGAGGGGTACGTCATCTGTCCGGAGTGTGGTCTCCCCGACACGCGGCTTGAAAAAGAAAACGGCGCGGAGGTACTGCGGTGTGAGGCCTGCGGCGCGCGGTCGCCCGCCGGCAACTGATACGGATACTGTCGGCTGCTCGAATCGGCACGCGAGCGCTTTTTCTCAGTCGTCGCTGCCAGCCACGCCGGCTTCCGGCTGGTCGCCGCCGACTTCGGGGCGCGCAATGTCCCGGTCGGTCGGCTCGCCCTCGATATCGTAGGGGTATTCCCCGGTGACACAGCCCAAACAGAGGTCGTCTTCCGACTCGCCGAGCGCCTCGGCGACTGCGTCGACGGAGAGATACGAAAGCGAGTCAGCCGCGATTTCCTCCCGAATCTCTTCGACGTCCCGGCCGGCGGCGATGAGCTCATCACGGGAAGCCATGTCGATACCCATGTAACAGGGGGCAACGATGGCAGGCGCGCCGATGCGCATATGGACGGATTCGGCACCCACGTCCTTCAGCAACTCGACAAGCTGCGTTGAGGTCGTTCCGCGAACGATAGAGTCGTCGATGACAGTGACCGTCTTGCCTTCGATGACATCCTTGATGGGGTTGAGCTTCAGCCGGACGGCCCGCTCGCGGGCGTCCTGTGTCGGCATAATGAACGTGCGGCCGACATAGCGGTTCTTCATGAGCCCCTCTGCGAACTCGACGTTCGTGCCGTCCTCCTGGGCGGCCTCGGCGTACCCCGATGCGAACGCCCGACCGGAGTCCGGCACCGGAACCACGACATCGCTTTCGACGCCAGCCTCCTCCCAGAGCTTCCGGCCGAGTTCGCGGCGGACATCGTAGACGAGCTTGCTGTCGATGCGCGAATCGGGTCGGGCGAAGTAGACGTGTTCGAAGAAGCAGTGGGCGCTGTTTTCGGCATCGACGAGCTGATAGCTGTCGTATCCGCCCCCATCGTCGTCGAGGACGACGAGCTCGCCGGGATTGACATCCCGGACGAACTCTCCGTCGAGGACATCGATGGCCGCCGACTCGGAGGCGAGTATGTAGCCGTCGTCGAGTTCACCGATACAGAGCGGCCGGTTGCCCTGTGGGTCCCGAACCCCGAGGACGGTGTCGTCGTGGGTTATCGTCAGCGAGTAGGAGCCGTGAATCCGGTTCATTGTCCGCTTTACCGCACGAATCAGGTCCTCTTCGAGGAGGTTCCGCGCGAGGTCGTGGGCGATGACCTCGGTGTCGCCGTCGCTTGTGAAGGCGTGGCCGCTTGCGGCGAGGTCCTGCCGCAGTTCGTCGGCGTTGACGAGGTTCCCGTTGTGGCTCAGTCCGAGCGACCCGGACTTGAACGACACCGAGAACGGCTGTGCACAGGAGGAGTTGACGCTGCCGGCCGTCGGGTAGCGAACGTGGCCGATACCCGTCGGGCCGTTCAGCGAATCGAGGTCGCCTTCCTCGAAGGCGTCCCCAACGAGGCCCATCTCGACGTGGCTGTGCTGCTGGAAGCCGTCGTGGGTAACGATGCCGGCGGACTCCTGTCCGCGGTGTTGCAGCGCATACAGCGCGTAGTATAGCGGTCGCGCGGCGTCCCGCCCATCCAGCGAGACTCCGACGACGCCGCATTTTTCGGTCGGTTCGTCCGAGTGCCGCCCGTCTGGCATGGGCGTCTCTCGAACGTCCAGCGATAAAAACCCACTCCATCGTGAGTGACACCGCGGTAAATATGGCCCTGAATATCCACGTTCGTGGATACTACAGGGAACGACGCGACGGCGGCTGACGCTATTCGGGGTGGGGAGCAGAGCAGCGTGTGTTCAGCGGCAGACAAAGCGCGGGTCCCTCCCGCTGCTGTGTGTGCTGCCGGCTACCTATGCCGGCGGCTATCGGGTCGCTACTGAGAGCAGAGAACGTCTCTGAGAACGGTTACTCGCCCTGCTTCGACTGCCAGGCGTAGTCGCGTCGTTTCGCGCTCTTGCCGAAGCCGCAGGAGGCACAGACCTTCTTCTGCTTGTGGTAGGACTTTTCGCCGCAGCGTCGGCATTTGACGTGCGTCGTCTTGTTCTTCTTGCCTTGGCTCGGGGTCCCGGCGCCAGTCATGGTTCTATCGAGACGACGTTGTCACCGCGGATAATGGTTACGTTGTCGCCTTCCTCCAAGACGAGGTTCATATGCTGGTCGTAGCCGGAAAGCGTTCCCTCGTAGGTCTCGCCGCCTTTCAGCGTCACGTGTACTTCCGCACCGAGCGTCTCTTCGAGAACATCGAGTGGACGGTTCGACATACGACTGGCCGCTCACGCCGACAGTATAAACGCACCGGCATGTCGTCGGGAACGGTGACTGCCGGCGGCGACGCCGAACTCAGATGTCGACGCTGAACGGCGCGAACTCGTCGGCCCGTGCAGCGACGGCCGCGAGCAGGTCCGCAGCGGCATCCAAGTCGTCGAGGTCGATGACCTCGACCGGCGTGTGCATATAGCGGTTGGGCAGACCGAGGTTCAGCGACGGGATACCGCCGCGGCTGATGTAGAAGGCATCGGCGTCAGTCCCGGTTCGGCTCCCCGCGGCTGCCAGTTGGATGTCGATATCCGCATCATCGGCTGCTGTGCGTGCTGCTTCGACGAGCTTCGGATGGTTGGTGCTCCCGCGGGCGACGGCGGGTCCCGAACCAAGTTCGATGCCGCTGCCCTTGTCGCCCGGCGACTCGGGCTGGTCGGTCGCGTGTGTCACGTCGGCGGCGATAGCCGCATCAGGTGCCACATCGAAACCGACCATCTGGGCACCCTTGAGGCCAACCTCCTCTTGAACTGTCGAGACGGCATAGATGGTCGCGTCCGGCTCCTGTTCGACCGCTCGGCGGAACGCCTCGGCGGCCGTCCAGACGCCGACCCGGTTGTCCATGCCACGGGCGGCGACCCGACTGTCTTCGAGGTCCGCGATTTCGGTGTTGAGCGTGATTGGGTCGCCGATATCGACCAGTTCTTCGGCGCGGTCGCCGTCCTCGACACCGATGTCGACGTACTGCTCGTTGATGTCGTCGTACTCCTCGCTGCCGGTGTCTCTGAGGTGGATAGCGACCTGTCCGATAACACCCGAGACGGGGCCGTCGTCGGCGTGTACGGTAACGTGTTTGCCGCGAGTGACCGTCCGGTCGGAACCGCCGATGCGCGTCAGCTTCAGGAACCCGTCGTCGGTGATGTCTCTGACCATCAGCCCGATTTCGTCGCTGTGGCCGGCGACCGCAATCGACGGGGCGTCGGGGTCGCCTTCGTAAACCGCGACCGCGTTGCCGTAGTCATCGACGCGCGTCTCGTCGGCGAACTCCGAGACGTAGTCGAGCCAGCGGCGCTGGCCAGCGGTTTCGAATCCGGAGGGAGTCGACTCCGAAAGCAACTCATCGAGGAACGCTCGTCGCGTCTCGTCCATGCGCTCTGTTCGGTTCCGCACCCACAAGAACGTCCCGACAGCGGCGGTCGCCGGTATTTATATACTCGTGCGACGAAGCGAGTATATGGCTGAGTTCACCTTCCTCGAAGTCCACCTCCGCGATGCCAACCTCCATGCCGGTCGGTCAGACGAGACGGCAGACCAGCCGGTGGGTCAGTCCGCAGAACAGCTCGAACCGGACTCTGATGGCTCCCGGCTCGGAGCCGTTCTCGCGGCACTTATCGGTGTTTTCTTCCTCGCCGCTGTCGCCTACGCGGTCAAAAAGGCCGTCGGCGGCGAGGGGGCAACAGACGACGATACCGCCATCGCAGACGACCTCTAGTCGGGCGGTTGACCGCCCGGAAGGCCTTTGGCCTGGCCCGCGATACTACACATGTGAGTCTCTTCCGCGCCGCGTGTGCCGTCGCCGACGCCGAGGGCGACGGTGCCATCGACTGGAGCGCCGTCGGGAACGCCGCCCGCTCGGCGACCGACTCGGGTGAGCTATCCCTTTCGACCGCCGAACGGCAGGGCTATGCCGACGACGTTGCCGACGCCCGCGACGGTATCCGGGCGGCCGCTGGCGTCGATTTCGATTTGCCCGACACCGTTCAGGTACAGACCCGTCATCACTGGATAGACGCCAACGTCGACACGTTCCAGCGGCTTCTCGGACCGCTTGAAGCACAGGTGTCGGCGACGCCGTCGCTGGCACGCACCGCCAACACCGGTTCGATGGCGGTCACACTCGGCTTTCTCGCCCGGAACGTCCTCGGGCAGTACGACCCGCTGTTGCTCGGCGACGACGACCACGAACTCTACTTCGTCCACCCGAACATCGAGGCCGTCGCCGACGCTCTCGAAGTCGACCGCGACCGGTTCCGTCGCTGGATCGCGTTCCACGAGGTCGCCCACGCCGCCGAATTCGGCTCGGCCCCGTGGCTCGCAGACCACCTCGAATCGCAGATGGAAGCCGCCGTCTCGGATCTGGCGTCGGGAAGCCTCGACCGCGATGCTCTCGGTGAACTCAACGTCACGATGACGGCGGTGGAAGGATACGCTGAACTCGTCATGGACCGTGCGTTCGACGACGAGTATGCGGACCTGCGGGCGAAGCTCGATGCCCGGCGACAGGAGGCAGGTCCCGTCTCGCGACTCGTCCGTCGGCTGCTCGGCTTCGGCATGAAACGCCGCCAGTACGAGCGCGGCAAGGCGTTTTTCGATGCCATCGCCGACGAGCGGGGTGTCGCCGGGGCCGCTGCGGTCTGGGAGCACCCGGAGAACCTCCCGACCGACGACGAACTGGACGCCCCCGAGGCGTGGCTCGCCCGAGTCGATTGAGGCTACCCTGCGGCTGAATATGTTCCGCCCAACGGCTATGCTGTGGGTCACCGAATCGTCCTTTGATGGACGAGTGTTCGCTCTGTGACCTTCCGACCCCTGACCCGCCGGTAGCTGACGACGGCGTCGACGGGACGTTCTGCTGTCGCGGCTGTCTGGAAGTCGCTCGGACGCTCGACGACGTCGACGCTGAATCCGTCCCTGTCGACGGCTCCACGGACGAGACAACGGCTGTGTCGGTTCCTGACGACGCGGCTGAGACCTTCGTCGCCATCGACGGCATGCACTGTACGACATGTGAGGCCTTCCTCGGCATTCGTGCCGACGCCGTCGACGGCGTCTACAGCATCGAAGCGAACTACGCGACCGAAACCGCACGGGTCCGATACGACCCCGACCGGATTGACGAGGCCGACCTCCCCGAGCGGCTCTCCGGCTACGGCTATACGGCCCGTTTTCGTTCGCCCGCCGAAACCGACGACGGACCGGCCACGCGCCAGCAGCACGAAACCGTCGAACGGCTCGTCATCGGCGGCTTTCTCAGCATGCTCATCATGCCGTGGTACCTGTTTTACCTCTACCCCAGCTACGTCGGCATCGAGACGGGGCTTCTCGATATCGACACGACGACACCCATCGGCATCTACCTCCCGCTCAGTATCATCGGCCTGCTGACGACTATTGTGCTGTTCTACGTCGGCTTCCCGGTGCTCCGCGGCGCGTGGACAAGCATCCGCGCACGGCGTCCCAATATGGACCTACTCGTGTCGGTGGCGGCCCTCTCGGCGTACGGGTACAGCACCGTCGCGCTGGCGACCGGCAGCACACACCTCTACTATGATGTCAGCGTCGCCGTCGTCATGGTTGTCACCCTTGGTCGCTACTACGAGGGGCGCATTCGCTCCCGGGCGACGGACCTCCTCTCGTCGGTGACGGCGATTCGTGTCAGCGAGGCGACCCGGCTTACCGATGACGGCCGCGAGACGGTGTCTGTTGACGACATCGAGCCCGGCGACCGGCTGGTCGTCGCGCCCGGCGAGCGGGTTCCGGTCGACGGTACTGTCATCGAGGGCATCGCCGATGTCGACGAGTCGGTACTGACCGGCGAGTCGCTGCCGGTCACGAAACGGCCGGGTGACAATGTCATCGGCGGGGCTGTCGTCGCTGATGACGCCCTCGTCGTTGCGGTCGGTCCTGAGGCCGAGAGCACTGTCGACCGGATTGCGACGACGCTCTGGGAGATACAGAGCTCCCGCCCCGGTGTCCAGCGGTTGGCCGACCGGCTGGCGACGGTTTTCGTGCCGGTCGTTTTGAGCCTTGGAACCGTCGTCACGGCATGGCAGCTCCTTTCGGGCGAGCCGGTCGCGGCGGCGCTTCTCGCTGGGCTAACCGTCCTTGTCGTCTCCTGTCCGTGTGCAATGGGGCTTGCGACGCCGCTTGCGGTCGCGGGGGGGCTCAGGGACGCGCTGCAGGACGGCCTCATCGTCGCCAACGAGTCGGTGTTCGAACTCGCACCCGATGCCGATACGGTCGTCTTCGACAAGACAGGCACGCTCACTGCGGGCACGATGGAAGTGACCGATGTCTACGGCCACGAGGCGACACTTCGGCGTGCTGCAGCCGTCGAATGTCTTTCGGACCACCCGGTCGCCGACGCCCTTCTCGATGCCGCAAGCGAAAGTGCAGACCCGGTTGCTACCGATGGGGGAACGGTGACTACGGATACAACCGGCGGTACCCACCCCACGGCCGCGAACCGACCGCTCCCTGATGTGGAAGCGTTTACCCGCCATCCGGGAGCCGGCGTCTCCGGTACCGTCGACGGTACCCGCGTTGTTGTCGGGACGGCGGATCTCGTTGCCGACCGTGTCGGCCCGCTCTCCGAGACACTGGCCGCTCGGGTCGACGAAATCGACGCTGCGGGCGGCCGTCCGGTCGTCGTTGGTTGGGATGGAACGGCCCGCGGCGTTGTCGCTGTCGCCGACCGCGAGCGGGCCGCGTGGTCGGAAGCTCTCGATGCGGTTGCTGACCGACATGTCGCCATCCTTACCGGCGACGAGTCGGCCGACACTGACCGGTTCGCCGACCACCCTGCAGTCGACCAGGTCTTTGCCGGCGTTCCTCCGGATGGGAAGGTCGAAACCGTCCGTCGGTTCGCCGCCGACGGGACGACGGTGATGGTGGGTGACGGGACAAACGACGCGCCGGCGCTTGCGGCCGCCGACCTCGGCGTCGCGATGAGCAGCGGGACCGCACGCGCTGTCGATGCCGGCGATGCCGTCATTACTGACGGCGACCTCACTACGCTGGAGGATGTTTTTGATGTCGCTGACGGCACCCGGCGACGCATCCGTGAGAACATCTGCTGGGCGTTTCTCTACAATGCTGTAGCGATACCGCTGGCCGTTGTTGGGCTCATCAACCCGCTCTTTGCGGCGGTGGCGATGGCCGCAAGCAGCATCATTGTCGTCTCGAACTCCCGGCGGCCGGTTGTCGGGGAGTAGCCGGCAGCGGTTCCTCCGCTGTCCGGCCTACGGTGTTTGCGTTCGCCCGGATACCGATAGAAAGCAGCGGTAGCGCTTCGTAACAGACCTGTGGACGCCTCCCGGCTCCGTTGGTGCGGCGCGGAAACTTCTCAGTACAAAAGGCTGCTACGCCGGGGCTGGACGTACTAGCCGACGTGTTCGACCTGTCGGTAGACGGTCTCGCCGTCGGCGTTCCGGTAGTCGACCCGGAACTCCTTTCCGGTCCGCGTCTCGGCGATGTCGTCGGTATCGAGTTCAAAGGCGAAGGGTTCTTCCTCGACAGTCGCCAGCGTCTCGCCCCCGGACGTAACGACAACGTGGTCGATTCCTTGCGGGTCGGCGACGTGACATGAGACGAGGCCGTCGGCTGTTTCGCAGGTCAACTCGCCGCCGACTGCGGTCCCGCCACCCTCGATTGATACGGAGAAATCAAGAAACATAACCCCCGGCGCAGCGGCTCCAACGACGATGACGACCAGCACGAAGAGGCTGAACTGAATCTTTCCGGACCTCTTGGCAAGCCACCTGACTGCCGGGTGTTCGGCAGTCCGCCGGAGGCGTATCGTCAACGGGACGATGACGAAATGGGTCAGCGGTCCCCAGACGACGACGATGAGCCCGTACGACATCACGTAGTGGAGGAACGTCCAGTCCGGCTGTACGGACAGCAGGACGTTCCCTCCTGTCCAAAGGCAGAAGCCAAGTACGACGAGCGCACCGCTTTTGAGCCACCGCCAGACCGGCGTGTTGGTGTAGTAGATGCGTATCAGGTCGCGCCATGGCTGCTTGACGTAGCGTCGGACGATGCTTTCTGCGGTGGATTCTGACATTCGGTATCTGGGGTCGGAAATCGGGGCCGGTCGGAAAGCTGTACGGAGAGTGCGGTCAGGCGCCGATGTGCCAGACCTGTGTGAGCAGATACCAGTTCAGGACATAGAGGACGATGAACGTCGCCATGAAGATGAGACACAGCGTGAAGGTCCCGCGCATCTCGACGGCGTGGACATCGACGCCGCCGTCGGGCCGAAGGCCGCCGTCCGGAAGCATGTCGTCGTTGTCCCCTTCTTCGAGACGGTCACCGAAGAGCAACGATAGCACGGCGACGACGACAAAGAGCGCACCGGCGATGATAGCGAGCACGGCGGCTGGGCCGAGAATGAGGAACAGCGGCTCAGCAGCAGCGAGGCTGAAGTCAGTCCCCGGGATGTCGCGGACGACGCTGGAGGTCCGCCGTGGGACACCGTAGAGGATGCCGACGTACATCATCATCAGCACGGCGATACCCATCGCGCCCGCGTAGAAGTACGGCACCAGCGACGCGAGCTTGTTGGTGACGAAGCTCCGTTGGAACATGGTTCTGATGACAAAGAACACCAGCCCCATGAACGCCAGCGTCGTCCCGAGGGCGACCGTCCCATGGAAGTGGCCGACCGTCGCGAAGGTGTTGTGCCAGGTCATGTTAAGCTGGAGCTGGCCCATCAGAACGCCGGTAATACCGCCCATGAATCCGAAGAGGATGATACTGAAGATGGTCGCCGAAAAGACGGGGTTCTTCCACGGCCCGGACGTGAGCCAGCCGAAGAGGCCGCCGCCGAGACCCCGCTGCCGGCGTCCGGCCTCCAGCCCCGCCGGAATGGCGAAGGCGTGAATCATGCTGGCGAAGGCGGCTCCGTAGAAGGCATACGAAGTGTTGAAGATACGCCAGCCGACGGAGACACCGGGGTCGACCATCAGGTGGTGGGCCGCGCCGAGATTGATGAAAAACAGGTAGAGCACGAACGCCGACCGGGAGACTTTCTCGGAGACGACGACCGCCCCACCGACGACGTGGGTCAGGAAATACCAGACCGTAATCAGCGCCAGCAGGTTGATCTGTTGGCTCCCGTGGCCGATAATCCAGTAGAGCTGTCGGTAAATGCCGGTGTTGATGGAATCGATGATACCGACCTGCCAAACGAGCGCGTAGCCGAACGCAACGAGGCCACCGAGAATGGCCTCAACAGCGATAATGCTCGTGATGAAGGCCCCGAAGGCCACAAGCGGCAGGGTCTTGTTCGGCGCGCCACGCTTTTCTTTCCAAATGGCAACGAAGAACGGCAGCGCAGCGATTGTCGCTCCGAGCAGGAAGACGATAGCGGAGGCGTAGAATTCAACGGGTATGTCGAGTGGCACATATGCCGTCAACAGCGGTGCTTCCTGTCCTCTCTGAGTGGCGGTCCATATCGACCAGTTGACGCCGACCGCGCCGGCGACCATGGTAATCCAGCCGGCCTTGGCGAGCTTTGTCAGCGGGAGACGACGGCCCAGCACTATCAGCCCGCCAACGTAGAGGATGGCTATCTCCATGAACACCATCCAGAAGATGAGGATGTTCCACGCGTGGAGGCTCAGGTGGGTGTAGTAGCCGTCCTCGGGGATGAGACTGATGAGCTCCCACCGGGTTAGTGCGACCGAGACCGCGAAGATGCCACCGATGACGAGTGCGATGACAGCCGTAAGCCCGAAGAGCTTCACGTGTCTCTCGGCTGAGCGATGGATATCGAGGCCGGTAACCGAGCATGTCCGGACCCCGTCGTCGCCGTAGTCGTTGCTGAAGAGCTTCGAAACCACCATCTTACGGTTCCTCCACGATGAATTTGCCCTGCATCCCGTTGTGCCCGCGGCCACAGAACTCGTTGCAGATGACCTGATAGGTTCCCGGCTCTTCGAAGGTCATCGGGATAACCCACTCATGGTCGGGGAAAATTTGCAGGTTGATCTGCTTGCTCAGCGTCTCTTCGGGCCGGACTGAGAACCCGTGCTGGACGTCGTAGGCCCCCAGGTGGATGTCGTACTCACGGCCGGCTTCGAGAACGACCGGGAGCCCATCCCAGTCGAACCGTCGGCCAGCAATGTAGACTGAGTCGCCCGGTGGAATCAGATGGCCGTCCTCGGTCTCGTCGGCGGCCTCTTTGTATTCGTCGACGGCCGCTTGGAACTCTTCGGGCGTTACCTCATAGGTCTCGCCGACCGGGTTCTGGTCGCCGAAGCGGGTAAAGCCGCTCATCCAGCCGAAGATACCGAGCGACCACAGCCCAGCGATGCCGAGCCACATCGTCTCTCGGCGGTTTACTTTCTCGTCCCACCAGTTGCCCTCTGGCTCGTCGAGTGGATCAGACATACGTATTCACCTCGATGGAACCGAAAGTAGGTCGGCGACGCCCCAGCCGACGTAGACGACGATGAAAAACAGGAGCGCTACCGCTGCCAGTAGCCAGATTCGGTTGTATAGCCGTTGCATCACGGGTATCTCTTCCGGTGATGTGTCGCTGCTCATGTGTCACGTCGGCAACTTACCTATATACAAGCCTAAAGCTTAGCGCGCACATGTTCAACTATCTAACTTAAGTAGCATAAAAAATGTTACCGGCCGAGCGTGTACGCGACCGCGAGCCGCCACGGCAGCAGGAACGCCAGCCCGAAGACGATGTTCACGACAAGGAAAACGGCCGGTGCTTCTCCGGGGAAATACTCGGTGCCCCGAATCGCCCCGCCGGCGAGAGAGGCAACGACCCAGACGGCCGTCGTTTTAGTCAGCGCCGAGCGAACTGACGTGACCGTCTCCGGTCGGTAGAGACCGCCCAGCGGCGCTGTAATCACCCATGCGAAAATGAACGGCGCTGCCGCCAAGACAGTGTGTTGCGGGAAGAAAAGCGGGTTGACTGCGTGTATCAACAGCCCATACAGCAAGAATGCGGCGATGGCGACGATGTCGCCGACCGCGACAAGCGCTGTCCGACGGACTGAAACCGTCCACCGGTCGGCGTAGCGGGTGCTCAGCATATTATATCACCATCGTTTCGACGAGAATCGCCACAAGCAGCGCACCGAGATACGCGTTTGAGGCGTGAAAGCTCCGATAGGCGTCGCGGTCCGACTCCGTCCGGAACTGGACGACGACGGTCCAAAGGAACCCGAAGCCAACCACCGCTGAAGTAAGCGCATAAACGGGGCCGAAACCGGCGACCGCGCCGAGGGCGCCGGCGACCAGCAGCGTTGCTCCAAGCCAGTAGAGTATCCGCCGTCTGGTCGCCGCCACGCCGGCGACGACCGGCAACATCGGGTAGTCACCGCGGGCGTAGTCGTCCCGATATGCGATAGCGAGATTGTAGAAATGGGCCGGCGTCCAGCAAAACACCACTGCTGCGAGCAGGAGCGCCGGCAGCCCGATGCTTCCGGCCACTGCCGCCCAGCCGATGACCGCCGGCAGCGCGCCCGCGCCGCCACCGATGACGGTATTCCATGTCGTCGTCGGCTTCAGCACGACGGTATAGACGACGGCGTAGTAGACGACGGCGACCGCAGTCAGCGCCGCAGCGAGCGGGTTGACGAGCCAGACCAACACAGCCATCGAGACGACGAGCAGGCCGACGCCGAACGCCGTTGCCCGGCCGACACCGACGGCGTCAGTCGCGACCGGCCGGTCTGCGGTTCGGTTCATCCGCCGGTCGCGGTCGCGCTCGTAGACGTGGTTGAACGTCCCTGCCGCGCCGACAGCCAGCACACCGCCGAAAAGCGTTGCCGCGATGGTCACCCCATCGAGCGCCGCGCCGGTAACCGTCGCAAGCGCCATCCCCGACAGCGCCAGCAGACAGAGTAGCCACATCAGCCGCGGCTTCGTGAGTTCGACGTATCGCCGGAGGCCGTCGGGAAGCCGGTACAGCAGCACGCTGTCGTCGCCGTCGCCCTCGCGGTTGAACGCCGTCGCCGCAGCCCGTTCGCGCGGCTCAACCTCACGGTCGAGATGCCATGTCAGTGTGATAAGCAACAGTGCAAAGACACCGACACCCCCGAACAGGTGGAGTTGTCCCGGACCGCCGCTAGCGAGGACGGCCATCCCGACCGCCGCCTGCGCCGGATAGGCAACCGCCGCGGCGGTCACGCCCCACTTGACGCGTGGCAGTCGACTGTCGCGCCACGCCAGTGCCGCAGCCGCAACCAGCAGGAGCCAGACGGCTCCTGCGGTAACGTAGTGGGCGACTGCGGCGGGGCTGACGCCGCCGGTCAGTTCCGTCGCTACACCCAGCACAACGAGGAGGTACGTCGCGAGCGTCGTCGCCGTCACGAGACCGGTGAACCGCTGCATACACGGAGCATGGCTCTCCCGCCTTCGATGTCCTTCCCCCGAATATGTTTTTGCCCCGCGCCGCGGTCGCCGCCCCCTTGCGGCAAATCCAAGCCCATGGGACATGGCAAAGCTGTATTTGTAAGGCTATGATAAGGAAGCAGTGTGGACCGGCTTCGAGAACTGCACCACGGTTGGCCGGCGGCGTCGGCGACACGTCGCTCGGCTTCGTGATTCCCGAACCCGGTCCAATGCGGACCAACGAACTATGCCACGAGCGACACTCACGCTAACGATTCCGGAGGCAATCTGGATGGGGGAGCTTTCGCGGACGTACCCGGAGACGAGACTCCGGGTGCTCTCCGCCGTCAAGAACGACGAGGGCGGCGTCGCGCTCGTTGAGCTCACGTCCCCACACGAAGAGGCCGTCATTTCGGCGGCCCGCGAGTACGACAGCGTCGCCGCAGTCGAAGTGCTCAACGACGAGGCCGAGGGGCTGCTGCTCCAGCTTGAGACGACGATGCCGTTGCTCTTGGAGCCGCTACAGCGCTCCGGGGTTCCGCTGGAGATGCCGTTCAACGTGCAGGACGGCGAGGTCGTCTGGGAGGTTACGACCTCCAGAGAGCGCCTTTCGATGCTCGGCGACCAGCTCGAATCGCTCGGCATCTCCTTTACTGTCGAGTCAATCTACCAGCAGGTTGAGTCCGAACAGCTCCTCACCGACCACCAGTGGGACGTGCTGTCGGCGGCCGTCGAGTGCGGCTACTACGACACCCCCCGGAGCTGTACACAGGAGGAGCTCGCCGACGAGCTGGGGATAGCGAAATCGACCTGTAGCGAAACGCTCCACCGGGCAGAAGAGCAAATAATCAAGCGGTTCCTCTCGAACCACGAGGACAAATCAAGCGTCGCCCCGACCCCCTGACCGGGGTTACTTGCCTGCGCTCAGACAGCCGCCACAGAAGTGGGCTGTCTCGACGCGGCTGTCGACCACTTCGGTCACGACCCGATGGCCCGGGTCGGCGACTATCGGCTCCGAACACGCCGTACACCGTGGCGCGTCCGCTTCAGCGACGTTCTCACAGAGGTCGGATGTCGGGTCAACCATTGTCGACCACTGACAGTGGAGACAAAAAGAGCTGTCCTGTTCCGGCAGATATCCGCTATCTTGATACAGCGAGAGAATCCCGCCCTTCCCGTGAGTGACGAGCGTTCCGACGCTTAGTCGGAACCGAGGAGCGAACAGGGCGGGAGTGAATCGCGTACGCTCCGGTGAGAAACCGCCACGTCACGGCTGGTCCTGAGTCTCCAATGCTTCAAGACCTGCTTCTAACACCTCTGTATAGGCTTCCGAAAGGTCCAAATCGTTTGCTTCTGCGTAGTCTTTGACTCGGCCACCGAGCGTGTGTGAAATGTCGATGTTCGGTCGCATACGAAAAGACTTTAAGACTAAAAGTATAAGAATCTGTTGTCGTGAAGCGTGCCAACACGTTCGCTATGCGACCGCTCACCGCCGACGATGAACAGGTGCTACGCGACCTGTTGGACGCTTCCGCCGCTCTCTGGAACGAAATCAATTACCAGCGGCTCATGCGCTACAACGACAAGGACGGCTTCGAGGACGAGGACGTGTGGGACGCCGATACCGGCGCTCTCGAAGGCAAATACAAAGCCGTTCTCGGTGCGTCAACCGCTCAAACTGTCCGGCGAGCAAACACCGAAGCGTGGCGGTCGTTCTTTCGATTGAAAAAGCAGTTTCACGACGAGTCAAACACGTCGGTTACGGAACACCCAGAACCGCCGGGCTTCCGTGGAAACAAAGACGACGGGCGCGTCCTCAAAGGCGTTGTCCGTAAGGACGCATACAGCGTCGAATGGGGCGACCGCTCCCGACTCGAGATGGTCGTCGGAGAACAACTCCGAGACAGGCACAACAGCCCGAAAAGTCGCCTCCGGTTGGAAATTGTTGGCGACCCGAACTGGTCTGACTACGAGGACCAAGGCCGACTAGAACTGTGGTACGACGAGACTGATTGCACCTTCCGAGCTTCGCAACCCGTGACTGTTTCTGACGATGCACGGGCCACTCCACTGGCCAACGAGAAGGCCGCTCTAGACATTGGTGCAAACAACCTCGTCGCTTGTACCACCACAACCGGCCAGCAGTACCTGTATGAAGGCCGCGAGTTGTTTCAGCGATTCCGTGAGACGACACGAGAAATAGCCCGGTTGCAGTCCAAGCTACCGGAAGGCCGATACAGTAGCAAGCGTATCCGGCGACTGTACCGGAAACGGACTCGTCGCCGCGACCACGCACAAGAGACACTGTGTCGTGACTTGCTCGAACAGCTGTACGGCGAGGGTGTGGACACGGTGTATATCGGCGGGTTGACCGATGTACTCGAGACGCACTGGTCGGCTGAGACGAACGCCAAGACACACAACTTCTGGGCGTTCAAGCAATTCACCGAGCGACTGGCGTGGACCGCCGACGAATACGGCATCTCGGTCGAAGTGCGGTCAGAGGCATGGACCAGTCAGGAGTGCCCACAGTGCGGTTCGACAGACCGAACGACACGGCAGCAGGACACGCTCACCTGTCCGTGTGGATTCGAAGGGCACGCCGACGTTACGGCGTCAGAAACGTTCTTAGAGCGGCACACAGAGAAAGCAGTCAGGCCGATGGCACGGCCCGTGCGGTTCGAGTGGGACGACCACGAATGGTCGGAGTCACCACGCTCTCCCGCGAGGGAAAGTCCCAAAGAACAGCGCACAGACCCGAGTACCGTCCCCCGTGACGGGAATGTTGTCTCCGGCGATTCTTAGACCGGCTGAGACTCCCACGGAGAAACCGCGCCATTCACGGCGCGGAGGATGTCATATCGACCGCTCGTAGTCGGGGTCGAACATCTGTGCTGACATCGGTGCCGGGTTGCCCTCAGTAAGGTTGTACTCGGAGAAGTCCTCGACGCCAGCCGCAGCGAGCAGCTCCTCGTCGTAGACGGCGTTGCCGGTATAGGAGGCGGGGTCCCGCGAGAGGATTTCGAGGACCGTGTCGGAGACGATGTCCGGGGAACGCCAGTCGTCTTCGGTCCCAAGCCCGAAGTACCGCGTCGCGCGGGTGTCGATAGCCGTCACCGGCCAAAAGGAGTTACAGCCGATGTCGTGTCCGCTCAGCTCGGTCGCCAGCGACAGCGTCAAAAACGACATTCCCATCTTCGACCACGCGTAAGGGGCTTCGCCGGGGGCGCGGTCGACCGTCACTGGCGGCGCGTTCGTCAGTATCCAGGCGTCCTCGTCGGTTTGCTTGAGGTGGTCCATGAACGCTCGCGAGACCAGATACGTCCCGCGAACGTTGACATCGGTCAACAGGTCGAACCTGTTTGCCGGCAGGTCTTCGACGTTCGCCAACTGAATGGCGCTGGCGTTGTTGATGACGATGTTGACTTCGCCGAAGTGGTCGATGGCCTCCTCGACGGCCGCCTCAACGCGGTCCTCATCGCGGACGTTCAGCTGAATCGGCAGCGCTTCTACGCCTTTTTCCTCACATTCCCGTGCGGTCTGCTCGATGGTGCCTTCGAGGTCCTTGTCCTCGCCGTAATCGTCCGCTTCGCTCGTCTTCCCGGTCGAAACGATGTTACAGCCCTGCTCGGCCAGCGCCAGCGCGATAGCCTTTCCGATACCGCGGGTCGTTCCCGTAATAAATGCGGTCTGTCCCGAGAGGTCGGGCGCGTCAACTGACATACCGGGCATGTCCGTGCCGGCGACCATAAACCCCGGAGATATTCGACAGCCGATACACGAGTTTGATGTTGCTATCAGTTTTCAGGTATCCGGCCGCCGGTCCCGACAGACCGATTCGCCGGGGTCGGTCCGAGCGTCTGCACCGAGCACGACGCCGGGGGCGATGCTGGTATTAACGCCGGTCTTCGCACCGGGGCCGACGACAGCACCGTACTTTCGCCGGCCGGTTGAGCGACGTGTCTCGGCGACGGTCTGTTTGACTGTCGCTCCGTCGTGTCGGAGGTTCGCGACCTGCGTTCCGGCACCGAGGTTTGCCCCGTGGCCGATGAGGCTATCGCCGACGTAGCTGAGGTGGGGCACCGCTGCCTCCGGCAGCATAACAGTGTTTTTGACCTCGACACCGTGGCCGATGTGACAGCCCTCGCCGACTACCGTCGCACCGCGAACGTATGCGTTCGGCCCGACCGACGCTCCCTTCCGGACCAGTGCCGGCCCCTCGATGACGACACCGGACTCGACTGTCGCGCCCTGTTCGACGACCACGGACCCCTCCAGAGTGGCATCGTCAGCGACGGTCCCCGCAATGCGGCGGTCGAGTGTGTCGAGTTCCTGTTCGTTTGCGGCTAAAAGCTCCCACGGATGGCCGACATCGAGCCACCGTGATAGCTGTACAGCAGTCACTGCCGTCTCCTCAATGGTGTGGGCGACAACATCGGTCAGTTCGAACTCGCCGCGCTCGCTGGCGTCGACATCGAGCCACGAGCGGGCGGACGCGGGGAACACGTACGCCCCGGCGTTGGCGAGCCGCGTCGGTGGGTCGTCCGGCTTCTCGACAATTTCCGTCACGCGGTCGCCAGCGGCCGTCGAGACGACGCCGTACGCTGTCGGGTCCTCGACTGTCGCTGTCGCAATCGCCGGCCCGGACTCGAAGAGCCGCCGGAGTCCCGCCGCGGGATACAGAGAGTCGCCGTTGAGGACGGCGAACTCGCCGCTGAGGAGCTCTACTGCCGCCGAAAGCGCATCGGCCGTGCCGCGTTGCTCCGTCTGCACCGCATAGGACACCTCGACCCCACGATACTGGTCGCCGAAATACTCACGGACGGTGTCGGCTCCGTAGCCGACAACAAATACGAGCTCCGAGGCTCCTGCCTCGACTGCGGCGTCGACGGCGTGGGCACACAGCGGCCGGTCGGCGACGGGCAACATCGGTTTGGGGACCGCCTCCGTCAGCGGCCGCATCCGCGTTCCTTTCCCGGCGGCCAAAATCACCGTCTGCATACCGGCCGGTCGCGACCCGAAAGCAAAAGCTATCGGGTCCCCCGTCGCGTTACTCCTCTTCGAGTGTCGTTCCGTCGGGGGCCGACCGCTCGCCGTCGTCGATGCGTTTGCGAACGTCGACGTGGTAGTGTTCGAGAATATCGCGGCCGAGCAACAGTGGATAGTCCATATGGCTTCGGTCCTCGACGCTTGCGCTGACGGTGTGTTGTTTGCCGCCGATGCCGACGACGACATCGACGACGGGGCGGGATTTGCCGCTCTTGAGGCTCCCGGATTTGATTTTCACGATATCCTTTATCGGCCCGGTGCCGATGTCGGCCGCCAGCCGGGCGTCGATGCTCGTTCGGGTCGCGCCGGTGTCGGACTTTGCGGTTACCGTCTCCTGTCCCGACGTTCCCATCACGACAACCTCCTCGGTGTACCCGATGACCGGCGGGTCGACAGGCTCCGGCTGCCGCTTCGGCGGCATACAGGCCGGCCGGGAGTCATCGAGCGTCGCCGAAAGCTCGGCGACACGCTCGGCGTCGACATCACCACCGGCGCGCTCGATTGCGAGCCGGGCGATGTGGGGGGCTGGCGACCGCCCCGTCGCTTTATACAGACCGCGGAACCCGGCCGTCGGGTTCACTTCCAGTACGTAATACCCGTCCTCGCCCTGTACGATATCGACGCCGGCGTAATCGAGACCGACCTCGTCGGCCGCGCGCTTGGCCATCGAAACGGCCTCGTCGGGCAGCTCGTCGGTCGCATCCTCGACCGACCCGCCCAGTGCGACGTTCGTTCGCCACTCGCCGTCGGGCGCATAGCGGTTCATCGCGCCGACGATGCGCTCGCCGACGACGTAGACCCGAAGGTCGTGGTGGCGGTGTTCGTCGTGCTCGATGAGTTCCTGTAGAAACGCCTGTCGCGACCCGACCATCGGATTGACGGTGCTTTCGGTGTCGAGTTTCCACGTGCCGCCGCCGTGAGTGCCGATAGCCGTCTTGTAGACGACCTCTGGCCCGAACTGCCCCCGGCGCTCGTTGAGCAGGTCCGAAGAAAGCGCCATGTAGGCGTCAGGTACCGGGATGTCCGCTTCGGCAAGCGCCGTCCCGGTGGCGAATTTATGCATCGCCGTCATCGTCGCTGTCGGCGTGTTGAGCATCGGCCGCGCCCGTTCGAGCATCGTCGCTAACCCGAGCGCCTCCGCGGGCTGTTCCTCTTTTGAGAGCAACAGCCGATTGACGACGATATCGACATCCGGCTCGAGTGTTACCGACCCATCGGTGATATCAACGGCCGTGTTTTCCGTTCGTAGCCACTCGGTGTCGTATCCGAGGTCGTCGACAGCGTTGAGAATAGCTTTCGACTCCTTGGAGCTGTGCAGGCTCAACACGCCGACGGAAAGCACATCTGACATGGATGCCATTCGTCTGTTGACGACAAAACGCTACCGCCCGGCCACCAAGAGCCTTAGGTGGTCGCCGCGACAGGTCGTGCATGACCGAGACATTCACCTACGATGGCGGGGCCGTCGTCCCCGGGGAGACGGCGAATATCAGGTACACGGTCAGCGAAACGTATCTCGGCGACCCGGCCCGGATACCGGTCACGATTATCAACGGCGAGCGACCGGGGCCGACGCTGTTTCTCTCGGCTGCCATCCACGGCGACGAACTGAACGGCATCGAAATCGTCCGTGAAGTCGCTCACGAATGGAACCACGACGACCTCGCCGGGACGCTGGTCTGTCTGCCGGTGCTCAACGTCCCCGGCTTCATCGCCCAAGAGCGCTATCTACCGGTGTACGACCGCGACCTCAACCGCTCGTTTCCCGGCAACGATTCCGGAACGAGTGCCAAGCGCATCGCCGACCGTATTTTCAGCAATTTCATTGCGCCGTGTGATTTCGGCCTCGATTTCCATACCTCGACCCGCGGTCGGACGAATATGCTCCATGTCCGTGCCGACGTAGACGATGCCGACGCCGCACGGCTGGCGTATGCGTTCGGCTCTAATGTCGTCATCTCCAGTGATGGCCCGAGTGGAACGCTTCGCCGGGAAGCGACCGATGCGGCGACGCCGACAGTTACCGTCGAACTCGGTGAAGCCCATCGATTCCAGCGGAAACTCATCGATGCGGCGCTTGAGGGTGTACTCTCGGTGATGGCCGAACTCGGCATGCGTGACTCCGCACCGGTAAAGTGGCCGGGGTGGCGGACGGTCATCGACGGGTCCGACGAAAAAACGTGGCTTCGCGCGGATGCGGGCGGCCTCGTAGAAATGTACCACGACCGCGGCGACATCGTCGAAGCGGGCGACCGGATCTGTACGATTACGACGCCGTTCAAAACCGAATCGACGGTCGTCGAGGCTCCCTTTACCGGGCTGTTGGTCGGTGTTCTGGAGAATCCGCTCGTTTATCCCGGCAATCCGCTGTGTCATCTTGTCGCGCTTGACGACCCGACGACGCGCGCGGCGCGTGCCTCCCGGTCGGAAACGCGCCGTTGACCTCTGTGCGTCGATACCCGGATATTTCTGCCGCTTCGGCCTGTGAGACGTTCGCAGGTAGTAACTACTATACCAGCGGGGTCCTCACCTTACGCTGCATGAGTCAATCGTACGACCGAGGTCTGGTCGAAGACTTCGGGCGGTGGCAGGAGTTCTCCGCCGGCATGTGGGCCTGGATATTCCACAAGTTCACCGGCTGGGTGCTCATCGGCTACCTGTTTACGCACGTTGCCGTACTGAGCACCGCGACGGTGGACGCGGCGACGTACACCCAGACTCTCCAAGGGCTTGAGAGTCTGCTCGTCGTCCGTTTCCTCGAAGTCGGCCTGCTGGCGGTCGCCGTCTTCCACATCCTGAACGGTATCCGCCTGCTATTCGTCGACCTCGGTGTCGGCCTTGAAGCACAGGACAAGGCGTTCTACGCCGCCTTGATAGTAACTGCGGCCATCACGGTCGCCAGCATCCCGACCTTCCTGATGGGGGCGTTCTAAGATGGCTGAACACTACTCCTCGTTCGAACCGAAAGGCACCCGATGGCTGCTGCAGCGAATCACGGCGGTGTTCCTCGTCGCCGTGCTGGCGTATCACTTTATGCTGCTGCACTTCGTGAACCACGCGGCCGAAATCACCTTCGCCGGGACGCAGGCCCGGATGAGCGAGGTCGGCTACTTCATCACGATGGTACTGTTCCTCATCGCCGGTGCGTTCCACGGCGTCAACGGCGTCTACAACGCTCTGGTAAACCAGGGCCTCAAGGGAACTCAGAAAACCGTCGTCAAGTGGCTGCTCATCGTTGCGGGCGCGCTGCTCATCGTGCAGGGCATTCGCGTTGCAATCGCTATGACGGGGCTGTTCTAACCATGAGTACGCAAGTCACCGAACAAGAACAAGAGACGGAACCCGAACAGACATCTGAACATCAAGAACGACGCCTTTCGGAGAAGCGCGAGCGGGCGGATATGTCGGAGCGAGCCAAATCGGACCTCTCCGATGCCGACGAGACGGTCCAGATCAAGGTGTTCCGCTATGACCCCGAAGTCGAGGGCAAAAAGGACCCGCGCTTCGACACCTTCGAAATCCCCTTCACGAAGGGGATGACGGTGCTTGACGCGCTCATCTACGCGCGGGACCACTTCGACTCGACGCTTACCTTCCGACACTCCTGTCGGCAGGCTATCTGTGGCTCCGATGCGCTCTTTGTCAACGGCGCACAGCGCCTCGGCTGCAAGACCCAGATGGTCGACCTCGAGTGGCCGGTCCGCATCGAACCGCTGCCGCACGCGGAGGTCGTCAAAGACCTGGTCGTCGACATGGAGCACTTCTACGACCAAATGGAGTCCGTCGAGCCGTACTTCCAGACGAACGAGCTCCCGGACGGCGACCTCGAAGAGCAGCGCCAGACCCGAGAGAACCGCGAGAAGGTCAAGATGTCCACGCGCTGTATCTGGTGTAGCGCGTGTATGTCCTCCTGTAACATCGCTGCCGGCGACAACGAGTATCTCGGCCCGGCGGCCATCAACAAGGCCTACCGGTTTGCGATGGACAAGCGGGAAGGCGAGGAAATGAAACAACACCGGCTCAACATCATCGAGCAGGAACACGGTGTCTGGCGCTGTCAGACCCAGTTCTCCTGTACTGAGGTCTGTCCGAAGGATATCCCGCTCACCGAGCACATTCAGGAGCTAAAACGCGAAGCGGTCAAGAACAACCTCAAGTTCTGGTAGCAGCACGCTAAAGTCTCTCAAGACCAAACTCTAGATACAACCAATGACGATACACGAACACGACGTAATCGTGGTCGGCGCCGGCGGCGCTGGCCTCCGTGCGGCCATCGCGGCCCACGAGGAAGGCGCCGACGTAGCGATGGTCACGAAACTGCATCCGGTCCGGTCACACACCGGCGCGGCCGAAGGTGGCATCAACGCCGCCATCCGCGACGGCGACGACTGGGAACTGCACGCCTACGACACGATGAAGGGCTCGGACTACCTCGGGGACGCCCCGGCCATCGAGACGCTGGCCCAAGACGCCCCTGAAGAAGTCATCCAGCTTGAACACTGGGGAATGCCGTTCTCCCGTGAGGACGACGGCCGCGTTTCACAGCGGCCGTTCGGCGGCCTCTCGTTCCCACGAACCACCTACGCCGGCGCTGAGACCGGCCACCACCTGCTGCATACGATGTACGAGCAGGTCGTCAAGCGGGGAATCAAGGTCTACGACGAGTTCTACGTCAGCGAACTCGCAGTCACCGACCACGACGACCCCGAGGACCGCGAGTGTCACGGCTGTGTCGCCTACGACATCAAGTCCGGCGATATCGTTGGCTTCCGCGCGACCGGTGGCGTCATTCTCGCGACCGGTGGCGACGGGCAGGTCTTCGACCACACGACCAACGCTGTTGCCAACACCGGTGACGGCCCGGCGATGGCCTACCGCGCCGGCGTTCCCGTCGAGGACATGGAGTTCGTCCAGTTCCACCCGACAACGCTGCCGTCGACCGGCGTCCTCATCTCTGAGGGTGTCCGGGGCGAGGGTGGTATCCTCTACAACAGCGAGGGCGAGCGCTTCATGTTCGAGTACGGCTACGCGAACAACGACGGCGAACTCGCCTCCCGTGATGTCGTCTCCCGTGCAGAACTCACCGAGGTAAACGAGGGCCGCGGCATCAACGACGAGTACGTTTTCCTCGACATGCGTCACCTCGGCGATGAGCGCATCAACGACCGCCTCGAAAACATCATCCACCTCGCGGAGGACTTCGAGGGCGTCAACCCCGTCGAGGAGCCGATGCCGGTCAAGCCCGGCCAGCACTACCACATGGGCGGCGTCGAGACCAACGAGCACGGCGAGACCTGTATTGACGGTCTCTACGCGGCCGGCGAATGTGCGTGTGCGTCGGTCCACGGTTCGAACCGGCTCGGCGGCAACGCTCTGCCGGAGCTCATCGTCTTCGGGGCCCGCGCGGGCCACCACGCCGCCGGACGGGACCTCGGCACCGCCGAAGTCCCCACCGGTCCCTCCGCCGAAACCGAACGCGAGGAGGGCCTCGAAACCCCTGTCGACCCCGGTGCGCTCGATACCGGCGACAGCGATGTCGCCGCCGACGGCGCGCTCGTCGAACCCGACGAACTCGTCGAGCAGGCCGTCGAAACCGAACGGCAGCGGGTCGAGGAACTGCTCGAAAGCGACGGCATCAACCACGCCGAAATCCGCGAGGACCTCCAGAAGGCGATGACGGAGAACGTCAACGTCTTCCGGGAGGAAGAAGGCCTGAAAGAGGCCCTTGAGGTCATCCGTGAGTGCCGCGAGCGGTACCAGAACGTCGCCGTTTCCGACCCCTCGCGAACGTTCAACACGGACCTCATCCACACCATCGAGACGCGGAACCTCATCGATGTCGCCGAGACCATCACCCTCGGTGCGCTCGCCCGCGAGGAGTTCCGCGGTGCACACTGGCGACAACAGTACCAGGAGCGACGCGACGACGAGTGGCTCAAGCACACGATGATTTCGTGGAACGACGGCAGCCCGAAGCTCTACTACAAGCCCGTCATCCTTGAAGGCGAAAACAAAGAATACGAGCCGAAAGTCCGCTCCTACTAACGACCCCCGCTTAGCGCGCTGCTTTTGCTTTTCTCGGCCGGGGAGTGCCGTGTGTAGTTTGCTTTCGTAACAAGGTGTATATTGACATGGAATCGACTTTATCTAAAAAACATAATAATACAGTAATGAAATAGAGTATATATAGTCTACAAAAACAAAGAACTTTCCCTAAAAACTCAGTATTAAGTTTTATAATAGATATCAATGGTCGTATGATTGTCTATCCGGGTAGAGATTAAAGTAGCTTCTTGAAACGGTCCGAGAAATAGAATGAATATATTTCTTAGCATACGTCCTCCAACAGGTGGGGGCGTGCTACCCACAGGCTGACAGCCCAACGGATGGGCCGCTCAGATGTCGGTCACCCGTGGGTACGTCTCCGGCAGCGCTGCAGCATCCTCCGGCAACAGCGCTACGACGAGATAGTCGCTGTGGCCCGCGATGTATTCGACGAGCGCGGCAATGCGTTCGGAGTCGATCGCCTCCAGCGAGTCCAAGAGCATGAACGGGACCGTCTCGTAGACCTCGTGGGTGAGATAGCCGGCCAGCGCGAATATCAGCCCGGTGACCTCTCGTTCGCTCTCGCTGAGATGGTCGATGGTGTCTTCGTAGGTTGCGCCGCCGTCGGTCTGCCGGACGATGTGAAGCTCGAAGGTGGCCTCACTTTCTGTCCGACGACCCTTACGGACCTCGCGTTCGAGCCGCTCTATCCAGATGCGTTCGATGTTCTCGTAGCCGAGAATCCCGAGTACGGTCTCCATGTGCTCGTTGAAGGCGTCTATTGCCTCCCGCTCGATGCGGTGGATTTTTGTTCGCAGCTCTTGGAGCTTTGCTTCGACTGCATCGCGTTCCTCCTGCAGGGTCGACTCCTCGTCGAGCCGTGACTCGATGTCGGCGATTTCGTCCTCGATGGATTCGAGGTCGCCTTCGAGCCGACCGAGTTCGTATTCGAGCTGATTGGCCTCCCGGTGGATGTCAAGTATCTCCTCGTAGCTGTCCGACTCCAGTTCCGATATTTCTTCTTCCAGTTCTGATATCTCCGACCGGAGCGCCTCGCGGCGGTCGGTAAGCCGGTCGATAGCAGTCTCGCTCCGCTCGATGTCTGCCTTGTGGTCCGACAGCTGTCGCTGGAGCGTCTCGCGGCGGCGTTGTGTCTCACGGAGGTCTTCGACCTCCTGTTGAAGCTCCGTTATCTCCGACTCGATGTCGTCGATGTCGCCGAGCTTCGACTGGCTGAGCTCTCTGAGCCGGCCGACCGTCTCCTCGATGCGGTCCTGTGGCACCTCGCTGCCGCAGGTCCAGCAGGTGACTGTCTCGGACGGCAGTAGTTCGTCTGTGAGGTCGCCGTCGTCTTCGGCGGGCAGCGAAACCGCCGCTTCGTCGCCTTCCAGCATCTCCTGGTTGAACCGGACCGCGCTCTGTATCTCGTTTACCGCTGATTCGAGGGTGGCCTTTCGCTCGCGGCGGCTGCTGATACGGGCTTCGAGGTCGTCGATTTCGCCGACCGGCGTCTCCGGAAGGGACTCCAGCTCCGACTCGACCTCGCGGCGCTGTGTCTGTAGCGATTCGAGACTTTCCCGCTCGGTTTCGAGGTCGTACCGAACGTCTTCGAGTTCCGAGCGCTTGGTCCGGAGCTCCGTGAGCCGCTCTTCGAGTTCAGCCTTCTCTTCGCGTGTCTGTTCGATATCCGCGTCTCGCTCGTCGAGTCGCGCCTCGACGTCTGCCAGCTCCGCCTCCGTCTCCTCTATCTCCCCGCGGAGCTGCGTGCGGCGTTCCTCCAACGATGGGAGCCGGTCTTTCAGGGAATCGAGCGTCGACAGCTCATCGTCGATTTCGTTCCGTCGCTCGGAGAGTCGGTCGATTTCACGCTGTATCTCCTCGGTGTCGACCGGCCGCATGATGAGTTCCCTGAGGTCACCCTCCGTGGCGACCCGCCGACGCGCTTCGTTCGATTCCAGGAGGAACGCAAACAGGTCGGCAAGTGTCGAATCCGCAAGGTAGGGGTCGCCGCCGGTAGCGATTGTCGACCCCTGTCGCGTGAGCGTCCGGGTGTAGGTCTCGCCGTCAACTCGCAGTTCGACGGACGCTTTGTCGGCGTCGGCTTTCATCGACACGTCGTCGCTACCGAGGACAGCCATCAACGACTGCAGCAGCGAGGTCCTGTTTGTCGCGTTCTCCCCGGCGAGGACGGTCACGCCAGGCTCGAACGCGACCGTCGTCTCGTCGATACCGCCGATGTTCCGGACCGAAATCTCCGCGCCTGTGGCCCGTTGCTCGGAACTCATACCTACCGATACTCGGACCTCGTATATAAATACTGGTCACTGAGCGCAGTCACAGCCGCCACGTTCGAGCAGTTCGACAGCCTCGTATTGGGTTCCACAGTCCTCACAGACGACACGGATATCGACGAGCGTTCTGAACGCTCCGATATCGAGGTCCCCACTCCGCCCCAGTTGTTCGAGTTTGCCGGTGGTGGCTGCGTCGACCCGCCCGCGGAGCTTCTGGAGGTTGGTTATCTCCCGTTCGATGGGGTCGGTCTCGTCGGGGCTGTACTCGGCCCCTCGATAGCTCTTTAAGTATGTCCGGATTGCCTGATACGTGACGAAATCGTTCTCCAGCGTTTCCACATCGATGCCGTCCCGTTCGAGCCGCCGGCGCACGCGGGTCTTGTCGGCCTCGGCAACGTCGTCGTCGTCAGTCAGTATTCGATAGATGTTCGCCACTTCTCCATCGACGGGCCGGACGTTCGCCGCCTCGAGCCGCTGTTGGAGGAGCTGGCGGTTAAAATACGACGCCAGGTCTCGGAGGCTCATTCGGTCTTCATCGGCGGTCCACTGCCGCTCCAGTTCAGCCCCGACGCCGGCCATGTCGTAGTCATCAAGCAGGCGGGCGACCTTGCTTCGTCGCCCCCGTGAGGACTCACGTTCGGCTTCCGACGATTTCTTTTCTGGCTCGCTCATACCTGACCTATCCGTCCGGTGGTGGTTAGTATCTTGTGCTGTTCGACGGCTGCCGCTGTCCTGTGGCTGCAGTGAACGGATTCAATAACAAACATAACTATGTTATAGAAGGCTATCGGACGCCCTTTGTAGCAAAAATTCACCTTTTGTCTAGAGGCGCTTCGCTACTGCTGTCTCTGTATTCACGATGTGTGAATAGAAATGGCGATTCAACCGGCATTGGCGACCCAAAATGGCACGATATGGGATACATATATACGATAGCCGCCGAAATGCCATGGTATGATTCCCGATACGTCGTCCCGGGAGGTCAAGTCGGTCCGTACGGCGTTCAGAATTATCGATATTCTCCGTGACTACGACGGGGTCGACATTGACGAACTGGCAGACAGGCTCGGGCTAGCCAAAAGCACCGTCCATAACTATCTCTCGACGCTGCGCGGGATGGGGTACGTCGTCGAGCGTGACGGCAGCTACCGGCTCGGCCTCCGGTTTCTGACCGAGGGGATGGCCGCCCAGAGTAGCCTTCGGCTGCGGCCGGCTGTCGCCGAGGTCATCGGTTCCGTCGCCGAAACCGTCGGTCAGCCAACGTGGTGGGTCGTCGAAGAACACGGTCGCGGCATCTTCGTTGAGAGCGCGATACCGCCGGGGACACGACGCATCTACGGTCGCGTCGGCAAGCGCTCGTACCTCCATACCCACGCGCCGGGGAAAGCGATACTCGCGGCCCTGTCGGACGAGTATATCGAGGACATCGTCGACTTCCACGGGCTACCGGGCCACACTGAACGAACCCACACTGACCTGGATTCCCTTCGTGAAGACATTGAGACGGCTCGCAAGCGGGGCTTCGCCGTGGCCGACGGCGAGGCCGCCCTCGGCGTCCGGTCTGTCGGGGTGGCCTTTGAGGGCCCGAGCGGGTACACCCACGGCCTCGGCGTGTTCGGGTACTCCCACGACTTCGGAATACCGCCCGAATCCGACATCACGGCGGCACTTTCAGCCGCCGCCGACGAACTCGCGGCCGCAGGGCAGAACGATACCACCGAGGGAGGTGCCTGAGATGTCACTGCCGCGTGATTCGGTCCGGACCGTCGGCGAAGCGCTCGAACGCCGCGCCGACCGCGACGGCGCTGCCCCGTTTGTCCAGTACAAGGACGCCCGCGCGAGCTACGGCGAGGTCAACCGGATGGCCAACGCCATCGCCGGCCGTCTGCAGGCAAACGGCATCGGGACGGGCGACACCGTCTGTCTGTTCCTGTACAACTCGATGGAGTACATCTACCTCTACTTCGCGCTCGCAAAGCTCGGAGCCGTTGTCGCGCCGGTGGACACCCGGTTTACCGGGGAAACGCTTGCCACGGTGCTGGAGACGGCCGACGCGGAGGCGGTGTTTGTCGACACCGACACCCGCGAGCAGTACGAAGCCGTCCGCGAAGACGTCTCCGGGCTGCCGACGGAGTACTTCGTCGGCCCACAGCAGGACGGTGGTCCCTACCGACCGTTCGCGCCGCTGCTTGACGGCGACGAGACGCCCCCTGACGTTGCTGTCTCCGAAGCCGATACGCTCTCTGTAACGTTCGTTCAGCGACACGCCACCGAGCAGCCGAAGGGTATCGAGCTTCCACAGTACTCGTATCTCAACACCGGCTGGGAAGCCAGCCAGCACCTCTTTGATTTCTCCGGCAAGGACCGCATCTTCACAACGCTGCCGCTGTACAGCATTTTTGCCTTCCATATCGGCGTTGTCGGCTCGCTTGTGACCGACGCCGCCTTCGCTTTTGAAGACCCCTTTGACCCCGATGTCTTCTGGTCGCAGGTCGACCGCTATGACGCCTCCGTGGTGCTGTATCTGGGGCGGATGCTGTCGGTACTGTACAATCAGGATGACGACGCTGACGGAGCGGACAACGCAGTCGAGACGGCCATCGGGCACGGGTTCGGCTTTGGAACCGATGAGGCGCTCATCGAGAACTTCGAGGAGCG
Source organism: Natronomonas pharaonis DSM 2160 (assembly GCF_000026045.1). Taxonomy (NCBI): domain Archaea; kingdom Methanobacteriati; phylum Methanobacteriota; class Halobacteria; order Halobacteriales; family Natronomonadaceae; genus Natronomonas; species Natronomonas pharaonis. Next base: position 2,074,469 of record NC_007426.1, on the reverse strand, counting down.
CTTCGACATCACCGTCCTCGAAGGGTACGGCGTGACCCAGACGGCGACGCTGGCGACGTACAACACCGCCGACGACCGCACGGTCGGCAGTGCCGGGCGTCCGGTCTCCCACGCCGAGGTGGCGGTCGTCGACGACAACGACTGGCCGGTCGATGCCGGCGAAGCGGGCGAAATCGTCATCCGGCCGACGCGGCCGAACACGATGATGCAGGGCTACCGCGGCGACCCCGAGGCAACAATCGAAGACTGCCGGAACCAGTGGATACACACGGGTGACATCGGCTACATGGACGAAGACGGCTATCTGCATTTTGTCGCCAACGAGGACAACTCGATATACCGCGGGCGGGTTGCCGGCCGTATCTCCTCGCTGGAGATAGAAAGCGTCATCGACGCCGTCCCGGGCGTTGCTGAGTCGGCTGTCGTCGGCGTCGAGGACGTTACCGGCACGGAGGAAATCAAAGCCGTCGTCGTCCCTGACGCCGACGCTTCCCTTGACCCGGTTGACGTGTATCGGCACTGCCGGGGGTCGCTGCCGTACGTGAAGGTTCCCCGGTACGTCGAGCTCCGTGCGGAACTGCCCCGCGACCCGACCGGGAAGGTCCGGAAAGCGCCGCTCAGACGGACCGACCCGGCCGCGACGTGGGACCGCGACAGCGGGTACGAATTCAGTCGGTAGCCGTCTGACACCGGCTCCCTTTTCCGAGGGTAAACTACTAATGCTGTCGGCCAAGCATATACAGTAGGAGCAACGTATGACATTCGAGACCAGCCCCGAACACTCGATGATAGCGTCGACTGCGACCGAAATCGCCGAGCAGTTCGGGCCGGAATACTGGCGGCAGAAGGAGGAAAACGAGGCGTTCGCCGAGGACTTCTGGGACGAACTCGGTGAGGCCGGCTTCCACGGACTCGCCGTTCCCGAGGAGTACGGCGGGGCCGGCATGGGAATGCAGGAACTCGGCTTGGCGATGGAGACGCTCTGTGCCGAGGGCTGTGGGATGGCCGGCACGTGGTATCTGGTCCTGACCGCCGGCATGGCTGCGGTCGGTATCAAACAGCACGGCGACGAGCAACAGAAGGAAACGTACCTGACTGACATCGCGACCGGCGACCGGAACTTCTCCATCGGCATCACCGAACCGGAGGCCGGAACGAACACGCTCAACGTCGCCACGACTGCCGAAAAGGACGGCGACGAGTACGTCCTCAACGGACAGAAGGCGTGGATTACCTTCTCCGACCGCGCTGACAACATGATTCTGGTGACGCGGACGACGCCGCGGTCGGAAGTCGACCGTGGCACCGACGGCATCAGCCTCTTCATCGTCGACATGGACTCGCCCGGCATCGAGGTCTCGCCCATCGAAAAGCACGCGATGAACTACTCCAAGTCCTGTGAGGTCTTCCTCGAAGACGTTCGCGTCCCCGAAGCCGACCTTCTCGGCGAGGAGGGCGACGGGTGGCGGGCGCTGGTCAGCATGCTCAATCCCGAGCGCATCGGCTTTGCCGCCGCTGGCGTCGGCATCGGCAAGCTCGCGGCCCACACCGCTATCGACTACGCCAACGACCGCGAGGTGTTCGGCGACCCCATCGGCACCCATCAGGCGGTCTCGTTCCCGATAACCAAGCCCTACGCCCGGCTCGAGGCTGCCAAACTCATGCGTCAGAAGGCCGAGTGGCTCTACGACCAGGGCGAAGACTGTGGCTACGAGACGAACATCGCCAAGGCGACCGCCGTCGAAGCCGGCATCGAGACTGTCAAACAGTCGATGCAGGCCTTCGGTGGCTGGGGGTATGCGACCGAGTACGATGTCGAGCGCTGGTGGCGCGAGATTAACCTGACGCGACTCGCCCCCGTCTCACAGCAGATGGCGTACAACCACCTCAGCCAGGAAATCGGCTTCCCGAAATCCTACTGACCCATGTTCGACAAGCTACTCGTTGCCAACCGTGGCGAAATCGCGATTCGAGTGATGGCCGCCTGCGAGGAACTGGGTGTCGACACCGTCGCCGTCTACAGCGACGCCGACCGCGACGCCGGCCACGTCGACTACGCCGACGAGGCGTACAATATCGGCCCCGCACCGGCAAGCGACTCCTACCTCGACCAGGAGGCGATTATCGAGGCCGCAAAGGACGCCGGCGCGGACGCCATCCATCCGGGATACGGCTTCCTCGCGGAGAACGCCGAGTTCGCCCGCCGCGTCGAGTCGGCCGACGGCATCACGTGGGTCGGTCCCGCGGGCGATACGATGGAACGGCTCGGCGAGAAGACGAAGGCCCGGACGGTCATGCAGGAGGCCGATGTCCCCGTCGTGCCGGGAACGACAGACCCCGTCGAGTCAGCCGAGGAGGTCAAATCACTCGGCGACGAGTACGGCTACCCGGTCGCTATCAAGGCCGAGGGCGGCGGCGGCGGCCGCGGCATGAAAATCGTCCGGAGCGAGTCGGAGGTCGAAGACGCCCTCGAAAGCGCAAAGCGGGAGGGCGAGGCCTACTTCGACAACGACTCCGTCTACGTCGAAAAATACCTCGACGACCCCAAGCACATCGAGGTTCAGGTACTGGCCGACGAGCACGGCAACGTCCGCCACCTCGGCGAGCGGGACTGCTCGCTGCAGCGCCGCCACCAGAAGGTCATCGAGGAGGCCCCGAGTCCGGCGCTGTCGGACGACCTCCGGGAGGAAATCGGTGCGGCCGCCCGTCGGGGGGTCGCTGCCACCGACTACACGAACGCCGGCACCGTCGAGTTCCTCGTCGAGGACGGCCAGTTTTACTTCATGGAGGTCAACACCCGGATTCAGGTCGAACACACCGTCTCCGAGGAAGTGACCGGTATCGATATCGTCCGCTGGCAGATTCGTATCGCCGCCCGCGAGGAGCTGGCCTTCGAGCAGGACGACGTCGAAATCGACGGCCATGCCATCGAGTACCGCATCAACGCCGAGAACCCGGCCGAGGAGTTTGCGCCCGCCCCCGGTCATCTCGAAACCTACAACCCGCCGAGCAGCATCGGCGTCCGTCTCGACCACGCGGTCTCACAGGGCGATACGGTAAGCGGCGATTATGACTCGATGATTGCGAAGCTCATCGTCGCCGCCGAAGACCGCGAGCAGTGTTTCGAACGCTCGAAGCGCGCGCTCCGACACTTCGACGTCTCCGGTGTCGGAACGACGATTCCGTTCCACCGGCTGATGCTCGAAGACGACGCCTTCGTCGACGGGAGCCACACGACGAAGTACCTCGACGAGGAGCTCGCCCCCGAAGCACTGGCCGACGCTGTCGACCGCTGGGGCGGCGACGGTCCGGCAGCCGGCGGCAGCGACACGTCGACCCACGAACTCGCCGTCGAGGTCGATGGCAAGCGCATCGATGTCGTCGTCGAGGACGGGCTACCGGAGGCCCCCGCGGGCGGCTCGGGGTCAAGCTCCGGCGGCTCCGGCGGCGGACAGGTCGCTGCGGGCGCGGTCACCGCCGAGATGCAGGGAACCGTACTCTCCGTCGAGGTGTCGGAGGGCGACGAGGTATCGGAGGGTGATGTCGTCTGCGTGCTCGAAGCGATGAAGATGGAAAACGATGTCGTCGCCTCGGCCGGCGGGACCGTCTCCGAGGTCCCCGTCTCGGAAGGCGACTCCGTCGACATGGGTGACACCCTGCTCGTCTTGGAGTGATTCAGATGAAAGTAACAGTCGCAGCCGATACGACGGCAGAACAGGCCCGCGCCATCGCGGAGGCGCTTGCAACCCGGTTCGAAGACGACGTGACCGTCCGCTCACAGGACGGCGAGCGGCTTGCAGCCGCCGATTACGACGGCGGTGCCGGAGCCGCCGGCGCTGGCAGCACCCGGAGCGAGCCGGACCGTGACCTCGGCCCGACCGAGCGTGAAGAAACGCTCTGGAAGGAAATCGAGGACATCGAACTCGGCGGCCCGGAAAAATACAAAGAGCAGCTCCCCGAACAGGGCAAGAAGTTCGTCCGTGACCGTATCGACCTCTGGTTCGGCGACGGCTTCCTCTTCGAGGACGGCAAGTTCGCGGAGTTCGACGCCGACGACCGGCTACCGGCCGACGGTCTCATCACCGGTGCGGCGGAGTTTGAGGGCCGTGACGTCCACTTCATGGCCAACGACTACACGGTCAAACGCGGCAGCATGGCTGCCAAGGGCGTCGAGAAGTTCCTCCGGATGCAGCAGCGCGCGCTGAAGACGGGCCAGCCGGTACTCTACCTGATGGACTCCTCGGGCGGCCGCATCGACCAGCAGACCGGCTTCTTCGCCAACCGCGAGGGCATCGGGAAATACTACTACAACCACTCGATGCTCTCCGGCCGGGTGCCGCAAATCTGTGTCCTCTACGGTCCCTGCATCGCCGGTGCGGCCTACACGCCGGTGTTTGCCGACTTCACGGTGATGGTCCGGGATATGAGTGCGATGGCAATCGCCAGCCCCCGAATGGTCGAGATGGTCACCGGCGAAGACATCAGCCTCGAAGACCTCGGCGGTCCCGACGTTCACGCCCAGTATTCGGGGAGCGCCGACCTCGTCGCCGACGACGAAGAACACGCCCGCGAGCTGGTTGCCCAGCTTGTCAGCTACCTCCCGGACAACAGCGACAACCAGCCGCCGAAAACCGATGGCACCGCCCCGGAACACCCTGCCGAGGAAATCGATGGCATCATTCCGCAGGAGCCGAACCGCGGCTACGACATGACCGACCTGATACGCCGGGTCGTCGACGCCGACTCGTGGTTCGAACTCCAGCCCGAGTACGGCAAGGAGATTCTGACCGGCTTCGCCCGCATCGACGGCCGGCCGGTCGGCATCGTCGCCAACCAGCCCGACCAGCGAGCCGGGGCCATCTTCCCCGACGCCGCCGAGAAGGCCGCGGAGTTCATCTGGAAGTGCGACGCCTACAACATCCCGCTGCTGTACTTGGCTGACACGCCCGGCTTCATGGCCGGCTCACAGGTCGAGAAGGACGCCATCCTCGAGAAGGGCAAGAAGATGATTTACGCCACCTCGTCGGCGACCGTGCCGAAGCAGTGTGTCGTCGTCCGGAAGGCCTACGGAGCCGGCATCTACGCGATGTCCGGCCCGGCATACGACCCCGAGTCGACCATCGCGCTTCCGTCCGGCGAAATCGCCATTATGGGTCCGGAGGCGGCCATCAACGCTGTCTACGCCCGCAAGCTGGCGGAAATCGACGACGAAGCGGAACGAAAGCAGAAGGAACAGGAACTCCGCGAGGAGTACCGCGAGGACATCGATGTCCACCGGATGGCAAGCGAAGTCGTTATCGACGAAATCGTGCCGCCCTCGACGCTACGTGAGGAACTCACGAACCGCTTTGCCTTCTATGAGGGCATCGAGAAAGACCTCCCGGACAAGAAACACGGCACCATCATCTGACCGGCCGCGAAACGCTTCCCAACGTATCGGGGGTCGCCCCCAATGCATCGCCTTTCGAATGCGCTCGACGCTATGATTAACACCCACCCACCCGATTACACACCCATGACAGGACGATACTACGAGGACTTCGAGGTCGGAGAAACCATCGAACACGACAAGCGCAGGACCATCTCCGAGGCCGACAACCAGCAGTTCTGCGACATGACGATGAACCAGCAGCCGCTGCACCTTGATGCCGACTTCGCCGATGACACGGAGTTCGGCGAGCGGCTGGTCAACGGGCTCTATACGATGAGCCTCGCCGTCGGGCTCTCGATTCCGGAGACGACAGACGGCACCATCGTCGCCAACCTCTCGTACGATAACGTCGAACACCCCAATCCGGTCTTCCACGGCGACACCATCCGCGTCCAGTCGACTGTGACTGACAAGCGGGAGACGAGTGACGGCGAACGCGGCATCGTCACGATGCACGTCGAGGTGTTCAAAGTAAACGGCAAAGAAGAGGAACTCGTCTGCTCGTTCGACCGGACGGCCCTATCGTTGAAGCGCCCCGAGTAACTACCCGTCGGGCGCGGCTTCGAGGCCGTCCCGGAACCGTTCTCTGTCGACCAACTGTAGCGTCACCTCGGCGCGGCCGACTGTCCGGCCGTCGGCGTTGGCGTCGCCGTCGATTCGGATGTCGGCACCGTCGACGCCTACGACCTCCGTTTCGACCACCACCTCCGTCCCGACCGGTGCAGCACCGCGGTGAGCAACCGTCGCTGTCTTCCCGACGACACCGGTTCCCGGCGGAATCTCGCCGGCTATCGATTCCCGACCGGTGAACTCCACGCGGGCAAGCAGATGCGCCGTTCCGAGCAGCCTGATAGCCTCGTCCGGGCTGCTGTCGGTGGCTGCTGGCACGCCCGGCGGGGACTGCTGGTGACCGAAGACCACCGTCGTGTGTGCCGCCGCGACGGTAAACGTCGTTGTGCCGGTCGCTCCGACGAGCGCGCTGGGGGCGTTGTGGGTCGTCATTGTCGTTGCTCCGAGCGGCTCATCGTACCCCGGCCTCCTCCGCCCGTTGGAGAATTCGCTCCGCCCGGGTCACGAGCGGGGCGTCTATCATTTCGCCATCGACCTCAAAGACGCCAGCGTCGGTTTCTTTGTCGGCCGTCACGACGCGTTCGGCCCACTCGATGTCCGACCCGTCGGGTGTGAACGCCTCGTTGATGACCGCTACTTGGTCAGGGTGGATAGCCATCTTACCGTCGTAGCCGAACTGGGCGGCTGTCTCCGTCGCCGCCCGGAGCCCCTCTGTGTCGCCGAAGTCCGTGTAGACAGTGTCGATAGCGTCAACGCCGGCGGCGCTGGCGGCGGTGACAGCGCGCTGTCGAGCGTACAGGACCTCCGTCCCCGCGTCGGTGCGGGTCGCGCCGATGTCGGCGGTGAGGTCCTCAGCCCCAAAGAGGAGCGCGTCGGTTGCGGCCGCCGCGGCGATTTCGTCGGCGTTGAGGACGCCGGCGGCGGACTCCACGAGCGCCAATACCGGCTGTGCTGCATCCACGCCGCGCAGGAGCTCACGGAGCCGGAGTACGTCGTCGCTGCCCTCGGCTTTCGGTAGCATCACGCTGTCGGGTGCGGCGTGTGCGAACGCGGCCGCAACGTCCCGCGCCGCCCCGCTGCCGACCGGGTTAACACGAACGCAGTGTTCGATGTCGTTCCCGTCTCCAAGGTCGGCGAGTACGTCGGCGACCGCGCGGCGAGCCTCGGCTTTGTCACCGGGCGCGACAGCGTCTTCGAGGTCGAAGACCACTACGTCAGCGCTACTTGCCGCTGCCTTCCGCATGATTTCAGGGCTATCCCCCGGTGCGAACAGCACGCTTCGGCGAGCCATACCCGTCCGTTGTCGGGACGGGAACTAAGTGGTATCGACTGCCACGGATGCCCCGTCTTTGGACGGGTTCTTTATATAACGAATCGAACAGTTGCCGCAAATATTATGTCCTTCCGTACTGGTGTCTAGCTTGCGCATGCCCGAGAGTCACAACCTGCCTGACTACGACCAGCTGTGCGAATCGTTCACGTGGGACGACATCGCCGATGAGGCCGACGGCGACTACCCCGATTCGTTCAATATCGCTCACGAAGCCTGCGACCGACACGCGGACAACGCCGAGAAGGTCGCTCTCTACCAGGTCTCCGAGGACGGCGAGCTGACGACGCTGCCGTTCTGGGAGCTTTCCGACCGGTCGAGCCAGTTTGCGAACACGCTCGAGGCCCTTGGTGTCGACGAGGGCGACCGGGTCTTTTCGTATATGCCCCGCATCCCCGAACATTACATTGCCCTCGTGGGGACGCTCAAGCGCGGCGCTGTCTGGGGGAGCGTCAACGAGCGGTACGGCCCGGACGGCATCTCCTACCGACTGAACGACTGTGACGCGCAAGTCGTCGTCACGACCGACGATAACCGTGAGACAGTCGCGGATGCCCTCGAAGAGGTCGATTCTGTCGAACACGTCATCACTGTCGACCGCGGCTCCGGCGTGCCGGACGACGATGTCGCGTTCAACGACCGCCTCGACGAAGCGAGCCGCGAATACGAGGCCGCCGACACGGAAAGCGAAGACGACGCGCTGCTGTACTACACCTCCGGAACGACCGGCCCCGCGAAGGGCGTTCTCCACAAGCACCGGTGGGTGCTGGGCGTTGCTGCGACCCAGCGGTATTCGGTCGACCTCCAGCCCGGCGACCTCTACTGGTCGACCGGCGACCTTGGCTGGCTGACCGGCGCTATCAACACGCTCGGCGCGTGGTTCTGGGGTGCGAGCCTCTTTACCTACGAGGGCGAGTTCGACCCCGAAGAGTGGGCGGAACTCCTCGACGAGTACCCGATTTCGGTGCTGTTCTCGGTGCCGACGGCATACCGGATGCTCCGGGAGAACGAGGACGTCTTCGAGGATACGTCGCTCGACCTCCGGCATGCGCTGTCTATCGGTGAACCGCTCTCGGCCGGCGTCGTCGAGTGGGGCGAAGAGAACCTCGGCGTCACCATTCACGACACCTACGGCCAAACCGAGACCGGCAACATGATTATCAACAACTACCCCTCCGAGGAGGTCCGTCCCGGCTCGATGGGCAAGCCGCTGCCGGGCATCGAGGCCGACATCGTCGACCCCGATACCGGCGAGGTACTCCCGCCGGACGAGACCGGCGAAATCGCCCAGCGCGGCGACTATCCGTGCTTCTTCGCCGAATACTGGCAGAAGCCGGAGAAGACGGCAGACTGCTTCGTTGACGGGCCCGACGGTGAGTGGTATCTCTCCGGCGACCTCGCACACAAAGACGAGGACGGTTACTTCTGGTTCGAGGGCCGGGCCGACGACGTCATTCTCTCGTCGGGCTACCGCATCGGTCCCTTCGAGGTCGAAAGCTCGATGGGCGAACACCCGGCGGTCGCGGAGGTCGCCGTCGTCGGCAAGCCCCACAAGGAGCGGGGCAACATCGTGAAGGCCTACGCGGTCCCCAGCGACGGTGCGGACCCAACCGAGGAAACGAAAGAGGACATCAAAACCCACGTCAAAGAGGAGATGTCCGCCCACGAGTATCCGCGTGAAATAGAGTTCCGCGACGAGCTGCCGACCACCGTCACCGGCAAGATTCGGCGCACCGAGCTCCGCGACGAGGCACAGGAAGAAGCCGACATCGACGCCTAACGCGGGCACCCGAGCGAACTAGCTCCTCCTGGCTTTCTTTTTGTTTGCCTGTGAGCGGCTGTGCCGCTGGCGGAGAACAGGAAGCCGGACCACGGCGTCGCAATAAAAAGCGCGAAAAAAGTCGCTACCGCGCGTCTTCGATGTCGTCGAGGACGCCCGGGTTCTCGACCGATGAGAGGTCGCCGAGGTCTTCGCCCGTGTAGGCGGCTTCGACCGCTCGGCGAACGATTTTCCCGGACTGTGTTTTCGGGAACGCATCGACAAAGAGCACCTCGCGCGGCCGGAACGGCTTCCCCTGCTCTTCGCCGACGAGTTCGCGAATCTCCTCCCGGAGGGTGTCGGTTTCCTCGACGCCCTCCTCGACGACAACGTAGAGGACGACGGCGGTGCCGGTCGTGTCGTCGGGGACGCCGACCGCCGCGGCCTGATTGACCGCCTCGTGTTCCATCGCTGCGCCTTCGACCTCCGCGGGCCCGACCTTTCGACCGGCGACGTTCAGCGCGTCGTCGGCCCGGCCGTGGAGGAACCAGAAGCCGTCCTCGTCTTTCTGTGCCCAGTCGCCGTGGTCCCACATCGGCGGGTCCTGGAAGCTCGACCAGTATTCGTGGAGATAGCGGTCATCGCCGCTCCACAGCGACTTCGTCATCGCCGGACAAGAGTCCCGGGCGACGAGGTAGCCACGTTCGTTGTCCGCTTTGATTGACGCGCCCGTCTCGTCGACGATGTCGATGTTCATGCCGAGTCCGGGGCCGCCGAGCGTGCAGGGCTTTAGCGGCTGGGTCGGCATCGGCATCAGGAAGCAGCCGAATATCTCGGTGCCGCCGGAGATATTGATTATCGGCGTGTCGCCGCCGCCGACCTCCTCGTAGAACCACGCCCACGATTCGGGGTCCCACGGCTCGCCGGTCGAGCCGAGCAGCCGAAGGCTTGAGAGGTCGTGGCCCTCGACCCACTCGTCGCCCCGCTTGCGGAGCGCGCGGATGGCCGTCGGCGAGATACCAAACTGGGTGACTCCGTGGCGGTCTATCATCTCCCAGAAGCGGTCCGGCTCTGGGTGGTCGGGTGCACCTTCGTACATCACCATCGTTCCGCCGAACGTGTGGGTGCCGATGAGCGTCCACGGACCCATCATCCAGCCGATGTCGGAGACCCAGAAGAACCGGTCGTCGGGCTGTAAATCGAAGCCGAAGTAGACCTCCTTGGGGGCCTGCATTTGCGTTCCCGCGTGCGTGTGCACGATGCCCTTCGGCTTGCCGGTCGTCCCAGAAGAGTACAGCAGCATCGACTCTTGGCTGCTGCCGAGTGCCTTCGTCTCGTAGTCGTCGGACTGGGTACCGACCGCGTCGGCCCACCACTCGTCGCGGTTGTCGTCCCACGGCACGTCGGCTCCCAGCCGCTCGAAGACGACGGTGTGCTCGACGTGACCAGCTTCGGCGATGGCCTCGTCGGCAGCGTCCTTGAGCGTAACCTCGCTGCCGCGGCGCAGGAAGCCGTCGCCGGTAAAAAGCACCGAACACTCGGCGTCCGCAATGCGGGTTGCCGTCGCATCGACACCGAATCCGGAGAAAATCGGAACCGCGATAGCGCCCGCCTTGAAGCAGCCATAGAGGATGCTGATGACCTCCGGCACCATCGGCATGTAGAGGCCGACGGTGTCGCCGACGCCGACATCTCTCGATTCGAGGTAGTTGGCGACCTGATTGGCCTGCCGCTGGAGTTCGTGGTAGGTGAGGTTCCGTACGTCGCCGTCTTCTCCCTCCCAGATGCAGGCGACCGTATTGCGGCGCTCACCGTCGGCGTGTCTGTCAACGGTGTTGTGGGCGACGTTCAACTCGCCGCCGGGATACCAGTCGGTGAACTGTGGGCCGTCGCTGTTGTCTCGGACGGTGTCGTAGTCCTCGTAGAACTCGATGTCGAGATACGACGGAAGCTCGTCCCAGAACCACTCGACATCCCCCGTCGTTCGCTCGATGAGTTCGTCGTAGTCGTCGATACCGTACTCCTGCATGAACTGGTAGACGTTTGTCGATTCGACGAACTCCTCGTCCGGTCTATGGACTACTTCGTCCTGTGTGGGTGTCTCTGCGGGCATAGCTACCGTACCAACCAGCGTTTCCCATCGAATGTGCTTTACTCTAACGGTGGTCGCTCTACTGCCTCCGCTGGTGCCCGTCCGCGTAGCGGCCGCTAATCGGTGTGTTCGGCCGCGCGCCAGTACTGACATGGAAAACAATTATGTACCTGTGTGTGTGAGTAGCATTCAAGAACGCCCGAAAACAGCAGCGACGTTTCGGCAGCCCACCTCGAAGAGCCGCGTCTCCATGTTTATATTTCCAACATTTAGAGTTAAACCAAAGATTTTATTATACTATGAGAAGACTCCGGTGACGTGACGGATATGTCTGACAACACCACGCATGCATCTCGGCGTCGCTTCCTGAAGGGGGCTGCGGCGGCAGGCGGCATCGGTGCGTTTGCCGGCTGTGCGCTGCTTGACGACGCCGGCGGGGAAGAGCAGGTTGAGGGGATTCCGGACGAGCCGTTCCGCATCGTCCATTTCACGTTCGAGTCAGGGCCACCGGCATTCTACGGTGAGCCGATGATAAACGTCGTCGACATGATGGTCGACCGGATTAACGACCGTGGGGGGCTGTTGGGCGAACGCGAAATCGAGGTTGTCGACCGAATCGACGAGGACGTCGGCGTCGAGTCGATGCGCGGTAGCGTCCGGCAAATCGCCCAAAACGACGAAGCGGATATGCTGATGGGGCTGGTTTCGAGTGCCCACTCGCTTTCCATTGCGCCGGCCGCCGAGGAAAACCAGATACCGTTCATCGTGACCGCGCCCGGCACGTACCAGCTCTTCGAAGAGAACCCGGACCTCGACTACGTCGTCCGGCCCGCGGGGTCGAACGCGGCGGGTGCCGTCGGCGGAGCGCGGCTCGTCGAGCAGATGGACGATGTCGAAACCGTCGTTACCATCGACCCGGATTACGCGTGGGGCCACGACCACCGCGATATGTTCACCGCGGCGATAGAGCGCATCCGGCCCGACATCGAAGTACTGGAGACCCGGACGCCGGAGCCGTTCATCTCCGACTACAGCGCCCACGTAAACGCCATACAGGACCTCGAGCCGGACCTCCTCGCGTCGAGCCTGTGGGGTGGTGACATCTCGACGTTCACAAGCCAGGCCGTCGACGGTGGCCTCTTCGACGACATCGGGACGGCGCTGCTGTACGGGGACACCGGTGCGCCGTTGCTCGATTCCCTCGGCGACGACATGCCGGAAAACGTCATCATGGGCGGCCGCGGCGGCTACCAGCCCAACTACCGCTACGAGATATCGTCCGACCACCGAGCGTTCGTGGACGACTACTTCGACCGTTACGATGAGATGCCCGGCTGGGGTGCCTACCACGAGTGGGCTTCGTTCAAAGCACTGGAGGCGGGCGTCCAGCAGGCAGTTGAGGTCACTGGCAACTGGCCGACGGGCAGCCAACTGATGAACTCCATCCGGGGGCTGTCCTTCGAGATGAGCCACGGTAGTCACGTGATGGCGCAGGCCGGCGGCCGGCAGGCGTCCGCACCCGCCGTCTTCGGCCAGCCAACGCCGGACCACGACCACCCGGTCGACCACCACCTCCTCACCGACTACGAGTTCATCCCCGCACACGAGTGCAACCCGCCGGACGGCGTGATGACATTCGACTGGGTCGAGCAGATAGACCCCGTCCAGTAGCTGTATCGACGGCCGCAACCGACCACCGCCATACGCTTTTTATTGTCTCTATCCGCTGTCCGGTAGCCCCTCCACTAGATTTATAGTCTCGTAAACTGAGGTGCTAGTCGTGGTTTACGAGACCGGAAACGAGACGGTAGATGACGCGGTCCAGCGGGCGCTCGACGGCGAGCGACTCGACCGGACCGATGGGCTCGCGCTGCTCGCCCAGCCCGTCGACGAACTGGCTGCGGGGGCCGACCTGCTCCGCCGGCACTTTTCGGACGGGACGGTCGACGCCTGCAGCATCGTCAACGCGAAGGCGGGCAACTGCGCCGAGGACTGCGGGTTCTGCGCGCAGTCCGCCCATTTCGACACCGGCATCGACACCTATGGGTTCCTCGACCCCGAGGACATCCTCGATGCCGCGAAGCGAGCGGAAGCCGACGGTGCCCAGCGGTTCGGCATCGTTGTCGCCGAAAAGGGCGTCTCCAAGGAAAAACGGCCCGACGAGTGGGACGATGTCATCCGCGCCATCCGGTTGGTACGCGACGAGACGGACGTCGAGGTCGACGCCTCCCTCGGTGTCTTGACCGAGGAGGAAGCCGAGATACTCGCCGCGGAGGGACTCAACCACTACAATCACAATATCGAGACCTCCCGACGATATTTCTCGGAGATTGTCAACACCCACAGCTTCGACGACCGGCTAAAGACCCTCCACCGAGCGAAGGCCGCGGGGATGGACCTCTGTGCCGGCGTCATCCTCGGTATGGGCGAGACGCCGGCCGACCGCGTCGACGCCGCCATCGAACTGCAGGAGGTCGGCGTCTCGTCGCTGCCGGTCAACATCCTCAACCCGGTCGAGGGAACGCCCATCGGCGACCGCGAGGCGGCGACGATTTCGCGGACGGAGCTTATCAAGACCATCGCCGTCTACCGGTTCCTCCATCCGGAGGCCCGCGTGCGGCTGACAGGCGGCCGTGAGGTCAACCTTGACCCGGACGAACAGCATCTACCCTTCGAGGCCGGTGCCGACGGTCTCCTCACCGGCGACTACCTCACGACGGACGGCCAGACGCCCGCCGACGACATCGAGATTATCGAGCGGGCGGGGCTGGAACCCAACCGCGAGGCCAACACGTTCGACCCCGAGTCGGTCAAGGCTCGACACCGGTCCCCGGCAGCCGAGACGGCATCGAACGCGAACCGAACGAACGCAACAACGGAAACTGACGACTAACAATGGACGACATCAACTTCGCAGTGCTCGGTACTGGTGGCATCGGTCGACGAACGCTCGAATACGCGACGGAGAAGACGGCGCTGACCCCCGTGGCGGCGTGTGACCGTCACGGCGTCGCAATCGACCACGACGGCCTCGATGTCGACGAACTTCTGGCCGCGACGGAGGGCAACATCGCCAGCGACGGCGGCGCGGTGGCGGTCAAGCAGTCCGGCGAGATGCGCGGTGTCGCCGCCTCGACGCAGGCGGAGCCGACTGAAACACCGATAGACGACATCATCGCCGAGTCCGACGCCATCGATGCAGTGCTCATCGCGCTGCCGAACCTCGAACACGACTTCATCCCTCGTGTTGCTGACCGGTTCGCGGACGCGGATTACGAAGGTGTCCTCGTCGATGTGCTCAAGCGCTCTCGTGTCATCGGTATGCTCGACGACCGGGTCGACAGTTTCGAAGACGCCGGTATCACGTTCGTCTGTGGGGCGGGCGCGACCCCCGGCTTCCTGACCGGTGCGGCGGCGCTTGCCGCCCAATCGTTCGTCGAGGTCGAATCCGTCGACATTTGGTGGGGTGTCGGGCTCAAATCCGGCTACGAGGACAACCGCGGGACCGTCCGCGAGGACATCGCCCACCTCGACGGCTACGACATCGAAACCGCACGCGAACTCTCCGACGAGGAAATCGAAGCGATTGTCGACGAACACGACGGCCGCATTGAGTTCAACGACATGGAGCACGCTGATGACGTACTCCTCGAACGCGCCGGCATCTGCGATGCCGAAGACGTCACCGTCGGTGGTATCCTTGATGTCCGCTCCGACGAGAAGCCGACGACGACAACCGTCGAAGTCACCGGCCGGACCTTCGACGGCGAGCGGGCAACCAACACCTTCCAGCTCGACGACGACACCAGCATGGAAGCCAATGTCAACGGGCCGGCGCTAGGTTATCTGAAGGCCGGCGTTCGGCGGAACCGTGCCGGCGAGTATGGCGTCTTCGGCCCCACCGACTTGATGCCCGGCTTCTGACCGATGCAGCGATACGACACCCGCGGGTTCGACCTCGAAGCCCGCCTCGCCGACCGGGAAGACACAGGCCTCCGGCGCGACCTCGCGCCGGTCGACAGCGTCGGTGCCAGCGCCCGTACTGCGGTCGACCCAAAAGGCGAGCCGCCGGCGTTCGGAGACGAAAAGCTGGTCTTCGCCGCCAATAACTATCTCGGGCTCGCGGGTGACGACCGGCTCGCTGCTGCGGCCGCAGACACAGCCAGTGCGGTTGGTACCGGCGCGGGCGCCTCACGGCTCGTGGTCGGCGATACGCCGGCTCATCGCTCGCTGGAGCGTCGGCTCGCCGCGGAGAAATCGGCCGAACGGGCGCTCGTCTTTTCGTCGGGGTATGCGGCGAACGTCGGCACGCTGACGGCACTGTCCCCCGACCGAATCTTCTCCGACGAGCTCAACCACGCTAGCATCATCGACGGCGCGCGGCTCTCGGGGGCCGACATCGAGGTGTACGACCACTGTGATGCCGCGGCGCTCGAAGCATGTATGCGCGACTGTGCCGACGAGGCTGCTGCCGACGAGTCGTGGTTGGTCGTCACTGATTCGGTCTTCTCGATGGACGGCGACGTGGCTCCGCTCGCGGATATCTGCGATGCTGCCGATACGTACGGCGCGTGGGTGATGGTCGATGAGGCCCACGCCACCGGCGTTTATGACGGTGGCATCGTCGGCCAGCGGGGGCTCGAAGACCGCGTCGACGTACAGCTCGGTACGCTCTCGAAGGCGCTGGGCGCACAGGGCGGTTTCGTCGCCGGGGATGAGCCCCTGGTGGAGTACCTGCTCAACGCCGCCCGCTCGTTCGTCTTCTCGACGGGGCTGGCCCCGCCCGCTGCGGCTGCTGCCGAACGAGGTCTTGCGCTGGCACCACAGCAGCGCAAGCCACTGTGGTCGAACGTCGACCGACTCCGGTCCGGGTTGGAGGCTCTCGGCTACGAGGTCTGGGGCGACACACATATCCTTCCGGTCGTCGTCGGCGACCGGGGAGACGCCCTTGCTCTCGCCGACCGGCTCGAGGATGCCGGCATCGTCGCCCCGGCCATCCGCCCACCGACCGTCCCGGAGGGAACGAGCCGCATCAGATTGGCTCCTCAAGCAACGCATACTGCAGCCGACATCGACCGGTGTCTGGCCGCCTTTGAAGTGGCCGGAACGGAGGTCGGGCTGTTGTGACTATCGCTGTCGTCGGTACCGACACGGGCGTCGGCAAGACGGTTGTGACCGCTGGGCTGGTTGCATGGCTCCGCGAGCAGGGTCGCAAGGCCCGCGCGGTCAAGCCGGTCCAAACCGGCTATCCGGAGGACGACGACGCTGACTACGTCCGAAATATCTGTGGCGAAGCGGCGGCGGCCACCCGATTGCGAACGTTCGAGAAGCCGTTGGCTCCCGCTGTTGCTGCCCGTCGGGCGGATTCGACCATCGCCTTCGATGACGTGGTTGCAGCGACGCGGACAGCGCTTGCTGAAGCGGATATTGGCGTTGTCGAAGGGGCCGGTGGCCTCCGGGTGCCGCTGGCGACCGACGGCGACCAAGAAATCGTCGACCTCGTGGCGGCGCTCGATGTCCCAGCGCTCGTCGTCGCCCGCTCTGGACTTGGCACGCTTAACCACACGGCACTGACCGTCGAGACGCTCCGACGCCGGTCGGTACCGGTTGCTGGCGTCGCCTTGAACCGCTATACGGCAGCATCGGTCGCCGAACGGACGAACCCGGACGAACTCGAACGGATGTGTGACTGTCCTGTCGAGACGCTCCCGGAGCGTCCCTCGCCAGCCCCGACAGCTGTTCGGCAGCTCGGTGAGGCGGTGGCAACGATGCCTAATATGAATGAAATATGGTAGTTCTGGTAAAATATGTTATCCGTTATATCACGAGATGTAATTTAGTTGTTGGATAAACATATATCTGCAGAAAGGATTTTCTAGAGGCGAAAAAAGCTCCTTTCAATAATACCGCAGAGCGGACTTCAGAAATGTGGCAAGATAATTAACATTCAAATAAATAGACACTATCCGCCACACACAACCGTTAGTCGTCGCTCGGAGACCCTTTTGTTTTACTCATTAGATCGTCTGGAACGACCCAGCCAGACGTGTTTGCAACCTCGGAGATGTGGGGTTGGAAGACCCATGCGCTGAGTGCGATGATCGGAATCATCGAGGCACCGACTACCGTGTAACCCCAGTGGAGACTCGGCAACATCGCGTGTGAGAAGGCGATCGGATAGACGACGCCACCGACGGTTCCGATTCCACCGACAATCCCGGCGACGGAGCCGGAATTGTCGGGAAACATCGACGGGACCTGTGCGAAAATCGCTCCTTCGGAGAAGGCACAGCCGAGGCCGACGAAGAACGCTGCCACGACCGCGAGGTAGATGTTTCCGGTTAGCCCCGCTGCGGTCATCCCGAACATAGTCAACATGACGTATACGAGTGTCACAAACGTCCACTGGTTCCGGTACTCGCCGTGGAACCACGGCAAGAGATTCATCTCTTTGCGCTTGACGAGGTCGCTGATGTAGCCACCCAACGGTCGCAGTAGCCCCGCAGCAATCGAGAACGTCGCTGCGAACGTGGCTGCAATGACGATGTCGCCCTGCCCGAACGCCTCGCGGTAGTAGGTACCGAGCCATCCGTTCATTGCGAGTTCTAGCCCGAATGTCATGATGTAGGCTACTGACAGCACGACGGCACCGTATCGGGTGACGATGAACTTCCATTGGTCCCAGCTCACCCCGGCTTTGGTTGCATTACGCTTTGCCTCGGACTTTGCCGCATCACAGAGCACGTAGTATGCGATACCGAGCACGATGGCGATGAGTCCAGTATAAAAGAACGCCGCTCGCCAGTTGGCCGATGTGGCGAGAAACTCCGGGCCAAAAATCGGGTCGATGTACCCCTCGCCGAAGATTCGCGGCAGCGTAAAGTACGCGCCCAGTCCGGCTCCGGCGTTTCCAATACCAGCAAAAATCCCTTCAGCGGTGCCGAGGTTCTCTTCTTCGAACCATTCGGCGACGTGTTGGATCCCGATGACGAACGTGATACCCGAGAGGGATGCGATAATCCGTGAGCCGGTGAACACTGCGTACGTCGTTGCGAATGCGCTGATGACAGCGAATATACCGACAGTAATCAGTGTCACAGAGCCCGTTACGTGCGCACCGAACCGGTCTGTCAGCGGGCCGATAACAATCCGGCCCAGCGGGACTGCAACGATCGCGGCACTGGCAACGATGCCGAGGTCTGCGACTGAAAGACCGAACTCCGTGGCTATCTCTCCGGTGTATGGGGCAAACGAGAACCAGATGACGAATCCGAGATTAAACATCGCTGTCGCCATCAGCAGGTTCCGGTATTTGCCGTACAGGAGGTCGGTTATCGCCATTAGTGTTCACCTCTTAGATGGGAACTAGCCGGGGGGTGGTCGCTGACGTTGCAGTAGCCAGTGGGTGTTACGTCGGAACGGTCGGCGGTCCGGCCTGCGTCTGAACAATTCTTGGTCAACCGTTGTCCAAAACGGCCTATTTTTTCTCTGGACATGCTCTAATTCCGTATAGACGGATTATACGGGCAGCAAATAAACCAAACGATTGACGTATGTCAATACATTCTCTGCGAGACGCACGTTCACCAGTTCCACTCGTCCGTGGATTATCACCCGCCGAGTAACGAACGAAAATAAAACGTCTGGCAGATAGGCGCAAAAAGCTGGAAACCCACAGCCGCTCTGGCGAAGAGACGCTATTATGATCCATTATAAACTGCTCTACACCGTCTCAGACGGCGTATTTCCCCCGCTGAAAAAATTAACAAGCGAGCACCGCATGAACGCCCCCGACGACAGTAGATGGAAAGCCGAAGGTCCGGACGGACGTCCTCATCCGTTAACTGTGTCGGCTGCCTGCTCGGTTTCGGCTACAGGGTCGGTTTCTGTCGGGGCTCGAATCCTGACCGCACACTGCTTGTAATTCGGTTCGTCGGACTGTGGATCGACGGTCGGGAGGGTCAACGTGTTGACTGCAGGATTGTGTATCGGCAGCCAGACGAGTCCCCGTGGAATCCCCTCGTCCGGTTCAACTGCAACCGTAACGGAGCCGCGTCGGGACTCCACCACCGTTCGGCCTCGGTCAAATGCGGCCAGCTGCTCGGTGATCGTCCGGGGGTGCATCCGGGCCCGCGGTAGCCCGTCAGTGAGCGTTTCGGCGTTCCGGACGCCCGTATTATAAACGCCGGCTGACCGACCGGTCGTTAACGTGAGCGGATACTGCCCGTCGACTGGCTCGGCGACGCCACTATGCGTGCCGGACGAGAAGGCTGCCAGACCGCTGTCAGTGTCGAATGACCATTCACCATCGTCGAAATACAAATAGCCGCCCTCTGAATCGGTGTCGGCAGCGGGCCATCGGACGGCCCCGTGCCGCTCCAACCGCTCGTAGCTGATGCCCGAGAGATCCGCAGGGGCACCGGCCGTTATCGACCGAAGCTCCGCGAAGACGTCGCTGGGGTCAAGCGGCGGCTCGTCAAACAGCTCCGGCTCGATTCGGTTGCCGATAGCGGCGATGATATCGAGGTCCTGTCTGGCTTCTCCGGGCGGTTCAACCGCAGCCGAGAGTGGAGCGACCCGGCGTTCCATGTTCATCGTCGTCCCGGTGGTTTCTCCCCACGTTGCGGCTGGTAAGACAACGTCCGCACACTCTACGGTCTGAGAGCGGAAGGCATCCTGAACGACAAGGAAAACATCCTCTAATACGGAGCGCACGTGGTCGGCATCAGGCAACCCGACAGCGGGGTTCGTTGCGACCGTCCAGCAGATATCGATCTCGCCACGAGCCATCCGGTTGATGATGCTGACAAACCCGTCGCCTCGGCCGGTTGGCAACCGACTAAACGGAACGTTCCACGTGTTCGCGACTGTTTTCCGCACCGACTGGTCGGTGTACTGCTGGTGGCCGGGCCAGGTCTCTTTCGAGGCACAGACGCGGTTTCCCATCGAGTTGGCCTGGCCGGTCAGCGAGAAGGGGCCGCTTCCGGGGCCGAGATTGCCAGTCACGAGACAGAGATCTATCAGCGCACGCGCCGTCGCTGTCCCCTGAATGTTTTGATTGACACCCATCCCCCAGTAGAGAAGCGTCTTTGCGTCGACCGCGTCGGCTATCGTCTCGATGTCATCCACGGTTACACCGGCCGTCTCAGCGGCCTCCTGTACGGCCGGCAGGGCGTCGGCCATACAGTCGTACCCAGTGGTGTTCGACTTGACAAACGTGGTATCGACACCGCCGGTATCGACGATATGGGCGATCACCCCTCGCGCCAAGGCGAGGTCAGCGCCCGGTTTCAGCTGGATGTGCGTGTCAGCGCGAGCTGCGGTCTTGCTTTCGACCGGGTCGATGACGACTATCTGGCCGCCATCGTTGGCGCTGTTGACGACCCAATTAAACAGAACCGGATGGGCGGTTGCGGGGTTTGCTCCCCAGATAAGATGTGTGTCTGCCGCGGGGATATCGTCGTACGTCGGCGGTGGAGCGTTCCCCCCGAATGCGTGGTCGTAGGCTGTGATCGCTGAAGCCATACAAAGCCCAGTATTGGCGTCATAATGCGGCGTCCCAAGCCCGCCGCGCGCGAGCTTTCCGAGTGCGTAGGCGGCTTCGTTCGTTTGCTGGCCGCTGCCGAAGACAGCAACGTTGCCGGAATCGGCACGAACCGCCTCAATGAACCGGGTCGCAACGACGCCGATGGCGGTATCCCAGTCGGTTGGCTGCAGCGTCCCTCCTCGACGAACAAGCGGCTTTGTGAGGCGTTTGCTTTCGGCAGCAAGCGTTTCTTGAACGCCACGCTTGCAGTCCGCACCGCAAGTAGCCGGATGTGATGGGTCACCACGTACATCTGTCAACTCTGTCCCGTCGCTACGCTGTAGCAAGCCACAGCCGACCGCACACCGCATGCAGGTCGTCGGCGTCCACTGGCTCATCGGATTCTCGCCCTCGGCGGTCGGTCGGGCCCTATCGGCCGCACAGTCACCGACGCGGCTGTTTCGACACTCAGTGTAGCCAGTCCGTTGTCACCCGTCCGGAGATGTTGTGGCATGTGCATTATCGACGTTTGGTTAACCAGCTCATACTGAGTCAATCAATGCAATAATGCTTTCGACGGCGTGCTTATTGGCAGAGTTTCTCCTGAATATGTTTAGATATTCAAAACAGTAGCGGCCAGAGCATCGCGGCCGGTGGATGTGCTGCCGACGGGCGGACACTGAAACGCCCCCTGTGGAGAGCGAAAAACGTATGACAAAAATACCTCGGAGAATGAGTTGTAAATAAAATTCTGTAGAAAGAAGGAGAAATAATACCGGGTTGGCGTGTCGGATATTGTGGTTTCCGCTTCTAGCCCGAATTTCCGAATATATTAAATAGACAGCTTTTTCCCAAACAATACAAAGTAATATGCGTGTATGATGAGCAGACGAATGGTTGAAAACGGAAATGGTTCCGATTTAACGTGTCTGGTGATGGTCGATGCCGCATAAAAAAGAAGCGTACAAGGAGGAGTTGTACGGTGACACAGTACAGGAGAAAATCCTCGAGTTCGCCGACCGCGGGTTCGATTCTATTCCCGAGTCGGAGCGCGACGAGTGGTTCTGCCGGTTCAAATTCTGGGGGCTCTTCCACCAGCGCTCTGGACAGGAAGGCTACTTCATGATGCGCTTGACCAACTGTAACGGTCGGCTCGACCCGGGACAGCTTCGAGCAATCGGCGAAGTCGCCGACGAATACGCGACAGGTCCCGAAACGAACCCCGAGTTCGGCAACGGGTGGATTGACCTGACGACGCGGCAGTCGGTACAACTCCACTGGATACGGCTCGAAGACGTTCCGGATGTGTGGGACAAACTCGAAGCGGCCGGTGTTACGACCCGCTCGTCGGGCGGCGATACAATGCGGAACATCGTTGGGTGCCCGGTTGCCGGCAAGGCCGACGACGAAATCATCGACACCCAGCCGATTCTTGACCGGTTCCAAGACGAGATCCGGGATGATGACGCGCTCTGTAATATGCCGCGGAAATTCAACATCTCTATTACAGGGACGCCGGAGGGCGGCGCACAGGACTCGATCAACGATATCGGACTCGAACCAGCACAAAAAGAGATTGACGGCGAGGAGCAGCTCGGATTCAATGTTCGCGTCGGCGGCGGTCTGGGCGGCCATGAGCCGCGGGTTGCGCGTCCGCTCGACGTCTGGGTCGCCCCCGACCGTGCGGTCGACATCGTGCGCGCTTTCGTCGAACTGTACCACGATTACGGGGACCGCGAAAACCGCAGCAAGAATCGGTCACGGTTCTTCGTCGATGATAACGGACCCGAATGGATCCGAGAGACACTGCAGGCGGAGTACGTCGACTGGGAACTCAAAACCAGCGGCGCGGATATGCGGGATAGATACACCTACAATGCCGGGCGTCCCAGCGAAGACGGCGCATTCGACTACGTCGGCGTCCACGACCAAAAAAACGGGAAGAAATGGGTCGGTCTCAGTGTTGCCTGTGGACGGCTCGAATCACAGGAAGCGATTCGGCTTGCGGAACTCGCCGCGGAGTACGGTTCGGGTGAAGTTCGGCTAACGCGCCGACAGAATCCGCTGATTATGGATGTCGACCCGAACAGGGTTGATGACCTGCTCCGAGAGCCCTTGCTGCACAAACACACGCCCGAACCAAACCCATTCGTCCGCGGCGCGACCGCCTGTACCGGCACGGAGTTCTGTGGACTCGCCCTAACCGAAACGAAGGCCCGAATGGCCCGGATGCTCCGGTGGCTGCGGGACAACGTCGACCTGCCCGAGGACGTGTGCCAGCTTAAAATTCATTTCTCCGGATGCACGGCCGACTGCGGACAGGCCAACACCGCCGACATCGGCTTGCTCGGGATGCGGGCCCGGAAAGACGGTGAGATGGTCGAAGCGCTAGATATCGGCCTCGGTGGCGGTATCGGTGAGGACCCATCGTTTGTCAACTGGATTCGCCAACGCGTCCCCGCCGACGAAGTGCCTGGCGCGATCAAAAACATCGTCGAAGCGTACGCGGCCCACCGCTTTGCGGGACAGACGTTCCGTGAGTGGGTTGCTGCGACGAGCGACGAGCAACTGATTGAGCTGTGTGAGCCTGTCGAGACGAGCTACGACGACCCGTGTCTCTACGACGCCAAGCAGTCGTGGTATCCGTTCGATGCAGAAAAGCAGGCCACCAAGGGCGTCCAAGGTGCTGACGACTAGGCCGCACTAGGGGCCGACACAACCGACAGAAGAATTTCACGACTGAAGTCATGCGAAGAGGTCAACGCTGGAGCCTAGCAATAACCGCACCATCGCGTTCGGTTAGCTGCACCATTCCCTCATCGGAGAGGTCTTCCAACAGGCTCCGAAGCCACGCTCGGCCGTACTCGCCGTCAGGCGAGTAATCGACCCGGATACGGGGTCCCAACTCGTCTATCGGTAGCTCGCCGTACTCGTTTAGTGCACGGACGACCCGGCCACGGAACTGTCGGCGACTGCCCTCGAAACTGGGCTGGGTCGGTACATCAGGAGCGGTGAAATCGCCTGTGTCGTAGGCGTCACACCATTCCCGCCACGGACACCCCGCTTCGTCGCAGCGAGGGGTCTTCCCGCAGGCAACCGCGCCGAGTTCCATAATAGCGTTATTCCACACGCGGGAGCGGCCCTTCGGCAGCAACTCGTCCGCTATGTGCTGGTACGGCGGCTCCTCTTTGTCGTGCAACTCGGAGAACGCACGGTACAACACCCGCTTTACGTTCGTATCGACGACGGCGTCGCCGTTGTTAAACGCGAACGAGGCGACGGCGTTGGCGGTGTATGGGCCGACACCCATCAGCTCCTGTAGCCCATCGGGCGTTCGTGGGAACTCGCCGTCGTGTTCGTCGCGGACCTGCCGAGCGGCCTCGTGGAGATACTTCGCTCGGTTGTTGTAGCCCAACGAGTGGTCGGTCCAGAAGCCGACGACAGCCGCTCGGTCGGCTTCGGCGAGTGCCTCAGCGGTCGGCCACTCATCGAGGAACGCGTGCCACGCTTCGACAACTCGGTCGAGTTGTGTCTGCTGGCTCATCACTTCCGAGACAAGAATCTCGTAGGGGTCTTCGGTCTCCCGCCATGGGTACGACCGGTGGTCGGTTTCGTACCACTCGATGAGTGCCGCCCTGACCGCGTCGACATCCGCCGGCAGTGTATCGGGACCGTCCTCCATCGATAGCCCGTAGCCGTCGCCGGCGCTTGGATATGACGGTCCGGAACGACCGGGCGGTCCTGACACCGAAGCCGATGTCGACCGAGCGAAACCCACTTCCGCCCGCCCCGCCGACAGCCGATATGGGACTTGAGGACCTCTCGGACGACATCGAAACGGCTTACAGCGACCTCGGCGAGGAACTCTCTGTCGACCTCGACACCGAGACCAGAAACGAACTGGCAATGCTCCAGAGCGCTTACGAGCCGGACGACCCCGACGAACTCGTCCGGCGGGCGGTCCACATGCTCTTTCAGACCGCAATCGAGACCGGAAACCTCGATTTCCACCTCCGGAGCGGTTACGATGTGACCTACGACGAATATCTCTCCGGAATGACATTCGAGGAGATGGGCGGCGGCTCCGACCTATTCGGGCAAAACGACGACAACGCCCGTCGGTATCAGTTTTAACTCGCCCGTCCGGGCCGCCCCTCGGTCACAGTTTCGACAATGGGTATACACGGTCCCGAGCGTCGGGACACTCATCGGCGTGCCTCCTGTACTCGTTCAAAGTGCCTCCACCATCTTCATCGTCATGTCGGCGACGTTTCTCCTCATGCTTGCCGTCAGGCTCCGTGCCAACGTTGCCGAGATGGCTGTCTGACGCTCGCTGTCGAACGCCTTGCCGTGATATGGATGCACGTACTTTATGTTCGACGCGCTGGACGAGAACGTATGCCACCCGAAGTCGGCGACCACGCCCCGGCGTTCGAGGCGCTGTGTTGTGACGGCGAGACGTTCCGACCGACATCGCTTACCGACGCCGTCGGCGACCGCGGTGCGGTCTTCGTTTTCGATGGGTTCGTCTTCTCGGCTATCGCACGCAACTGGTGGCCTCGCTACGAGGCCTACGGCTGGAACGAGTTCGACGCCGTGCCCGTCTACGGTGTCGTCAGAGACGGCCCCTACTCGGTCAACGAGTTTCTCAGGCAGTTAGAGAGTCCGTTCTCGATATTCTCGGACCTCAACGGCGATGTCGCGGCCGCATACGACCTGCTCGTCGAGCGTGATGGGATGGTCGGCACAAAGACGCCACAGCGGGCTGTCTTCGTACTCAACTCCGAGGGCGTCGTCACAGAGCGTTGGCTCGCTGACGATTGGATACGCCCGGTGCCCCACGAGGATATCGAGGCTGCAGTCGAGCGTCTGTGACAAGTACGGTCAGAGAGCAATCAACACTGGTCTAACGCCGCCTCTCCGTCCTCGAACCTGTCTTCGGCCTCCCATCTTTCTCCCGCCGTCGCGAGCGATGCGGCCGCCTCGAAGTGTGTCGCCGCCTCGGCGAACGCTCCGGCGGTACACCGGAGCTCGATAACGTTGGTCCGGAGCCGCTGTGGCGTTTCCTCGTCCGTCTCAAGCTGGTCGAACGTACGCTCGCTGGCGGCAAGCGACGGCGACGCCGCAGAGAACGCCGTCAGCGCGTCTTCGTATCGCTCCTCGTCGAACGCCCGAAGCCCCTCACGCATCGAGACGGCGCCGTCGAGGAATTCGTCGGCCGCCTCAAGCGTCGTTCCGAGCCGCTCGAAGGTCTGTCGTTCGCCGTCGAGGTGTCCCCCATCCCCGAGCGTTTCGCTCCGGGTGACCGGCTGGAGGTGTTCGGCGGCCCGTTCGGCGGCTGTCAGCTCCGGTTCAACCTCATCGTGGTAGTCAAGCGCCGATGGAAGCTCCGCAGCGGCGTTTTCCGGCTCGCCGATGGCGACGTATGCCTCGATGATGTCGAGCCGGACGAGCAGCTCCGTCCGAGCAGTCTCGTAGCCGGCGACGTACCGTTGATAGGTCGCGACCGCTTGCAGCGCTTCGACGTCGTCGGCGTCATCGCCGGCCACGTGGGGCTCGATGTCTTCAAGCGCCGTCTCCGCTGTGTCGGCCCGCTCGTTGACCGCGGCTACGTCGAGTTCCTCCGGAGCGGCTGCGGCGTCGTGGTCGGCGAGTGCTTCGTCATTTGTCGAGAGCGCTTCGATTGCGGTCTCGAATGCGGTTGCAATCTCTTCGTCCGACAGCTCCGACTCGTCTTCATCCGGTGTCGGCTCTGTTTCCGTTTCGTCTGCTGTGTCCTCGTCCGGGTCCTCTTCGTCCGGGTCCTCCGCCGGGACTGCTCTGTCGCCCGGCAGCGCGAGGTCGTCGCCGGTAATCTCGTCAGCCGGCCCCTCGAACGCCTCCTCGCTGCAGCCGGCGATACCGGCGGCTGACGCTGCTGCGAGCGTCGCGCCTCCGAGACGGAGCAGTTCCCGTCGACTCGGCATACACGTCCGTTTCAGACGAAGCCCATTAACGCTACGCTCGGCTTCGAGATGCGATACGAACGCCGGGGGCGCCCAACCTACCGGACACCGAGTTCCTTCGCAATGGTGTTTAGCTGTATCTCGTCGGTTCCTTCGACGATACGGAGGATTCTGGCTGTCTGGAGTTCGTTCATGAACGGATTGTCCTCGGCGACGCCGTTGCCGCCGTGGACGCCGACGACACCGTCGGCAACATCGAAGAGGACGTTCGTCGCGAGATATTTGACAATGGACGACTCCTCGATGGCCTGCTCGCCGCGGTCTAGCAGCCACGCCAGCCGGAGGCCAGCCGCGTCGGCGGCGAACGTTCTGGCTCGCCCGCGTGCGAGCGTATGCGAAATCCCTTGGAACGCTCCGATGGGACGGCCGAACGCCTCGCGGTCGCCGGCGTATTCGACGCCGCGGTCGAGAAGGAACTCGGCGTGGCCGAGCGCCCGCGCGCCGATTTCGAGTCGGCCCAGCGAGAGGAACTCCATCGCATCGTAAAACGCCCCGTCGACGGTTCCGAGCACCCTGTTTTCGGGCAGTCGAACCGCATCGAAGACGAGTTCGGCCTGCATTCCGACCATGCCGACAGCGTTGTTCAGCGTGCTGACCTCGTATTCGTCGTCCTCGACGAGAAAGCAGGTGATGCCGCCGTAGCGGCCCAACTCCTCCTGTGGCGTCGTTCGGGCGAACACCTGCACGAAGTCGGCGTAGGGGCCGTTCGTTATCCACTGCTTGCGGCCGTCGAGGACCCACTCGTCGCCGTCCTTCTCAGCGGTCGTCTCCATGTTCGGCGAATCGGAGCCGGCGCCGGGTTCGGTCTGTGCGAAAGCCGTCGACTTCTCGCCGCGGACGCACGGCTTGAGATACCGCTCTGCCTGCTCGCCTTCCGCCTGTGCCAACAGTGGCTTCGGTCCCTCCGGCCCGGCGAGCACGTGTTCTGTCAGCCCAGGGCCGTTCGATGCGACGTGTCGCATCGCCCGATACCACGTGACGTTCGAAACGCCGTCGCCGCCGACCTCCGGCGGGAGGTTCATCGCGTAGAACCCCGCCTCGGCGCTTTTCTTCCGCACCGTCTCGATGGCTTCCAGCACGTCTGGGACGAATCGACCGTCGTCCTCGTGGCGCTTTCGCGGGTTCGACCACCTCTCCCCGAGGTCGGCTTCGAGCGGCTTGACTTCCTGCTCGATGAACTCATCAAGGCTCGACAGCACGAGCGACGTTTCCTCGTCGGTTTCGAAGCTCACCCCGGAGACTGCCCCATGTGGTGACATACCACCACATACTTCGCCTCCCCCTTGAACGCACCGACGGTTGTTTGTGGAACAGCGCCGTCAGTCGTCGCCGGCCGCTTCGGGCGGTTCCGCTGTCTCTGTGGGGACACCTTCGACGGGGGCTTCTTCGACACCGGGGGTCGAACGGGTTATCGATTCTATCTGCTCGGCCGCTTTCTCCGGGTTCTCGACCCAGTCGTCGTAGAAGTCGAAGGGGTTTTCTGCTTCACCGTCGCCGAGTCCCGCATCCTCCGTTGAGGTGTAGCCGCGGTGGAGCAGCTTGTAGAGGTGGTTTTGGCTCTGCCAGTTGGCTCTGGCGTCCCGTATGGCCGACACCGAGAGCTCGGCGTACTGCCAGACGTTCTCGTCGCTGCCACAGGAGCCGAGCACCCGGCCGTCGAAGCCGACGATGTTCGAGTTGCCGAAAAATGAGTACACCTCGTCGCTCCCGGCGAGATTCGAGACGGCGACGTAGGCGTTGTTGGCCCACGCCGCATGGCGGGCGACCAGTTCCTGTTGCTCGGCGGCGGGATACATGTATCCCTGACAGCGGACGATGAGTTCGGCCCCCTTGTAGGCACAGTCGCGCCATATTTCAGGGTAGTTACCGTCGTCGCAGATGATGAGGCTGATGTTCAGCCCCTTCGGCCCCTCGGTGACGTAGGTCTGGTCGCCGGCGGTCCACCCTTCTATCGGACACCACGGGATGATTTTCCGGTAGGTCTGTCGTATTTCGCCCTCGTCGTCGATGAGAATGAGCGTGTTGTAGGGGTTCCGTTCGGGATGGTCCTCGTGTTTCTCACCGGTGATAGAAAACACACCCCACACGTCGTGTTCGTCGCACGCTCGGGAGAAGATTTCCGTTTCCGGTCCCGGGACTTCGGTCGCAAGCTCCATCATCAGCTCCTCGTCGTACGTAATTCCCTGCGTCGAATACTCCGGGAAAATGACGAGGTCGACACCGGGCGCGCCGGTTTTGATGCCCTCGATTTTCGAGGCGATGTTCTCACACTGTTCGAGTACTTCGTCTTTTGTCTCCGGGCTCGGGGCGGCGGTCTGATGGACCGCGACGCCGACGGTGTCGCCCGACGACGAGATATCTCCGTGTCGCATTACGGACACACCCACTTTGACACGACATATAGATTTTGTGTGGATGTGCTTCTAGTGGCGTCAGAAGAATATATACGATAGTTCACTTTCCCCGTAGCATGAATATCTTCCGGATAAACGCTGAATATATGTCTGAATGTAGCTTCTTCTCCCTGCAGCACGCTTATATCGTGGCCGGCGCACCGGACCCCATGCGACTCGACGGTGTCCGCGTACTCGACCTCACGCGGCTGCTCCCCGGACCGTACGCAACCCAACTTCTCGCCGACGCCGGTGCCGATGTCGTCAAAGTCGAAGACACCGACGCTGGCGACTACGCCAGACACATGCCGCCGCTGACTGACGACGGCGTCGGTGCGGTCTTCGACGCGGTCAATCGCGGCAAGCGGAGCGTCGCCATTGACCTGAAAACTGATGCCGGCCGCGAAGCCTTCTACGCGCTCGTCGATGACGCCGACGTTGTCATCGAGAGCTTCCGCCCCGGCGTCGCCGAACGGCTCGGCGTCGACTACGGGACGCTCTCCGAGCGCCAGCCGGACCTCGTCTACTGCTCGCTGACCGGCTACGGACAGTCCGGGCCGTACGCCGACCGGGCGGGCCACGACCTCAACTACGTCGGTATCGCCGGGCTGCTGGATATGACCCGCCGCGGCACCGACGAAGCCCCCCGCGTCCCCGGCTATCAGGTCGCCGACATGGCTGGCGGGCTGTTGGCCGCGTTCGGCATCGTATCGGCGCTCCTGTCGCGCGAACTCGGCAACACGGACGGGGAATACCTCGATGTAGCGCTGACTGATGCCGTCGTTTCCTTCTCGCAGGCGCTCGCCCCCGAGGCACTAGCCGGTGAGGACCCACGTCCCGGCGAGACGCCGCTGGCGGGTGCGTATCCGTGGTACGACGTCTACGAGACGGCCGACGGCCGGTACGTGACACTCGGGGCGCTCGAACCGCAGTTCTGGGAGGCCTTCTGTGATGCTGTCGACCGTCCCGACCTCGTCGAAGCGCATATGACAGATGACGACGCCGAGCGGGCGGCGCTTCGGGAGACGCTGGCGGACATCTTCGGCTCGAAGACTCGCGAGGAGTGGATAGCGGCACTCGATGACGTTGATGCTGCCGTCGAGGCGGTCTACACGCCCGATGAGGCGCTTGAACACCCACAAATCGAGGCCCGGGGCTACATCGACCGCCCCGCTGACGGCCAGCCGCGGGTGGGCTTTCCCCTCCGGGGGTCGGCTGTCCCAACCGGCGGAGCCGCCGAGGGAGACGTTCCGGGACACGGCGAGCACACCGATACGCTGCTGGCGGCAGCGGGGCTCAGCGACGAAAAGCGGGCGCGGCTCAACGACGACGGCGTTGTGCGGTAGGTGCGCTACGGGAACTACTGGTATTTTTCGGCCAGCCCTGCCAGTCCCTCGTGGCCGGTCGTCGGATGCGGTGCGGTCAGCGGCGAGACACTGACGCGGCCTTCGACGACCGCGCGGCGGTCGGTTCCCGGCGGGTCGGGAATCGTCCCCTCGGCCATTCGCTCCCAGATGTGGTCCTGAATGCGGACGGTTTCGCCGTCCCGTTCGCCGTCCATCTCGTAGACGTGGGACGGTTCAGTAATCTCCATCGGGGCGTGGCCTGTTTCAGGTGGTAGCGGCGCGTTGACGTTGAGATAGTCGGCGGCGTCGAAAACGCCCGCACCGATGGCGTTGTCGACCAGATACCGGACCGCGCGAGACGCTTCAGCGAAATCCGTCTTGTCCGGGTCGAACTCCTCGATGGTGACATCGCCGGCCGGGAAGTACACCGACGCAGCGATGGCGGGCACGCCGAAGAAGGCCGCCTCGACGGCCGCCGAGACGGTGCCGGACCGCCCGAGCACGTACTCGCCGAGGTTGGCCCCCTCGTTGCAGCCGGCAACGACGATATCGGGGTCGAGGTCGAGCGCCCCCAGCCCAGCGATGACGCAGTCGGCCGGCGTCCCCTCGACGGCGTAGCCGAGTTCGTGGTCGTGTAACTCGACGGTCCGCGAGAGCTGTCGGCCGACGGCGCTTTGGTCGTCGGCCGGCGCGACGGCAGTCACGTCGGCGACTTCTGCGAGCGCATCATACAGCGCCCGGATACCGACCGCGTCGATGCCGTCGTCGTTGGTGAGCAGCACGTCCATACCACTCCTGCGGCGGGGGCGCGCAAAAGTTCACCGCTGCCCGCGTTCACTCGCCGCTGTCGCGGGACAGCCGCTCCCACTCGGAGAGCAATGGCGTGTTCGCTGCAACGACCGAGAGCAGATACGCAGCAACGAGAAAGACGAGCGCGGAACCGACGAGATACGGAATATCTAGCGACCCGCCGGACCCGAAAAACAGGCCCGTATACTGGACCCCGGCGAGCAGCCCGACGAAGATGAGGACAGTCTCCAGATACGTTGCCGGCGCTGGACGGGGAAGCCGCATACGGGGGCGGAACAGCCGACTGCGTATAAAATTTGTCTCGCTGGTCCCGCGACTACCGCAGCCCGACCAATCCGGCGAGGTTCTTCGCGTACAGCGGCAGCGTTCCCTTGCGCGCGCCGTCGACGGCTGCCTGGATTGCCGCCGCGGGCGCATCAAGGACACCCTCGCCGTGGCCGACGAGCAGCCGCTCGGGGTCGTATTCTTTGAGGCACTTCGGCGGCACCGGCCGCAACATCGGATGGACGCCGAGGTCCTCGCTTGCCGTCCGGAAGTAATCGACCGTCCCGAGCGCCTCCGGAACGACGAGCGTCTCGCCGTCGAACAGCGCCGCCTCCTGCCAGAACGGGTTGTCGACAAGCCGCCGCACCGAGAAGCCGGCCAGCTCGTCGCTGAACCGCTCTGTCGGCGCGTCGATGTCGTCGACGACACCACCCATCCATTCCGGAACGAACACCGAGACACCGTGGCGTTCGGCGATGGCTGCCGCGTCGCGCTTGTGGCGGTCGAGCAGGACGGCGACGCCGCCGACCGGCGCATACTCCGCGAGCAGGTCGTCGAGGCCGTCGACATCGACCGGGTCGAGCACCCACAGCTCGCCGTCGCTTTCGACGGCATGGGAAGCCCGCCGCATCGTCTCGTCGGGATACGCGATCCAGCCGACGCCGCCGTCAAACTCGTCGATGACCGTCAATTCGCCCTCGCCGGAGCCTTTCATCGGCATAAATGTACGTACGACCCCGGGACGTATATATCCCGAACTGCCGGCAGCCCCTGCCAACCCGCCGCGAGCCCCCGGAACTTTATCGCCGCAGGTCCCTAGCCCGTGTATGCTCGGCGACTGCCGGTGGCTCACGCTGGAGGTCACGTCCCTCGACTCGGTCGCTCCGTTCTACCGCGAGCGGTTATCACTGCCGCTCATCGAGGCGACCGACCGACAGTACCGTTTCGATGCCGGCGGTAGCTCGGAGCTTCGGCTCCGACGGCCGACGGCGGTTCCCCGTGGCGGTCTGCATACGCATTATGCTTTCTCCTGTCCGGCCGACGCCTACGACGCGTGGTGGGACCGTCTCGATGCCGACTTCGACTTGCAGGAGGTTGATTTCGGCAGCATGCGGTCGCTGTATCTCTACGACCCGGCGGGCAACTGCGTCGAAATCGCCGGCGCGGACGAGCCGAGCGGGACCGCTGGCCGGACGCTTTCGGGCATTTTCGAGGTCGTCTTCGAGGTTGCGGACCTGCCTGCGTCCGAGCAGTTTTATACGGCCCTCGGCTTCGAGGTCGTCGACAGGGGCGAGAACAGAACGCGGACTCGTCTTACTAACGGGCCGCTCGACATCGAGCTGTGGGAGCCACAGCTCGGCCTTGCCGACGCCCGCGGTGGCGTCCACGTCGATGTCGGTATCAACGCCGAATCCCCCGCGGCGGTCGCCGACAACGTCGCAGAACGGGTCACGAAACGCGAACAGCTCGACGACGGTGCCGTCCGAATCAGGGACCCGGACGGCCACTATCTGACGTTCGTCCGGTCGGAGCGCTAGCTCAGTCGGTCGGTGTCGATGTCCCGCCCCGGCGGCGAGATAACGAGAAAGTCACGGAAATGCATCAGCTCGCCGCCGAGCTCTCGGATGTCGCGGGCGAACCCTGCTGCCAACTCGCTTAGGTCCCCCTCGATATTCAACACGAGCACGTCGTCGTTTTCGACGTGTGCCACCCACTCGTCGGGGTCAGTCGTCCCGTCAAGCACGCCGAGTACGACATCGCCGCCGGTGTCGAGGTCGTCCAGCTCGTCTTCCGCGGTCTGCAAATCGAGGTCTGAATCGCCCATACCGGAGCCACAGCGTCCGACAGAAAAAGCCTGCCGGCTGTCGGCGGTCGCCCCGTGGCACCGACGCGAGTCGCTTTTTACCGCCGATGTCCAACCGGTGTGTAGTGACAGCCGACCCTGACATCGCGTCTGCTGACGCCGACGCCGACATCGACATCGAGACGTTCTACGACGCACTGGCCGCCGCGCGCCGCCCGGTCGTCACCGCCGAGGACCTCGCCACGACAGCCGGCTGTACCGTCGAGGTCGCTAACGAGGCGCTTGCCGCCCTCGCTGACGAAAGCGAGGTCCAACGGCTTGATGTCGACGACGAGTCGGCGGTCTGGGCTCCCGAGCGAACAGCCGGGGCCACAGAGCGGGTCACTGTCTTTCCTGAGCGTCGCGACATTGTCGTCGATGAACCCGAACAGTACACGCGGGCACTTTTGACGCAGTTTGCCCACCTCGAAGAGACGAACAGCGAGTCGGGCTACATTTACGCCGTTCGGGAAGAGGACATCTGGAACGCCCCCTACGAGTCGCTGCCGGAGCTGCTGGCGACGATTCGGTCCGCGCTCGGCGGCCACCACGAGGCGCTCGAATCGTGGGTCGAAGGCCAATGGGAGCGGGCCCACAAGTTCCGGCTTACGACTCACGAGGACGGCTACGTGGTGCTCGAAGCAAAGAGCGCTGACCTGCTGGGGAACGTCGCTGAACCGCGGCTCGACGACGGCGTCCTCCGTGCCCGGCTTGACGACGAGACGGCATGGGTCGCCGAAGAACGGACCGCCGACCTCAAACAGACCCTCTACGAGGCCGGCTATCCGGTCCAAGACCACCGGAATCTCGACACCGGCGACCCGCTGCCGATGGACCTTACACTTGAGCTGCGGCCGTATCAGAGCGACTGGATCGCTCGGTTCGCCGACGCCGGGTCCGGCGTGCTCGTCGGCCCGCCGGGGTCCGGCAAAACCGTCGCCGCGCTCGGCATCATGGCCGACATCGAGGGCGAGACGCTCATTCTGGTTCCGTCCCGAGAGCTGGCCGCCCAGTGGCGGGAGAATCTCCTCAACGAGACAACACTGTCGCCGGAACAGGTCGGCGAGTACCACGGCGGCAGCAAGGAAATCCGCCCGGTAACGATAGCGACCTACCAGACCGCCGGGATGGACCGCCATCGGAGCCTCTTCGATTCGCGGAAGTGGGGGCTCATCGTCTACGACGAGGTCCACCACATCCCCAGCCCCGTCCATCGCCGGAGCGCCCAACTCCAGACCAAACACCGGCTTGGGCTGACGGCGACGCCGGTTCGGGAAACAGACGACCAACAGCAGATATACACCCTCGTCGGCCAGCCCATCGGAACCAACTGGGAGGCGCTGTTCGAGGCCGGCTACGTCGCCGAGCCGGAGGTCGAAATCCGGTTTCTGCCGTGGGCGTCCGAGACTCACCGCAACGAGTACGGCTCGGCGACCGGCCACGAGAAACGACAGTTGGCGGCAACGAACCCGGCGAAGATACGGGAGATATCCGCCATCCTGCACGAGAACCGGGGCTCGAAAGCCATCGTCTTCGTCGAATACATCGAGCAGGGCGACCAAATCGCCGAAGCGCTCGGCGTCCCGTTCATCAGCGGTGAGACGCCTCATGCCCGTCGGAGCAAGCTCTTTGGCCGGTTCCGCGGCGGCCAACTCGATACGATTGTCGTCTCCCGGGTCGGCGATGAGGGCATCGACCTGCCGGACACTGAGGTCGCCATTGCCGCCTCCGGACTCGGCGGCTCCCGCAGGCAGGGCGCACAGCGAGCCGGTCGGACGATGCGCCCCGTCGGGAAAGCACGGATGTACGTCCTCGCAACGCGGGGGTCCCGCGAGGAGGACTTCGCCCGCAAGCGAACCAAGCACTTAGCCGCTCGCGGGGTTCGCGTCCAAGAGGCCGAGCCGCTCGCCTTCGGCGACGGCCGCGTCGCCGACGAAGAATGACTTAACACGGTCGCCGCCGACGCACCTCTCGTGACCGACGCTGCCGACAGCCCCGCAGACGACGACACGGCCGGCGAGCGACGCCATGACCGCCTCCGCCGCCATGCGACGCCCGGCCCCCGGAACTCACTTTGGTCGTGGCCCGAGGCGAAGCATCCGCTTCGGGTCGCGCTCAACTACGTCGTCATCGTCCTCGCCCGCCATTCGCCGAGCCTCCGCCTGAAGAACTGGCTGCTCCGACGAATCGGCGTCACCGTCGGTACTGGTGTCTCGTGGGGGCTTGAATCGACGCCAGATGTCTTCTGGCCGGAGCTTGTCACCGTCGACGACGACGCGGTTATCGGCTATGATACGACGCTGCTTTGCCATGAGTTTCTGCAGGACGAATACCGGACCGGCCAGGTCCGCATCGGCCGGCGGGCGATGGTCGGTGCCGGCACAATCGTCCTCCCGGGGGTCGAAATCGGCGACGGCGCACAGGTCGCAGCGAACTCACTCGTAACGGAGGACGTTCCGCCCGGCGAGACGTGGGCGGGTGTGCCGGCCGAACCGGTCAACCGAAGCTAGCCCGACCGGACCCGCATCGCCCCCTCACGGAGAACTTTTCGGTTTGGTATCATGTACTCTTCGCCTTCCGCTTCGACGTAGGTGACGAACACGTCGACCTCTTGGACGATGCCCCGACAGCCGTCGATTGCGACCTCGTCGCCGATACTGTACGGCTCAGTCATCAGCACGTAAATGCCGGCCGCGGCCGACGACAGGAGGTCCTTGAACGCCAACCCGCCGAGAAAGAAGACGCCGAAGGCATAGGCCGCAAGGAGAATCAGCAGCGCGCCCGTCGCAACGCCGAGCTGTGAGAGGGCAATCAGCGCGGCGACGTAGAGAATCGAGACCTTGACAAGTGTCGGAATGAGCGTCACCTCCGGCAGCTTAATGCTCTTGAGTCGTTCGCTGACGACGAGTTCGGCCTTGTCGGCGGCGATGAGGCCGACGAGAATGACAAGCACTGCGACAAAAAGCTGCGGGAGGAAGGCGCTAATCCGTTCCAGTGCCGCCTCCTCCGGCATGACTTCGAGTACCTGCCCGGCGTACAGTGCCGCAACGACGAAGACGAACAGCCCACAGAGCCGGGCCAGCAGGCGTACTGTGGAGGTGCCGAGCTGTCTCGCCGTCCGCTCGAACGGCGTTCCTTCGACAGCGTCATCGACACCGAAGGCCCGCAGCGCACGGCTGACGAGATAGGCGGTCAGCGCACCGGCGACGAGTCCGGCCACGAGGACGCCGGCGGCGACGAGCAGGTTTTGCCCCGGTGTCGGCAGCCCTTCGAACCAGCTTCGGAGCGGGAGGTCGACCATCAGTACTCCTCCGGATCCAACTCCAGAATGATTTCTCCGCCCGAAAAGGCCCGGACCAGCCCGTCCGACTCCGAGAGGACGACCGCAACGGCGTTCGTATCGCGGGTGATTGCCCCGGCGGCCATATGTCGCGCGCCGAGTCCCTTCGGGATGTCGACGCCCTCCGCGGACGGTTCGAGATACCGGTAGGCGGAGACGATTTTCCCCGAATCGCTGATGACGAAGGCCCCGTCAAGCCGGGAGAACTCCTTGAGCATCACATCGACGATGGGGTCGCCGACGTGGACGTGGCTCTTTTCGAAGGGGTTGTAGCTCAGCGGCCGGGATTTGTTCATCACCTTGCCAGCGTCACCGACGACGAACAGCGCGCCGACTCGCTTTCCTTTTTGGCCCTTCTTGCCCAGCTCGATGGCGACTTCGAAGACGTTCCGGATGACCTCCGGCTCGGCGCGGCTGTTCACAAAGAGGTCGTAGACGCCCGATTGGTCGAAATCGCCGGCACGAACCCGCGTGACCGTGTCGATGTCATCGTCAAAAAGCGCCACCGCACAGGCGACTTGGTCGCCTTCGGCGACGAACTCGTGTTCGAGCCCCCCTTCGATACCGAACCGAATCCGCTCGCTGACGTCTTTGAACGCCAGCGGCAACTCGACGTATCGGTCCGCCCCCACGTCGTTTTCCGGGGCGACGACGACGGGGTCGGACTCGCCGAACCGCTCGTAGAACGACCCGCTCGGGGAAAACAGAAACACACCATCGACGTCGGCAACGATATCGTCCAGCAGGTCGCTGAGTTCGCTCATCGGGGGAGTGTCGGTGCCGGACAGAAAAAGTGTTTGGGAGCGTCAGCCGCATGTCTGACGGTCGACGAACGGCGCTGCCGCTCTGTGTGGTCGGTGAGCGGAAAACAGGGAAACCTCAGATGAGGTCCTGGTCTTCGAGCTGCTCGATGACGTCGTCGACGAACGCTTCCGCCGAGTCGTAGGGGAATTCGCCGCCGCCGAGCTTCGTGTTGAGCTCCATTGCGGTCATCGAGAAGTCGCCGGATTC
This sequence comes from Natronomonas pharaonis DSM 2160, assembly GCF_000026045.1. Taxonomy (NCBI): domain Archaea; kingdom Methanobacteriati; phylum Methanobacteriota; class Halobacteria; order Halobacteriales; family Natronomonadaceae; genus Natronomonas; species Natronomonas pharaonis. The sequence continues at coordinate 2,036,749 of NC_007426.1, read as the reverse complement.
GAACTTCGTACCGGGCCCCTGCGGGAGCGCAGGCACGAGGTCCATCGGGCTGTTGATGGGGTAGTCTGCACCTTCGAAGGCGTCGATCATCTGCTCGCGGAGGTCGTCTTTGTCTGCCATAGTACACTCACACTATGACGGACCCACCATAAAAATGATTCGACAGTGGAAACTAAAACCCGGAAGTAAGTTTACTATGGTTGTATAATATCTGCAGTACTTACCAAGTTACGCTGTAATAAATGCGTATTTAAAAGCAGAGGCGGCCGTCAGTGGTCTCAGATGGCGAGCGTCGCCCGCAGCATATCACGGGTCCCCGGGCCGAGCCCGACCGCAAGCACCGCGATGAAAAGCAGGTAGGCGTATCGCGGGCTCTCTTCGAATATCTCCTCGTTGAATACCCAAACGACCACGACAGCGGCGATGACCTTGATGAAAAAGAACGGCCATGCGCTGCCGACTGCGTCGGTGAGCCACTGCGGCTGGATAGCCCCGGTTATCCGGACGGTCGCTTCGTTGATGACGTGCTTGGAGCCGTAGGGGACGCCCACGAGCTGTTCACCCCAGTCGAGGCTCAGCACGTTGGCAACGCCGTCGACGGCGTGTCCCCAAACGACCAAGGCACCCATCGCCCCGGTGCCCTCGTTGATACCCGGCACGAACCGCTCTGTCACCCACCAAAACACCAGCGTGGTCAGCGTCGCACCGCCGAGCACGATTGTTGGAACGAGTAGGTAGAACTCGACGATGTCGGTGGTACCGGCGACATAGAGCAGCCAGCCAACGACGGCGACAACGGCGGCGGTTCCGATACCGCCGAGGAACGTCTCGCTACGGGAGAGCGTCCCCCGGCCTTCGAGCCAGACGCCGCCGACAAGCGCCGCCAGCGTAAACCCGAACATCACGAAATAAATGAAGGGGCTGATGATGAGCGCAACAGCCGGATACGGAATCAGCATCCCGACCGCTTCGCCTCGGAACGCGACGTTGACGTCCTCGACTGTCCGGAGCGCCCCGCCAAGAAGCATGTAGGGAAACAGCGCGAAGTAGAACGCCGGAGACATTTCAATGTCCAACCGACGCAGCAAGAAGAGCACGCCGATGAGCATGAAGACGAGAACGACGGCGTAGCTAACCGTCGAGACGGTCGTATAGCCCGGCTCGGCGACGAAACCTTCAGCCCCGGAACAGGCCGCCCGACTGTAGAGTCGCTCCGTCGTACCCCCTGAACGGACCGCACAGACAGCGCCGTGGGCGTCTGCATCGACCGGACCCCAGAAGTACTGCCAGAGGAACCCGTTATAGACCCGCCGCGGGAACGCAGCCGCCGCGGCGACGATGGCGACGATGCCCCCGACGAACACCGCGAGCCACATCCGGGCGAGGTCGAAGTCGGAAGAGTCCATACCGACAGTCGTGTCCCACGGCGGTTTCACGTTTCCGGTCCGTACCGACCGCAACTATCGCCGTGGCGCGGCTGTCGCTTCCGCGTTCGCTGAGCGGCCGGCTACTGTCGCTCCGGCTTCCGAGCCGCCTCAAGAACGGCGTCGTGTGCGCGGCCGTTCGAGGCGACGAGTCCCGTGCTGTCGTGTCGCCACGGCTCGCCGTGGATGTCGGTGACGGTCCCGCCGGCGGCCCGCACGAGCGCCGCGCCGAGGACGGTGTCCCACGGCTCGGGGTCGATGTTTGTCACGACCGCCTCAACGGCCCCAGCGGCACAGTATCCGAGTTCCAGTTGCGCCGACCCGAAGCGGCGCATATCGCCGAACTGCTGAACGATAGCCTCACACGTCGCGGCGTACTCGTCGCGGCGGTCGAACCCCCACCAGACGGTCGGCACCACGGTAAACGTCTCGGGGTCCGACCGGTCGCTGACGGCGAGTGGGTCCCCGTTCAGAAACGCCCCATCCGGCGTCAGCAGGAATGTCTCCCCAAGCGCCGGCGCGACGGTCGCTCCGGCGACGGCGGCCCCATCGACGACGGCGACGACGCTTGTGGCCCACTCACGGAGCCCATGAACGAAGTTGTTCGTCCCGTCGATGGGGTCGACGACCCACGCCGCACCCTCTGCCGGGAGTTCATCAGCCGTCGCTTCGGTTTCGCCATCGCTTTCCTCTCCGACAATCGGCTCATCCGGATACCGCTCACGGATGACGCCAACGACGCGCCGCTGGGCGTCTCGGTCGGCCTGCGTCACTACGTCGGTTTTTTCGCCCTTGGTTTCCGAATCGATGCCGTCCCGAAACGCCGCCGCGGCGATATCGGCCCCGGCCTCGGCCGCCCGACGGGCACAGTCGGCGCGTTCGTCCATACGAGCCCTGTGGCGTCGGGCGAAAAAGCGGCACCGATTTGTCGGTCGGTAGACTGACTCCACGTATGCATACGCTCGCAAAGCGGTTTCACAACATCACCCCCGACCGGATACTGGTAACCTTCGAAGACGGCTCTTCGGTCGTTGTCGAACCCCGTTCTGCGGAGTTCTTTCAGGAAGCCTTTCAGGCCGAAGGTGTCGCAGACGACGGGACGGTCTACCGGTTCGTCACCGACGGTGGGGACGACCCGCTCGTCGCCGGCGAACAAACCGACGACGGGTGGACGCCGGCCGGCACCGTCAGTGATGTCGAACCGGCAGACGAGTAGCTGTTAGGCCGTTTCGATGGCATCCAGCGCCGCCTCGAAGTGTCGCCGCTCGATTGTCACCTCGTCGGCGCGGTCGGCGGCCGCCTCCGGTCCAAGTTCCGTTGCCAGCTCCCGAATCGCCCGCATCGAGGCGTCTCGAACGACGGCTTCGAGCTCTGCTCCCGACCGGCCTGCCGTCTCGGCGGCGACCTCGTCGAGGTCGACATCCTCGCCGAGCGGCTTGCCACGCGTGTGAACATCGAGAATCTCCTTGCGGGCTGTTTCCCCGGGGTCCGGAACTTCGACGTGGGTCTCAAGCCGCCCCGGTCGAAGCAGCGCCGGGTCGAGCGCCGCTTTTCGGTTTGTCGCCGCCAACACGACCATATTCGGGTTGTCCGCCAGCCCGTCGAGCTCCGCAAGCAGCTGTGAGACGACCCGTTCTGTCGCCTCGCTGGCATCGCCGCGAACACCGGCGAGGGCATCGATTTCGTCGAAGAAGACGATTGCCGGCGCGGCCTGTCTCGCCCGGTCGAAGACTTCCCGGACGGCCTTCTCGGACTCGCCGACGTACTTGTCAAGGAGCTCAGGCCCGGCTACGGAAACGAAATTCACGTCGCTTTCGCCGGCCAGCGCCCGCGCGAGGAGCGTTTTTCCGGTCCCGGGCGGCCCATACAGCAGGATACCGGTCGGCGGGTCGGTGTTCGTCTCCTCGAACAGCGGGCCATACGACAGCGGCCACTCGACTGCCTCGGTCAGCCGCTGCTTGGCTGCGTCGAGCCCACCGACATCCTCGAACGCCGCCTCGGGGGTCTCAGCGACGTATTCCCGCATCGCAGAGGGGTCGGTAGCGGTCAGTGCCGCCTCGAAGTCCCCGGCGGTGACCCGAAGCTCGCCGCGCTCGTCGCGGCTCCGAAGCGCCTCCATGGCCGCCTCCGTCGCCAGCGAGTGGATGTCAGCGCCGACGAAGCCGTGCGTTCGCGCCGCCAGATAGTCGATGTCGACATCCTCGCTCAACGGCATTCCACGCGTGTGAACATCGAGAATTTCCCTGCGGCCCCCCTCGTCGGGTGCGCCGATTTCGATTTCACGGTCGAAGCGGCCGCCGCGCCGGAGCGCGGGGTCGATGGCGTCGACGCGGTTGGTCGCGCCGATGACGATGAGGCGGCCGTGGTTTTCGAGGCCGTCCATCAGCGTCAAAAGCTGGGCGACAACCCGGTTTTCCATGTCGGCGTCCTCGTCGCGAGTGCCGGCGATGGAGTCGATTTCGTCGATGAAGACCACGGCCGGCTGGTTGTCGACCGCGCGTTCGAAGGTCTCCCGGAGCCGTTCTTCGCTCTCGCCCTTGTACTTAGAGACGATTTCCGGGCCGTCGATGACCTCGAAGTGGGCGTCGACCTCGTTGGCGACGGCCTTGGCGATGAGCGTTTTCCCAGTTCCCGGCGGGCCGTACAACAGGACGCCCGACGGCGGCTCGATGCCAAGTTTGCGGAACAGCTCCGGCTCCGAAAGCGGCAGCTCTATCATCTCTCTGACCTGTTCCAGTTCCTCGTCGAGACCGCCGATGTCCTCGTAGGTTGCGTCGGGCGTCGGCTCCGGAGCCGCACGCTCGGCTGTCTCGGTCTGTTCCGGGGCGCTGTCCGTGATTCCGTCGGACGCGTCGGGGCTTTCGCGAACGCGAATCGTCGTCTCACCGGTGACCCGAACGGTCCCGCCCGGGTCGGTTTCGACGACGCGGGCTCTGACCCCCGGCCGTTCGAGCCGAACCGCTTCGCCGTCCCGTAGCGGCCGGTCTTGCAGGTCGGTCGCGACCGCTTCGAGGAGGTCATCGTCGGCGCTTACCGGGAGTTCGACGACGACGCGGTCGGCGTCAGCAATCGATACCGGCTCAACGGTGACGGTGTCACCGATAGTGACACCTGCATTGGCGCGGGTTTCGGCGTCGATGCGAACCGTCTCCCCGCCGCCCGTGCCCGGCCAGACCTTTGCGACTGTCGGCGACTCGCCGTCGATGACGACGGTGTCGCCGCTCAGCACGCCTAACTGCTGCCGCGCTGCTTCCGGCAGGCGGGCCACCCCGCGTCCCGCGTCCCGCTTTTCGGCACCTTTCACCGTGAGCGTAACCTGCCGGTCCATGCGTAGCCATCGGGCCGCCGGCCGCTTTACCGTTCCGACGACGGCAGCGACCGCCCCGTCGTCGTCCGGGTTGGTAGCGGGGTAACCGTTATACGCCCACGTGTCACAGTTCCAGACATGGTCGAAACCACAGAGAAAGACGGGACGACGTGGTACAAGTGCGAGAAGTGCGGGATGCTCTTCGACAACCGCGAGGACGCCACACAGCACGAGGCGTCCTGTGACGCTGAGGAACCGAGCTACATCCAGTAAGCCGCCGTCAGTCCCGTCACTCGCCCAGCCGCTCTCTGTGTGTGTCGGCTATCTCGACGGCCTGTTCGCGGGTCTGTGTTTCTTTCCACCGAACCTTCGAGCCGTCCCCGTAGGCCAGCGCTTCCTTGAGTTCATCCCGGAGTGGGCCGTGCTCTACGGCCAGCACCGTTCCGTTACCATCGCCGAGTTCGTAGACACCGTAGCGGTCCGGCACGCCACCTATGGTCGACCGCTCAAGCGGCTGCCACGGCTTCTGCAGCGGCATCACGCCACCTCCGACTCCGGAACGAGTTCGTAGCTGAACTCGCCCATCTGGTCTTCCGCAAAGACGAACACGCGCCCGTCGGCGACATCGAAGTCCGCGCTAACCTCAACCCGGTAGCCGGTGCTTTCGGCCGCAACCCCAGGGAACAGCGACGCTGTCTCGCCTCCCTCAATGATGACGCGGCCGACGCCAGTCGATTCGAGGATGTCGTCGTGCGTGTTGCGGTCGTTGACGTACACCATCACACCCTGCGTTTCGTCCGGTGCCGTCACGAGCACGTGGACATCCTTGCCCGGCGGGCAGTGAACCGCTCCCGCTTTCTTTTCCGGGACACCATGATAGAACACCGAGCGGCCATCGAGGTACTCCACTTCGACGCCCTCGGATTCAAGCGAGACTGTCAGCGTCTCCGGGGCGATGTCGCTTCGGCTGGTCATCGACGGCGCGTTGGGGGGCTGTCAATAAAAGGGGGACGGTCGAGCACCTTCGGTGCTGTCGGTGAATATAGCCGTTTCGGTTCACGAGACGAAACACCCGAAGTACATAGGTTCGTTGTCGTTCAAACGCCGCCGAGGATGAACATCATCGACGGCGACAAGACCGAGTGCAGCCGGTGTGAAGAAATCTTTCCGCTTTCGGAGGTTTCGGTGCTCGAACGGACGCACAACAAGGACATGGAAAAGCCGCTCTGTGAGGAGTGTCTCGAAGCAGTCGGCGTCCCGAAGGGCTACGAGGTCGAACACGACGTGACGTATCTCGCTCGGTGAGCCGCCACAACAGCCCGTATCAACGAGCGGCAATGACGGTTTCGCCGGCCCGGACGTGCTGGCCTTCCTCGACCCGAATGTCGCTCCGGTCGTATTCAGGTGGGAGTAACACGTCGGCCCGAGAGCTAAACGAGATGTGACCGAGGCGTTCGCCGCGGTCGAGTTCGTCACCGGCCGCAACGTAGGGATACACCCGTCGAGCGACGGTCCCGGCGATGAGCGTGAGCTCGTATTCCTCGAACTCGACTGTCACGCGCTCGTTCCGGTCGGATTTTTTGCTGAACGCTGGCAGGTGGCCGCCGGGCGTATGCTCGACTGAGGTGACGGTGCCGGCGGCTGGCGCGCGGTTGATATGCACGTCCGTGACGTTCATGAAGACCGCAACCCGGACCCGTTGGCCCTCGGTCCGGACGACGGACACGCGACCGTCGGCAGGTGAAACGACGCCTGTCGGCGGTGGTGACCGCTCCGGGTCGCGGTGGAACCAGTAGACGCCGACGGTGGCCGCGAGACACGCAAGCGCAAGCGGCGGCCAAAGAACGGCGAACACGACTGCTGCCACCAGTGGAAATCGAGCGTATCGCCAGGTCCCCGGAGCGACCGACGGTATCGATGGGAACACGATTTCCGGTATTCGGCCCCTCCGACAAGGTGGTTCCGTTTTGCCTCTCGTGGCGCGACATTGCTTTGCTGTTTAAAACTGTTAATTGGTTTTTACCTGTTCACCCGATTCCCGGTCGTGCTTGTATTATTTTCTGTTCTAATATTTCGGATGGAAAGCAAACTTCGCCGAAAGTGCTTGCATTAATATGGGAGGATTGTGAGTATGCCTATAGCAGACCATGTCTAGCAGCACGGCAGCCTGGAAACAGGCCGAAGCGGAGTTCGAGGACGAGGTGGTTGGGGAGAACACGATTCCGAGGCTGTTCGAGCAGAGCGCCTCGCGGCACGCGGATCGAGATGCCCAGTGGTACAAGGGGGGCGTCTACGAGCGCTCGCTGACACCGGACGTTCTCCCGGCGGCCCCCTCCGGCGAGTTCGAATCACTGACATACGAGACGATGCAGGAAATCGTCCGGAACCTCAGTGCCGGCTTTCGGGAACTCGGCGTCGAAAACGACACACGGGTCGGCATCTTTGCCAACACCCGGATGGAGTGGGCACAGTCAGACTTCGCCATCCTTGCAGCCGGTGGCGTCGTGACGACTGTCTACACTGAGTCGTCGCCCAATCAGGTCCAGTACCTTCTCGATGACCCGAATGCCGACGGCGTCGTCGTCGAGAACGGGGAACTGCTCGAACGGGTACTCGAGGTCGAAGACGAACTCGACCTCTCGTTTATCGTCGTTATCGACGACTTCGACGGCCACGACGACCGCGATGACATCCTCTCGCTGGCCGAGGTCCACGACCTCGGCGACGAGCACTTCGACCAGGACGCCTACGAGTCACGGCTCGCCGAACGTGACCTCGACGACCTGGCCTCGCTCATCTACACCTCGGGGACGACCGGCAAACCGAAGGGCGTCCAACTCACTCACCGAAACTTCCGGTCGAACGTCAACGGGCTCCGAAAGCGCTTTGCACCCCGCCCAGACAAAGACGAGGACCTGCCCGCAATCGATGAGCGCGACCGCGTCCTCTCGTTCCTGCCGCTGGCCCACGTCTTCGAACGCGTCGCCGGCCACTTCCTGATGTTCGGCTCCGGCGCGACTGTCTCATACGCCGAGTCGACCGACACGGTCGCCGACGACATTCAGATTGTCAAGCCGACTGGCGCGTCGTCGGTGCCGCGAGTCTACGAACGCATCTACGATAGCCTCCGCGACGAGGCTCCCGAGGCCGTGTTCAACCGCGCGGTGCCCATCGCCCGCCAGTGGGCAAACACCGAGAGCCCGGGTCTTGGGCTGAAGCTCAAGTACAAGCTCATGGACAAGCTCGTCTACTCGTCGGTACGGGAGCAGATGGGTGGCAACATCGAGTTCTTCGTCAGCGGCGGCGGCAGCCTCTCCAAGCAGCTCGCCGAGCTCTTCGACGGGATGGGCATTCCGATTCTCGAAGGCTATGGGCTGACTGAAACCTCGCCTGTCGTCTCTGTGAACCCGCCGGAAGACTACCGCTCCGGGACGCTCGGCCCGCCGCTTTCCAACGTCGAGGTTCGACTCGACGAGACGGTCGTTTCCGACGACCAGAAGGCCAACGCCGACGGCGACATCGGCGAACTCCACGTCAAAGGTCCCAACGTCACCGAGGGGTACTGGAACCGACCCGGGGCCACCGAGGAAGCGTTCACTCAGGACGGCTGGTTCCGCACCGGAGACATCATCGAACAGACCGACGATGACTACCTCATCTACCACGACCGACTGAAACAGCTCATCGTCCTCGACACGGGCAAAAACATCGCCCCACAGCCCATCGAAGACGAGTTTGCGACCTCCGAGCGCATCGACCAGGCGATGGTCATCGGCGACAACCAGAAGTTCATCGCCGCGCTCTTTGTCCCGAACCTCGAAGCCGTCGAGCGGTGGGCCGACAAGGAGGGCATCGACCTTCCCGACGACTCCGAGGCGATCTGTGCAGACAGTCGCGTCCGCGAGTACGTCAACGAGGAAGTCGAAGAGGTCAACAAGACGCTCTCGAAGTCGGAGAAAATCAAAGAGTTCCGGCTCGTCCCCATCGAGTGGACGGCCGACAACGACCTGCTGACGCCGTCGATGAAAATCAAGCGGCGGAACGTCATGGAGCAGTTCGAAGAGCAGGTCCAGGATATCTACGGCGACGACTACAACAAGTAGCGCCGTCCCGCACCGACACTTTTTATGATGTCGTCGTCCGAGTAGTCGGTACTTTCCGGTCTCGTCCGGCAGCGACGCGGTATCGGCGGCCGCGTTGTTCTCCTGTCGGTACCGGCATGGCTCCGAATATATCAATGTCACTCCACAATCTCATCCGAACGATACGTCGCCATCTCAGAGAGGACATCCGGACCGCCCTCGCAAAGGACCCGGCCGCGACGAGCGCGCTCTCTGTCGCGCTGTTGTATCCGGGGCTCCACGCCGTCTGGGGCTACCGCATCGCACACGCGCTCTGGGAGCGTGGCCACACGTTCGCCGCCCGAGCGCTGTCGCAGTGTATCCGCCTCCTGACTGGCGTCGAAATCCATCCCGCCGCCGATATCGGCCGGCGACTGTTCATCGACCACGGCGCGGCCGTTGTCGTCGGCGAGACAGCCGAAATCGGCGATGACGTGCTGCTGTACCACGGTGTCACCCTCGGCGGTGACTCGATGCGCCGGGAGAAGCGCCACCCGACGCTTGCGGACGGCGCTACTGTCGGCGCAAACGCGACCCTTATCGGCGACATTACCGTCGGCGAATCGGCGACGGTCGGCGCTGGCAGCGTTGTCGTCGAGGATGTCGCTCCCGGCCAGACTGTCGCTGGCTCTCCCGCCGAGCCGGTCGACGGCACCGGCAGCGAGCGGGTTGATGGGCCGGCATAGGCCCGAGAGACATAACTGTCCGCCAGCCCTACAGAAGCCTGTGACCGCTCCGCACGACACCCTCCGTGCCGACCCGGTCCTCGAACCGCTCATCGAACGCCACGGCGCGCTGACAATCGAGCCGGCCGACGACCTGTTCCGCCGACTGCTCGTCTCGGTGCTCCGCCAGCAGGTGTCGATGGCGTCGGCCGAGGCCACGAAAAAGCGGCTCTTCGATGCCGTCGAGCCGACGCCGACAGCAGTGCTGGCCGCCGACACAGAGACGTTCCGTGAGGCCGGCCTCTCCCGGCAGAAGGCCACCTATCTCCACAACATTGCGGCGGCATTCGAAGACCACGGCTACGACAGGGCCTACTTCGAGCCGATGGACGACGAGGCGGTGCGGGCAGAGCTTACTGATATCACCGGCGTCGGCGAGTGGACGGCGAACATGCAACTGCTGTTCTCGCTGGGCAGAGAAGACGTCTTCCCGGTTGGAGACCTCGGAATCCGGAAAGGTATGCGGGCGCTTCTCGACGAGGACCTCGACCGCGCGGCGATGACTGAAGCGGCCGAACGCTGGGCTCCGTACCGGAGCTACGCGAGTCTCTATCTGTGGCGTGTCAACGAGCCGCTCGACGAATCGGTTGCGGAAGTCGTCCGGCGGTCGTAACATCCGCTGCCGCTGTCGGACGGCGACGCCGCTAGTACTTCGGTTCCGCGCCGGTCTGTGCGTAGATGTCGTCCATAATCTCGTCTCTCGTTTCCTGCCAGGCGTCGAGTCCCTCGGGACTGGACGGATACGTCTCGTAATGCTCCAACAGCCGGTCGGCGAGTTGTTTAGTGTCGAAAAGCTCCTTGAGCGTCTTCCAATGGCCGAAGCTCTTGACCAGCACGCGGAGCTTGAGCGGTAGCCCGACCTCCGCGGACCCGGAGTACAGCGCATCCGAGAGCTTTTCGGCGGGCATCGCCGCCAGTAGCCCCAGTAGCTCGTCGAGGTCACAGGCCGTCGAGAAGATGTTGTACACATCGAGGGCCGCATACCGACCGCCGTAGTGGTCCATCACGCGCTCGTTGTACTCCCAGAGGTTCGCCTCGCTGACATCGCCGTCCTCGATGGCACCGATTGCGGCTTCCCCGGCGTACTGGCCGGCGTAGGCCGCGCCGGCGATGCCGCCGCCGCTGATGGGGTTGACGTGGGCCGCGGCGTCGCCGATGGCCATATAGCCCGGCGCGGTTGCCGAGTCGTACGGTCGGCGAGTCGGCAGCGCCGCGCCGAGTTTGTCTTTGACAGTGGCGCCTTTCAGCTCCGGCCGACGGCTGATATCCTCCCGAAGGTCGTCGACGAGTTTCATCGGCTCCTCGTTCATCTGGAAGCCGAGCCCGACGTTGATTTCGGTCGGCGTCCGCGGGAAGTACCAGAGATATCCTGCCGAGCGCTTCGTCGGCTTGAACACGAGCGCGTCGTCCCACTCGACGGGCTCGTCGACCTCGATAACCTCCCGGTAGGCCGAGGAGAACTGCGAGTACTGGACGTTCGTATCGAAGGTCGCATCCTCGAAGTCGGCCTTGTCCTGTAGAATCGATAGCGCTCCCGCCCCGTCGAGGACGATTTCGGCCTCGTAGGTTCGTGGGTCGCCCTTCTTGATGGCTGAGAAGCCGTAGACGCGGCCGTCATCGTCCTGCAGGACATCCTGAACGACGGTGTCGTAGTGGAACTCAGTGCCGGCGTCTTCGGCCGCATCGATAAGCTGGCGGCCGTACTCCCAGCGGTCGATAACGGCGAGTTCGCCCGGAATCGGGATGTCGAGCGAGACGTCCTCCTGTGGGATTTCGAACTGCCCGTGGTCGACATCGGTGTTTGTGAACGACGATTCGATTTCGGATTTCGGAATCGCCTCGGGGAACGTATCGGCACCCTTCAGCGCATCCCCACAGGCGATGTGTCCGGCCTCCTCGGCGTCCTTTCGGTCGACGATGACGACGTCGTAGCCCGCGTCAGCGATAGTCGCGCCGGCGTAACAGCCGGCGGTGCCGGCTCCAACGATGGCGACGTCGTACTCGAAGGTGGTCATGGCAACGTTTCGACGCCGGGGCGGCAAAACTCTTTACGAACAGGCGGCGCTGGCCTGTCCCGTTCCTCCCGGTTACCGAGCGGTCCACCCGCCGTCGACGGCGAAGACTTCGCCGGTCGCATACGAGGCGAGGTCGCTGGCAAGAAACACCGCCGGTCCGGCGATTTCCTCCGGTTCGGCGAAGCGGTCAAGCGGCGTTCGACGCTCGATGGAACGCCTGAGGTCCTCGTTTTCCTGTAAGTCATCTGTGAGGTCCGTAGCAACGTAGCCCGGCGCGAGACAGTTGACGCGTACGTCCGGTGCCCAATCGAGCGCGAGGCTTTTTGTCAGCCCGACGAGGCCGTGCTTGGAGGCGACGTAGGGGTGCTGCCGCGGGAGCCCAACCAGTCCGCCGACGCTGGCGACGTTGATTAGCGAGCCGCCGTTGTCTCTCAGTGTTGGCTCTGCGGCGCGAGCACAGGCGAAGGCACCGCCGAGGTTGACATCGAGAACGCTGTCGAACCCTTCATCGGGGACTGACTCCGGCGTGCCGAGCGCCGCGTCAGGATTAATGCCGGCGTTGTTGACCACGACATCGATGCCGAGGGCATCGTCAATCCGCTCAAAACAGGCTTCGACGGCGTCACTGTCGGCGACGTCGAGTGTCTCAACGCGGCTCTCAACGCCGTGGGACTCGATATCTTCGACAACAGCCTCCACGTCAGATTCCGTCCGGGAGAGCGGGACAACGTCTGCGCCGGCAGCGGCGAACCCGAGAGAGATTGCACGACCGATGCCACGCGAGCCACCGGTAACGACGGCGGTCTTGCCTGAGAGGTCAAGCTCCATGTCCACGAGTAAACCCAGCAGAGCGCAAAAGCCTACCCCTTGCTACCGCTAGTCGTGGACCGTGATAGAAACATGCATGAACTAGTTTGAAGATTAAAAACCGTTAATAGACGGTGCCGAGACACACGGTAACACGAATGGGGGTTACCAGACGTACGGTGCTCAGGACGCTCGCTGCCGGTGGGGTGGCGGCGGCCGGCACCACGACAGCGGTGGGACAGGCCTCGGCAATCGAACTCGACTGTGCGCTCTCGGGGGAGCTTTTTGAGCCGAGCGGCGATGTGACGAGCCGCGACGTAACAATTGCGTCCTTCGACGGAACGGAACTGGCTGCGACGGTGTATGAGCCGGACACCGCTGGTCCCCATCCGTCGGTGCTTACGACCCACGGCTGGGGACTCAACAAGGACCTCATGCGGTGTACCGCACAGATGTACGCCAGCCACGGCTACGTTGTTCTCGCCTACGACTCCCGTGGATTCGGTGATTCCGACGGTGAGGTACAGGTCAACGGGCCAAATGAAGTACGAGACGTGTCGGCGCTGCTCGATTGGCTCGCAGACTATGATGAAGTGCGCGCTGATGGTGACAACCCGGCGGTTGGTATGGACGGCGGCTCCTATGGCGGTGGTATCCAGCTTCTGGCGGCCGCACAGGACGACCGCATTGACGCTATCGTTCCGCGCATCGCGTGGAACGACCTCGTCTACTCGGGCGCGCCGAACGAAACCATCAAGTCCGGCTGGCTCGGCGCGCTCGTCGGCTCCGGAGCGGTGACCTCGCGGTTTACCGGCAACATCGAGCAGACGCTCGACGAGCGCCTTCCGGAATGGTACGGGGAAGCACTCGAAGCAAACGCCTTGCCGGCGGATGCCGAATCGTACTTCGAAGCGCGTTCGCCGGCGACGTATCTCGACGACCTCGATGCGCCGACGCTCGTCGTTTCCGGCTGGAAGGATACGCTCTTTCCACCGAGTGAGGCGGTTGCGAACTACCGACAGGCATCCGCCGTGGGCGTCGATGCACGACTCGTCATCTACAACGGCGGTCATAACATCGCCGAGTTGGGCGTCGGCGACGACCAGCAGACCTACATGCACGAGGCGGCGCTCGAATGGATGAACGCACACGTTCGTGGCGACGGCGACCCCGACATCCCCGAGGTATCGCTGTACGACGAACAGCAGGAGACATGGCGGACGTTCGAGGGCTTCGGCGACGGCGCCGAGCCGGTAGCGGTGTCGCTTGATTCGCTTGCGGACGACCGCTCGACGGTCCGGCAGGCTCCCCTGTGGGCGAGCCGGACGGCGGACTACGACATCGGCTCCGACGGAGCGTTCGAGGTGTTCGGGACGCCCGAACTGACGCTGACAGTCGAAACCGACAACGACGTGTTGAACCTCTTTGTCAGCTTCTCCCACGTCGACCGGTGGGGCCGAAGCGAGCAAATCGACGACCAGGTGACCGCCGTCCGTATCGAAGATGGCACGCAGACGGTCGCTTTGGAGTTGGAGCCGCTCCAGCGGTCGGTCCCGGACGGCGAGACGCTGCGGCTTGAAATCGCCGCCGAGGACCCCTTCTATCTCGACGAGTACGGGTCGGCAACGGTCCACAACGACGGCTCGACGCTGGAGTTGCCGCTCGCCGACGGCTCGCTGTAGGCCAGCCGCTGCGCCACCAGCCGGCTCCGTAACGCTCATACGGCGGATGACCGTATCCGTCGCCAATGGACCTCCGCGTCATCGAGAATCTGGAGACGGAACTGGCTATCGAAATCGAGGGTGAAGACCACACGTTCATGAACGTCCTGAAGGGTGCGCTGCTGGAACTCGACGGCGTCACCGCGGCCACATACGACGTCAACCCCGAACAGTCAGGCGGCCAGACCGAGCCCATCGTCACCATCAAGACCGACGGCAGCATCGACCCCCTCGACGCGCTCGAACAAGGCGCCAGCCGGGTCAGAGACAAGACAGACGCTTTCGAAGAAGCCTTTGAGGCGGCCGCCTGAAGCCGCTCAACAGCTGAGATAGCCGACAAAGACCGTCCCGTCGGGGGCGACATGCACGCTGATTCCTTCCCGCTGTGCGTCGTTGCGTATCGCGCTCCGATACTCTGTCACGTCTAGCATCGCCGTCGCGAGTTCGTCCGCAAGCGCCGACTCGCTGTTGAAGGCGTCCGCATCGACAGCAGTCTCAAAGACGCCAACAGCCGGCTGGCGCTGACACCGGATATCGAACGCGCTCGGGTCGGGGCCGTCGCCGTCGTAGCCGTCGTCGTACCGCTCTGCGACAGTATGGCGCGTGAGATACGTCACGAACGCACCGGTGTCACCGCCATCAAGCGTCCGTGACTGGACGCCCTCGCTGTCGCGTTCGGTCTCGAAGCGGTCGTGGAGGTTCGCCTCAACCTCCGCAAGCGAAAGCGATGCTGTCCGTTCTTCGTCGGCCGGAGCGTCCGGTGGAGCCGGCGGCCCCGAGAGCCCGGGCACTGGGATGACGCCGACCAGCGCGAGGCCGACGATGACGACCACAACGAGCGCTCCAAGCAGATACGGCGCCCCGACCGAGAGGTAGCCGGGCGCTGAGACGTCTTCGTCGACATCAACCGTGACCCGTTGTCGTTCGAGGTTGTGCCCTCCACAGCGGGCACACGGCGGCGAATGCTTGACGTGTTCGCGGCCGCAGTCGGCACACGCCCACACGATTTGTTCGCTCTCGAACGGGTCGTCGTCGGTATCCGCTTCGAAGGATTCGCGACCACACGTCTCACACGTTGCCGGTGGCTCGTCGCTCTCATAGTTCCGTCCGCACCACTCACACCGCCATTGCACGCTTTTCTAAACGGGACCGGACGACGAAAGCGTTCCGTTCGGGGATGTTTGACCGTGACTCAGCCGCGCTTGCGCGGCGGCTACAACCGAACGGGAATCCCCTGCTCGTCGAGAGAGCGTTTCGTTTCTTCGATGCTGTACTCCTCGAAGTGGAAGATAGACGCCGCAAGCGCCGCATCGGCATCGGCATCCTCGAACACTTCGGCCATATGCTCCGGCGACCCACAGCCGGAGGAGGCGATGACCGGCGTCGGAACGTTGTCACAGACCGCCTTCGTCAGCGGGATGTCATAGCCGTCCTTTGTACCGTCGGCGTCGATGGAGTTGACGAACAGCTCGCCGGCCCCGCGGTCGGCGGCCTCACCGGCCCACTCGACGACGTCGGTGCCGGTGCCCTCGCGGCCACCTTTGATTGTACACTCGAACCAACAGGACTCGCCGTCGACCTCGACGTAGTGTTCGCCTGCCTCGTCGAATCGCCGCCGGGCGTCGACGGAGATAACGATACATTGGCTGCCGAACGCCTCCGCACCCTCGCCGATGAGTTCGGGCCGCTGGAGCGCGCCGGTGTTGATAGAAACCTTGTCCGCGCCGGCTCGCAGGGTCTCTTTGATGTCGTCTCGGGTTCGGATGCCACCGCCCACGGTGAGGGGGATGAAACACTCGTCGGCGACCGCTGAGACGGTATCGAGCATCGTCTCTCGGCCCTCCGCCGAGGCGGTAATGTCGAGGAAGACGAACTCGTCGGCACCGGCCTCGTTGTACTTTTTGGCGAGTTCGACCGGGTCGCCGGTGTATTCGAGGTCCTCGAAGTTGACACCGGTGTAGACGGCCGCCTCCCCGTCTTCGTTTAGGTCAACGTCGATGCAGGGGATGATACGTTTGGTGAGCGCCATCTGTTGTGTGGGTGTTGACGGCGTCCGGGTTTCACGGTTTCGGAGGCGTCAGCCAACCCCTCTATCCGACCGCTTCCGGTGGGGACTTGTCCGCCGGACCGCTGACTCCGCCCATGCAGTACATCTGGTATGCGCTTGTCGCCCTCGCCGCCTACGCGCTCGTTGCGCCGCTGACGAAACTCGCTACGCAGGAACTGCCGGCCGACACGGTCGCGATGGTGACCAACGGCATGCTCGTCGTTGCTGCCTTTGGGCTTGTTGTCGCGACTGACCGACCGATACTCTCGGCGCTGACCCACGAACACGCGCCGTATATGTACGCTGCCGGCGTCTGCCTCGCGGTCGGCATTATCGCCTACTACCGGGCGCTTGCGGCCGGGCCGGTCAGCGTCGTGGTTCCTATCTTCGGACTCTTTTTGGTCGCTAGCTCCGTCATCGGCATCCTGTTTCTCGATGAGGCGCTTACCCTCCGGAAGGCGACCGGTATCGTCCTCGCGGTCGTGGCGGTCTTCTTGACGACCTTCGAGGGGTGATTTTTGTCGGTTCCGGTCTAACGCCCCGGTATGGCACTCGAATCAGCGTCGGACGAACTCGATGTCGGCGACCCGGCCCCGGCCTTCGAACTTCCGGGAGTCGATGGCGACCAGCACAGCCTCGATGACTTCGGTGGCTACGACGCGCTGCTGGTCGTTTTCATGTGCAACCACTGCCCATACGTGCAGGCGAAGTTCGAGACGATGAACCGGCTTGCTGACGACTACGACGACCTCGCTGTCGTCGGCATCAATCCCAACGACGCCGACGAGTACCCGGAGGATAGCTTCGAGACGATGGTCGAGTACGCAGACCGCGGTGACATCGACATCACGGCCTACCTCAGAGACGAGCCGCAGTCGACCGCTGAGGCATACGGGGCAGTCTGTACGCCCGACCCCTTCCTGTTTCACAACGACGGCGGGGCGTTCCGACTCGTCTACCACGGGCGCTTCGACGACGCGCTTGCCCCCGACGACGAGCCGTCTGAGGCTCCTGGCTTCGAGATGCGAGCGGCTATTGAGGCTGTCCTGAACGGTGCGGAGCCGGAGCCGGCTCCCGGCCCCTCCCGGGGCTGCTCGATTAAGTGGTTGGAATGACTGTTCCGGACGACCTCGGTGCGTTCGCCGCCGCAATCGGCCCCGAACCGGATGCGGTGCTCGAAGAAATGGACGCCCGCGCCGACGAGACCGGGTTTCCAACGGTCGGTCCTGCTGTCGGCGGCTGGCTCCAGCAACTCGCTGGCCTTGTTGAGGCACGCCGGGTCTTCGAGTTCGGCTCTGGCTTCGGCTACTCGGCGTACTGGTTCGCGCGGGCGCTCTCCGAGGACGGTGAGGTAGTGCTCACCGAAATCGACGCCGAAGAGCTCGACGACGCCCGAGCCTATTTCGAACGGGGCGGGGTCGCCGACCGCGCTACCTTCGAGGTCGGCGACGCAATCGAGATTGTCCGCAAATATGAGGGGCCGTTCGACGTGGTCCTCATCGACAACGAAAAGCGACGCTACGTCGAAGCCTTCGAGGCTGTTGCACCGAAGGTGCCCCCCGGCGGCGTCGTCGTCGCCGATAACATGACCGCCGGTCCGTTCGAGTTCGACGAGATAGCCGACCTCGTCATCGGGAATCGAACCGACGACGGCGGCCCTGCGGGCGGCATCGCAGCGTACCTCGACCATCTTGACGACGCCAGTAGCTTCGAGACGACGCTGCTACCGCTCGGTGAGGGGCTGGCTGTCAGCCGCCGCATCCAGCGGCCTTGAGATTCTTTCAGTTAACACGCTACAACAGTTTGTGCCAAGAATCAAGTTGTGGTTACTCGTAGTGGTGTAGCGTATGCCAGGAGGCACTGACCAGACACTCAGACCGTTCCTGTGGCGCGCGGAAAATCTCTATCCGGACCGGGAAATCGTTTCCCGGACCCATCGCGGTATCGAACGCTACACCTACAGCGAATACGCCGACCGGACGGCCCAGCTCGCCAACGCGCTTGACGAGTACGGTATCGAGGAGGGCGACCGCATCGGTACGTTCTGCTGGAATCACCACCGACACTTCGAGACCTACTTCGGCGTGCCGACTATCGGGGCACAGCTCCACACCATCAATCCGCTGCTGCCCGACGAGCACATCCAGTACATCGTCGACAACGCTGACGACGAACTCATTTTCGTCGACCAGTCGCTTGCGCCGAAGCTGGCGCAGGCGGCCCAAGACGCCCCCGAGTTTGAGGGCGTCGATTTCGTCGTGATGGGCGAATCGGGAACCGACAGCCTCGATGCAACCCCATACGAGGAGTTTGTCGGCGGCCAGCCGACGGAGTACGACTGGCCGGTCCTCGACGAGGACCAGCCCGCCGGCATGTGTTACACCTCGGGGACGACGGGCAACCCCAAGGGCGTCGAATACACCCAGCAGATGCTGTGGAGCCACACGATGGCGTCGCTGACGCCGCAGGGCATCCCGATGGACGACGACGATGTCATTATGCCCGTGGTACCGATGTTCCACGTCAACGCGTGGGGGATGCCCTTTACCGCGACTGCGGCCGGCTCGAAGCACGTCTATCCCGGACCGGAGCCGGACCCCGAAGACCTCGCACAGCTTATCGAAGAGGAGGGCGTCACGATTACGGCCGGCGTCCCGACCGTCTGGCTGGGGCTGATGGACTACGCCGAGGAGAACGACCTTGACCTATCGGCGCTCGATACCGTCATCGTCGGCGGCTCCGCTGCGCCCGAGTCGATGATTCGCTGGTTCGACGACCGCGATGTCGAACTGCTGCACGCGTGGGGCATGACCGAGATGTCGCCCATCGGTTCGGTCTCTCAGCTCAAGTACAACCTCGAAGACGAAGACTACGAAACCCAGCTCGAACACCGGTCCAAGCAGGGACTGCTCGCTCCCGGCCTCGAGATGAAAGTCATCGACGAGGACGGCGAAGAAATCGCTTGGGACGGCGAGGAGTTCGGCGAACTCTGGATTCGTGGCCCATGGGTCACCCAGGAGTACTTCGAGCGGCCTGAGGCCAACGAGGAAGACTTCGAGGACGGGTGGCTGAAGACCGGCGACGTCGTCACCGTCGACGAGGAAGGCTACATCAAAATCGTCGACCGCGCCAAGGACGTCATCAAGTCCGGCGGCGAGTGGATTTCGTCTGTCGAACTCGAAAACGCCATCATGGCCCACGACGATGTCGCGGAGTCGGCTGTCGTCGGCGTCCCCCACGAAAAGTGGCAGGAACGGCCGGTCGCGTTCGTCGTCCCCGGCGAGACGGCCAACACCGAGACGCTGAGCGATGAGGTTATGGACCTCCTTCGCGAGGATTATCCGAAGTGGTGGCTGCCGGACGCTATCGAGTTCATCGACGAGATTCCCAAGACCGCAACCGGGAAGTTCTCCAAGAAGGACATCCGCCAGCAGTACACCGACGAGTCGCTGCTTGAGGGGCAGGTCCCCGACGAGGCCGCGCCCGAAGAGAGCTAAGGCGGTCTACGGCGGTTCCTACAGAACGTAGTCTCTTTTTTGTCGGCTGCGAAAGCATACCACGGCTTGGGTACTCAGTAGATGTGATATAGCATCAGGTAGATGACAATCCCCATCGAGAACGAAATCAACCACAGGGCGGCCGCGATTCGGCCCGCTGTGCGGTGGTTCGTCCGGTAGATTTCTTCGACTGGGCGGGTCCCCGCGACGAGGAGCGCATAGAACACGAACGGGACACAGGCGACCGCCAGCACGATATGGACTGCGAGGAACGGCAGGTAAACGAACGTTCTGACGGTTTCTCCGCCGGGGAACGCACTTGGCCCAACAATGGCGACTCGGTAGAGGTACAGTACGAGAAAGCCGGCGAAAAGCAGGAAGCTGGCGACCATCAGCAGTCGGTGGCGGTCGACGTTTCCGCGCCGAATCTCGTAAACGCCACCGAGAATTGTCCCGATAGCAGCGAGACTAATGACGGCGTTGGCGTGCGGAATCGCGTCGAGAAGCGGCTGCGGCTTCGGCAGCGGGTCGGTCGGGACTGCCTGCAGAGCCGCGCCGAAGACGAGCGTAAGCGAGACAACGGAGAGGACAACGGTGATGCCGAGTACGTGTTCGCGGGTCCACGCGCGTAGCTTCATCACCGCCACCTACCGGAGGCGTCCCGATAGGTGTTTTCTCTGCGGTCGATGCCTCCGTCACCCTGCCTGGCGGCTTAGCTTTCCGAGACCGCGTCCGGCGTCGCCAGCTCCTCGCCCGCGGCGAACTCGTTGTCCATCGTTTTGGGGTCTATCCAGACGACGAAATCCTCCTCGCGCTTGATGAGGCCATAGATGTGCTCCTGTTCGACCGGCGAGTCGTCGACCTCTTCGAGGTCGATATCGGACACCTCCTCGACGCTGTCGACGGCCCACCCGACCGACCGCTCGTCGTCGAAGATTTCGGAATCGAAGATGACGATGCGCTCGCCGAGTTCGCCTTCGATGTCGAGTCCGACTTTCGGGTCGATGATCGAGGTCGTGTTTCCACGGAGGTCGATGACCCCCTCGACGTGCGGCGGGGAGTTCGGAATGGGGGTCAGCTCCCCCATGTCGACGATTTCGGTCACGAAGTCGATGCTCACACAGTAGGTCTCGTCGCCGAGACGAAACTCAAGTACCTGCTTCGTCTCGGTCGTCTGCGGTTGGTCCTCGGACATGGTTCTGAGGTCGGCCCCGTGGTCGCCGTCGCTGGCGGTCGCCGACGGCCACGGCGGCTGACGTTACCGACAGATTAGCGCGCCGCCTACTTAATACTGCGAGCGTTTCACGCGTGGATACTGCCGCGCTCGCCGCCGACGACGGACCGAGAGCGGAAACGCTTTCATAGTGGCTGCTCCACACACTGGTATGGACTGGCCCCACGACCCCGACGGCGAAGAAGGCTCCGAGGGGAAACGGAAGTACGGGCAGGCGATACTCGCAAAGAAACTCGACGAAGAGGGAGACTTCCCGCTTTCGGCCTCCGACTTCGTTGACGAGCACGGTGACGAGCCGGTTCGGCTCAACCACAGCGAGGTCGTAAGCGTCGCCGATATCTTCGAGCACGTCGACCAATCGGAGTTTGACGACATTGTCTCCTTCCACAAGGCGGTCGGCCAAGCGATGCGGAACGCCGACATGTGGGAAGTCGACGTCGAGAAACACGCGTAGCCCGCGGTTTCCGTCTCGTTTTTGTGATGCACGTTCGGGGATGATAAGACAAATATCTACCCCGACCGGAGTATGGCATGTGACGAACACACAGGTAACGCTCGTTCAGATAGACAACTACGGTCCGTGGACTGTCACCCCCGAACCGCGCCGCGAAGTCGACTTACAGACCCTGCAATCGCGGCTCTACGCCGACCTCTCTCAGCTTATCGGCAACCGGATGGGCTATGTTTTCTTTACCCGTTTCGACAATATGGTGGCGGTTACGAACGGCCTCGATGCCGACGCTCACGCGCTGATTCAGGAATCCGTTGGCAACCGGTACCCCGTGACGGTGAGCCTGAGCATCGGCGTTGATTCGTCGCCAGCCGCGGCGCTCGGCACCGCGACCGACCAGCTACAGGATGCCGGCAGCGCACAGGACAAGGGCCGCACTGAAATCCTTCGTGGCGACCCGATTCAGCCGTCCGAGCGGACCGACACCGACGTACAAATCGCTCATTTCGATGTCAACGATGCGACGGGCAAGTATACAGACCAGCTCAACGAGTTCGACTCGTTTATCAACATCGAACAGGGCTACGCCGAGTTGATGCGGTATATGCGCCACGAGAACGACTCGCTGTCGTTCTTCGTCGGCGGCGACAATATCATCGCAGTCTGTGACGGTATCGACGAGGCAGCATATCTCGACGCCATCGAGCACGTCAACGAAACCGTCGGCGTCGAGCTGAAAGTCGGTGTCGGCCTCGACCGAACCGCTCAGGCCGCCGGGATGGCAGCAAAGCATGCGCTTGAGACGTGTCGTGAGGAAAACACCGACGTCGAGTTCGCCCGGTAGTACGGTAGCCGCCACGAACATTGCGGCCGGTACTTTTGTGGCTGTGGATACCTTTATACAGGGGGCCTTGTTATGATTCTCCAGTATGACACGTCACATCAACCGACGCAACGTATTGAAAGCCGCCGGCGCAGCGAGCATGGTCGCGCTGGCTGGCTGTAACGGCAACGGGAACGGGAACGGAAACGGGGATGGTGTCGCTCAGACGCCCGACTCGGTGATGGTTGTCGGCTTCCCACAGTCCGGCATCCAGTTGTTCCGCGACTACTACGGCGAGTTCGCCGACGACTACGATGTTGACATCATCGTTCCGGATGGGCTCATCGACAGCGACCTCCCGGGCGATGTCGACAACGACATGGACAACGTCATCGGCACCGAGCCGGCGGCTGACGGTCCGGGAGCGGACTTTTTCGCCGACAGCTACGAGGACGAATACGGCGAGGCACCGAGCGTGTTCACCAGCCACGCCTACGACGCCATGGCCGTTTCGGTACTGGCTGCGGTTGCGGCCGGCGAAAACGACGGCGAGGCCATCCGGGACCGAATGGCGACCGTTGCCAACCCCAACGGCGAGGAGTTCGGCCCGGCTGAACTTCCCGAAGCCGTCGAGACGGTCGCAGCCGGCGACTCGATCAACTACCAGGGCGCGTCCTCCAGCGTTGACTTCGACGAAAACGGCGACATCGTCTCTGCGGCCTACGATATCGTCGATTTCCAAGGCGGGCAACTCGAAGTCGTCGACAGCCTCGAACTTGAGGCCGGCGAAATCGGTGATGTCACTGCCGAGGACCCGGTTGGTGTCGATGAGTTCGAGGCGATGGTCGGCGTGTTGATGCCCGAGACCGGAGACCTCGGGCCGCTCGGTGGCCCGATTCGTGACGGTGCCCTGCTGGCTGCCACACAAATCAACGATGCCGACCTCAACGTGTCTGTTGACACGTCCGTCGAGGATACACAGACCGACCCAACGGCGGCTATCTCCAGCGCGGAGTCGCTCGTCAACGCCGGCTACCCGGCGGTCGTCGGCCCGGCCGGTTCCGACCAGAACTTCCCTGTCTCCACGGAGGTCTACGTACCCAACTCCGTGGTCGGCATCTCGCCGGCTTCGACGGCTCCTGGCGTCACCGAGCTTGATGACGACGGCTACATCTTCCGAACAGCACCCTCCGACGCCCTGCAGGGTCCGGTGATGGCGGAGGTCGTCATGGACCGACTCGGCCACGACAACACGGCGACGCTGTATCTCAACGACGAGTACGGGCAGGCGCTCGAAGCAAGCTACGTCAACGGCTTTGAGGACCTCGGCGGTGAGGTCTTCCAGCAGGTCTCCTTCGAGCCGGAACAGCCGTCCTACTCCAGCCAGTGGGCTGAAGTCCTCGACACGTAACGCGTCACAAAATCCGTTTTTGCTTTTTTACCCGCCGAGGAAGTCCTGTCTGACTTGGTCGTCCGCCAGCAGCGCGTCGCCGCTGTCCATGTAGCGGTTCTGCCCGTCAACAAGCACGTATCCGCGGTCACAGCGCCGCAGCGCCTCCTTGGCGTTCTGCTCGACCATCAGAATGGCTGTTCCGGCGTCGTTGATGCGGTCGATGCGGTCGAACATGTCCTCAACGAGGTCGGGGGCCAGCCCCGCCGACGGCTCGTCAAGTAACAGCAGGTCGGGGTCGAGCATCAGCGCCCGCCCCATCGCGACCATCTGCCGCTGGCCGCCGGAGAGTGTTCCGGCCTTCTGGTGCTTTCGCTCTTCGAGTATCGGGAACCGGTCGTAGATGGTGTCGATGCGGTCCTGTGGGACCGAGTCGCCAAGCACGCGATGTAGCGGTACCCATCGGCACAGCGACTCCAGCGACGACTGCGAGAGCTGCCCGGCCGTTCGGGGATACTGCTCGGCGAGGTCGGCGGGTGTTGCTTCGAGGATGTACGCACCCATCTCGAGGTTTTCCCGGACCGTCAGCCCGCCGAAGACGTTGTCGGTCTGTGGAACGAACCCGATGCCGGTCCGAATGATGCGCTCCGGCGAGTGGTCCTGTATCTCTTCGTCGTCGAAGGTGACGGTCCCGCCCATGTGCGTTGTCAGGCCGAAAACGGATTTCATCACCGTCGACTTGCCGGCCCCGTTCGGGCCGACAATCGTGACGTATTCGCCGTCGTCGACATCGAGGTCGACATCACTCAGAATCTGCAGGTCGCCGTAGCCGGCATCCAGCGAGCGAATTTCGAGGATGCTCTCGCCTTCGGTCGTCATCGTCTCCGTGCCGACGGTCGCGTCGTCGCTCATATGTCCTCCCCCAAGTAGGCCTCGATTACCTGGTCGTTGTCTCGGATGTCCTCTGCTGTCCCCTCAGCGAGGACCTGTCCTTGGTGCATGACGATGATGTGCTCGCAGTTGTTCATGATAACGTCCATATCGTGTTCGACGAGCAGGAAGGTCTGGCCCTGCTCTCGGAGCTCGTGGATGCGGTCGAGAATTTTCTCTTCGAGCGTCGGATTGACACCGGCGAGCGGTTCGTCGAGCAGCACCATCTCGGGGTCGGTCATCAGCGCCCGTGCCATCTCCAGCAGCTTCCGTTGGCCGCCCGAAAGCCCACCAGCGTACTCGTGGGCAAGATGGTCGATCTCGAAGAACTCCAGCGTCTCCCAGGCCCGCTTTCGGACGTCCTTTTCCTCCGCGATGACGCCGCGTCGCGCGCCGGGGGTCACCGACCGCCAAATGGCCTCGCCACGCTGGTTTTTCGGCGCGAGCATGAGGTTTTCGAGGACGGTCATCTCTTCGAGCTCTCTGGCTATCTGGAACGTCCTGACGAGGCCTTTTTGAGCGATCTCGTACGGTTCGAGGCCGGTAATCTCCTCGTCTTTGAAGTGGATGTGCCCACTCGTCGCCTTGTGGACGCCGGTGATGCAGTTGAACGTCGTCGATTTGCCGGCCCCGTTCGGACCGATGAGGCCGGTCAGTGTCCCCTCCTCAACCTGGAAACTGGCACCGTCCACAGCGGTGATACCGCCGAACTCTTTTTTGAGGTTGTTGACCCGAAGCGGCAGTCCCGGCGGCGTCTCTTGGGCGGCCTGTTCTGTCGGTGAGTCTTCGACTTCGCCGAGTTCTTCCGGCGGGGCTGCAGTCGGTGCGTCACTCATTGTCGTCACCCCCCGTCTCGGGGCGTTCTGAGAGGTCAACCGCCGATGCTGTTTCGACACGGTGGCCAAGGAGGCCGTCCGGGCGTCGGTGCATGATGAAAATCAGTACGAGGCCGAGCAACACGAACTGCAGCGCCGCAATCTCGTCCGTTGCGTAGGCGATAAACGGCGTGAAATCGAGCGAGCTGAACGGTGCGACCGCTTCAGCGAAGTTCTCCGGCGTGTCGACATCAGCCGCGATACGGTCTCTGACGAACCCTCCAGCGCGACGTGGCCCCTCGAAGAGGAAGCTGGCAAAGACGATGCCGCCAAGCACGCTGCCGGTGTTGGAGCCGGCCCCGCCGACGATGACGGCGATGAAGATGTAGAAGGTGTACAGCGGCGAGTACGTCATCGCCTGTGGGTTGGCCGCCCCCTCGGCTCCGTACCAGAGGATGCCGCCAAGCCCCATCAGCGCACAGCCGATGACAAACACCTTGATTTTCGCCATTCGGATATCCTTGCCGAGGGAGCTGGCGACCACCTCGTCTTCTCTGATGGCTTTTAGAATCCGGCCAAACGGTGAGCGGCCGAGCCGCTCCAAGAAGAGATAGACGGCGATGAGCACCACCGCCAGCGCCAGGATGTACGTCCAGTCGACGACCGCCGACTGGCTGATGCCGAGGTCGTCTGTGACCCCGAACACGGCCGTCCCAAGCGCCGTCGGGTCGCCGGCATCGGTGAAATAGAGCCCCCGTATCGGCGTCTGTGGGCTGACCGTGAAGGTCAGGCTCGTCGCGCTGCCGGTACCGGCACCGACGTTCTCGATGAGCCACTCGTTGAAGTCACCGGACGCGATGGTCAGTCGGACGATTTCGGAAAGCCCCAGCGTGACGATGGCGAGATAGTCGGCCCGAAGCCGAAGCGCCGGCAGGGCGGTGAGCAAGCCGAGGATAGCCGCTACGGCGACACCGGCGAGGATGCCGACCCACAGCGGCAGCCCCAGACCGGGTGCGCCGAAGGCCGGGTCCGGCGGCCGGGTCAGCATCGCCATCGTGTAGACGCCGACCATCATGAACGCGACGACACCGATGTTGAACAGGCCGGTGTAACCCCAGTGGAGATTCAGCGCCAGCGCGACGAGCGCAAAGGAAAGCGAGAGGAACGTCACTCGGGCCAGCGTCGAGACAATGCTTCCGAGCCCTTGGTCGAGAACCGACAGCGCAAACAGCACGTAGACAAGTCCAAGCGTCAACAGGACCAACAGCAGGTCCCGCTCTTCGAGCGCACCGCCGATTCGTCCGAGCAGTGAGTCGCTCATGCTGTTGACACCCCCTTGAACAGCCCTTCAGGCCGGAGCAGCAACACGAGTATCATAATCGCGTAGGCGGCGACGTAGTTGAAGTCGCTGCCGACCCATATCGGCGACAGCTGGAAGACGAGACCGATGACGAGCCCGCCCGCGATGGCTCCGTATATCGAGCCGATGCCACCGAGGATAACCGCAGCGAAGATGAGCAGCAACAGCAGCCAGCCCCGGTCGAACTGCAGCGTCTGAATCAGGATGTAGAGGAAGCCACTCGCGCCGGCCAGCCCGCCGCCGATGAGCCACGTCCACGTTATCGTTCGCTCGGTCGGGATGCCAGTCACGAGCGCGAGGTCCTTGTTGTCGGACATGGCCCGCATCGCCGTCCCGAGTTTCGTCTGCTGGAGCAGGTAGTGCGTTCCGATGATGAGCCCGACGCCGACGACGACGATGGTTGCGAGGTGGGTGTCGATGGACGCAACGCCCAGTTCGAGCGTCCGTTCGCTGGAGGTGACCGGTCGGGTGCCGGGACCGTAGATGAACTGGATGCCGTAGCGGAGCACGAGCGCCACACCGATAGAGACGATGAGCAGGGAGATGCCGCTCCGGTCTCGCATCGGCTTGTAGACAACACGGTCGATGGCGAGCGCGAGCAGCGCCGTAATCACTGCCGCTGCCACGAGCCCGCCGAGGATGGCCCACGGTGACAGCAGGACGCTCGCGCCCAGTTCAGTAAAGCCGACGCCGGGGCGGCGGACGAGAAGCAGCGTTCCGATTCCGTACTCGGGGTCGGTCGCGACGATGCCCCAGCCCAAAATCAGATACGCGACGCCCCAGCCACTGAAAGCGCCCACGGTGATGAGGTCACCGTGCGAGAAGTTCGCGAAGTTCAGAATGCTGTACGTCATCGACAGGCCGATGCCGGCAAGTCCGATGATGACGCCGATGACGATGCCCTGTGTGAGACCGCTGGTAAAGCGGCCAACAGAGAGCCGGCCGCCTATCGGCCCGAGCTGTACGCCGGCCAGCTTCGCGACGAGGTCGACAGCGAGCAGGACACCGAACAGTCCAACGAGGGCGGTGCCCGGTCGCTCCCGTATCGAAGCGGCCAGCGTTGAGTTAGCTACGTCCATGGATACGATTCACTGGGTAGGTTCGCGGTCCGGACCATAAATAATGCTTTGTTAGTACGCTCCTTGCGGGCCGTCGATGCTGTCGCGGGCAGCCCCACGACAGCGAACGGAAAGGTCTTTGCTCGGCCCGCCGGGAGTCCCGGGCATGATACGGACGCTGGACGACCTCGAAGCCGACGGGACGGCGCTCGGGGTCCGCATCGACATCAACAGTCCGCTTTCGTCGGACGGGCTGGCTGACGACGCCCGGCTGCGGGCCCACGTCGACACCGTAGAGGAACTATGTCGGCGTGACGCTCGTGTCGCCCTCTTAGCACACCAGGGTCGGCCGGGGGGCGACGAGTTCTCCGACCTCGAACGACACGCCGAACGCCTCGATGAACTGCTCGATGCGCCGGTCGAGTACTGCGATTCGACGTTCTCCGCGGAAGCACGAACCCGCATCGACGAGCTCGACCCCGGACGAGCGGTGCTGCTCGAGAACACGCGCTTTTACTCCGAGGAGTACATGTCCTTCGAGCCGTCGGCGGCTGCCGAGACGTATCTCGTGTCCCGGCTCGCGCCGGCCTTGGACGCCTACGTCAACGACGCCTTCGCGACTGCCCACCGGAGCCAGCCGTCGGTCGTCGGCTTTCCGGAACGATTGCCCGCATACGCCGGGCGCGTAATGGAACGGGAACTCGATGTCCTCGGCAACATCGAGTCCAGTCCGGAGCCCCGCGTCTACGTGCTCGGCGGCGCGAAGGTCGACGACTCGATAGCAGTCGCCCGCTCGGTCCTCGAACGCGGCCTCGCTGATTCCGTTCTCACCGCCGGCATCGTCGGCAACGCCTTCTTGCTCGCCGACGGCGTCTCGCTTGGTGCCGCATCCGCGGCTGTCGTCAACGAGCGCAGCCACGAGGCCGTCAAGCAGGCCGGCGACCTGCTCGATGACTTCAGCCACCGTATCTACATGCCGCGCGACGTGGCCGTCGAAAACGACGCCGGCGAGCGCGTCGAGCACGACCTCGAGGACCTGCCGGCGTCGACGCCCGCGATGGACATCGGCGCTCGAACCGTCGCCGCCTACGCCAATATCCTCGATGACGCCGGAACGGCCATCCTGAACGGCCCCGCCGGGGTCTTCGAGGACGACCGCTTCGAAACCGGGACGCTCGAACTCTACAAATCCGCGACCCGCGCCGAACAGAGTATCGTCGGCGGTGGGGATACGGCCTCCGCGCTCCGGAAGCTCGGTATTCTTGAGGACTTCGACCACGTCTCGACGGGCGGCGGTGCGGCGCTGAACATGCTGACCGGCGAGACGCTTGTCGGTGTTGAGGCGCTCAGGGAGTAATTCGTGTCCGGGGAGCCACCCGTCGATGTCGATATCGAGCCGGCCGACGCCGACGACGCCGACCGCATCGCGGATATGTGGGTCGACCTCGCAACCGACCAGCGACGACATGGCTCCCACCTCCGCCCCGAGGAAAACCGGTCTCGGATTCACGAATCGATGCTCCAGCACGCCGTCGCCGACACGGCGCTCGTTGCCCGGCGTGCGGGCGCAGTCGTCGGTTTTGTCACGTACGGTGTTGAGACCGACGCGTACGAGCAGGACGTGACTCGGGGCATCGTGTACAACCTCTACGTTACACCCGACCACCGCGGTGAGGGCATCGGCAGCGCGCTGCTTGCGGCTGCTGAGGCCGAACTCGATGCTGACGGGGCGGACGCCGTCGGTCTGCAGGCGATGGCCGACAACGAGGCCGCCCGGTCCTTCTATCGCGACCACGGGTACACACCCCATCGAGTGGAACTCGAAAAGGCTATCCGAACCGACACGCTCAAAACCGACGACGGCTGATAGACATCTGTGCCAGGGGAGCTTGGGTGGTCCAAGCACCCGACTTGTAATCGGGAGTTCGTGGGTTCAAATCCCACCCCTGGCTCCTTTCCTTCAGTTCAAAGCTCGCAGCAGCGCCTATCGCGGGCTGTTCATCCGACCGCTTCAATGAGAATAAAGAGCGTTCCGATGGAAAGCAGCGTCGTCAAAAAGACGTTGAGCGAGGCGAACTGCTCGTCGCCGCCAAGTTCGCTCGCGAAGACGTACGTCGAGACGGCTGTCGGCGTGCCGAACATCACGACCGTTGCCGTAAGCGTCGCCGGCTCGACTGCGAGCCCGGTGAAGACGACCCACGCGAGCGCCGGCATACAGCCGAGCTTCAGCGCGACGATGGCCGCTGTCGCCACGAAATCCGCATCACCGAGTTCGACCCGGAGCGACGCGCCGACACACAGCAGCGCGATGGGTAGTGCGAGGCTGCCGAGGTACTCTAGGCCGGTCGCAGCCGGAGCAGGAATCGGTACTCCGGCGGTGCCAACAGCGATGCCAGCCACTAGGGCTGCCAACACCGGGTTCTTCAGGAGCCGCGAAAGCTCGCGGCCGACGGTTGTCGACGCGCCGTTGACCGTCGAGAGAATGACGACAGTGAGCATAATCTGCATCAGCGAGACGACGCCGAGAACGACGCTGGCGATGGCGGTCACGTCGCCGCCGAAGGTCGCCGCGACGAGCGGCAACCCGAGGTAGCCGAGATTCGAGTGGTACGACTGGATGACGGCAACACTCCAGCGCTCGTTTGCCTCCCGTCCACGATGGATGACCCATGCTAGCCCGGCTGTCGCAAAAAACACCGCGAGCAGGCCGACAAATAGCGCTCCCGAGAGCAGCTCAACGAGCGACCGCGTGTAGGTAGAGACAAAGACCAGTGCTGGCAGCGCGACGTAGTAGGCCAACGCATTCAGCCGGTCGGTTCGGCTCGCGTTGAGCACTCCGGAGGCCCGCAGGCCGGTGCCGGCGAGCAAAAGCACCAACAGCCCCAGCAGCCGGACGAGTACCTCCATACGTGCCCCAGTGCCGTCTGCGGTTTTTACGGTTCGGATTCGTCGACGGGACTGTCCTGTTACTGCCGAGCGGGCAGTATTGTACTACACTCGCAAAACACTTATGTACGAGCGGAAAATATATGTATGTGAAATGGCGAACTCGATGAGCGAATACCTCAAGCAGGATATGGAGTGTGAGGGGCTGCTTGAGTGTATCCACGGTCTCAAGGAACTCGACAAGGAAATCTTCCAACTTCTCACCGAAACCGCCGAGCCGATGACGGTCGATGAAATCGCCGACGCCGTCGACCGCGAGCGCTCGACGGCCTACCGCTCGGTCCAGCGACTCGTCCAGAGTGGCTTCGTCCAGAAAGAGCAGGTCAACTACGACCAGGGCGGCTACTATCACGTTTTCCGGCCGACCGACCCCGACGAAATCGCCGACGACATGCAGCGGATGCTCAACGACTGGTACGCCAAGATGGGCAATCTCATCGGCGAGTTCCGCGAAAAGTATGACGACCCCGCCGAGCAGGCGGCGGTCGCCGAGAACTGACGCTGTCGGGTTCGTCGCTCTCTGCGTTCTCTGAGCGGGCGGAATCGAACTACACTACGGTGTTTTCTACGGGTTTCGATTGACGATAATGCCCCACACGAGTTACCGAGCCTGCACAACGAGTAGGAATGTCTCCGGTCTGGTCTCCTCGCGTCGTCGCTCAAACCCTGCCGCAGCCAGTGCATCTGCCGCTGCTGTCGCCGAGTACCGTTCGTCGAGCGGTGGCCCCGCCTCGCCGTTCCCACCGGCTCGCCAGTCGGCAACGACGAAGCGGCCGCCGTCGGCGAGCACTCGCGTTAGCTCTGCGAGCGCTTCGTCGCTGGCGAACTCGTGGTAGGTCATCGTCGAGACGGCGGCATCGAGGGCTCCGGGTTCGAACGGAAGGTCCGCAATACCGCTCGTGACGAGGCTCACGTTCTCTGGGACGCCCTTCTCGCGGTAGAATTCGTGCATCTGCTCTTGGATGTCGACGGCGTGGACACCGCCGACGTGTGGTGCGATGTCGTCAGTGTAGAATCCGGTCCCGCTGCCGAGGTCGGCAACCACCTCGTCGCCGTCGGGGGCGAGTGCCCCCAGCAGCTCGTCCCTGGAGAGATACCGATACCGCCGCCCTGCTTCCTCAAGCTGTGCCGCGCGGTCGCTGTCGAATGTGTGATGTCCCACAAACGCTTCTATCTGCCCTGCCGTGATAACCACCCCGACACGATGCGGTCTTCGTACACGACCGCTCCGGGCAATATTGTCCTTCACCTCCACAACCGTTATCCGTCCGTGGACCCTACAGTTCGATAATGTCATCAGAGAGTGCGTCCACATCGCCGTCCGAACCGATTCCCATCGAAGAGACGAACGGCCTCGATGCCGTCACCTCGGAGTACGATACTGTACTGGTTGATTTCTACGCCGATTGGTGCGGCCCCTGCCAGATGATGGAACCCGCGGTCGAGTCTGTCGCCGAGTCGACCGACGCGGCCGTCATCAAGGTCGATGTCGACGCCAACCAGGACCTCGCCGCCGAGTTCGGTGTACAGGGTGTCCCCACGCTTGTCGTCTTCGTCGACGGTGAGGTCGCAGAACAGGTCGTCGGCGCACAGAGCGAGGACCGACTCCGAGAACTCGTCGACCGGTGAACTGACGAGCGAGACGACCCGCTGCATGAAGGTCTCTCGTGACGACTTTTGATGGTTACCGACGAAGCGACGCGTACACAATACGAAAACAATCAGCCCCTCGGCTTCGCCCCGACGGTGACTGCTTGCTGGCCTGGGCTACTCGAACCGGCCGAGGCTCGACTGTAACCGCCGCGAGGGCGGCTCCGAGCGTACCTCGTAGCCGACGAGCGCCCGCATATCGACCGCAAAGGTATCGTCTCCGCGGTCGAGCACGAGAATCCGTCCCTTCGTTCCGCGCACCGTTCCCGCCGCGAGCGTCTCGGCGACAGGGGTCGCATCAAGGCCGAGTCCGTAGTCGAACGAATGTCGAGCAGAAACCTCGAAGCGGCTGAGTAGCCGCTTCCACGCCGTCTCGTCGATGGGCTTTCCGAGCCCCGCCACCTTCACAGCAGTCCTGACGACATCGGAGAGCGGCTCCGAGGCGGCGATGTCGGCTTCGATTTCTCTGGCGATGCGGCCGTTCGAAACCCGGCGGATGATTGCCCCGCGGTCGGCTCCTTGCTCGCGGAGCCGCACCCTCGGGTCCGACCGGCGCGTCACGCCGACCTTGAACGTCGACGGTGCGAACGCCGCCAGATAGATGGCGTGCTCCTGATGGCAGTCCATTTCGGCTTTCAGGCAGGTTCCCGTACAGCGGGCACAGACCCACGTCGAGTCGTGTGCCTGACAGTACGGGGCGGCCGATGCGTCACAGGCGACGTGGTCGTCGCCGTCGACAACGCCGGCACACCGGCGCTGCCCGAGCGAGTACTCCAGTTCCCGGCCGGGGGCCAGCGGCTCCCGGGAGACAGCGCCGTCGACAGCGACCTGCAGCGCCGGCGGCTCGTCGTCGCCAACACCGGTCTCGTATCCCACGACCTGCACACCGAAGGCTACGTCGCCGACCCGCATAGGCGTTTTTCTCGCCACCACGGTCGTCAGGACTTTGATTGTGCGGGCTCTACCGTTTGCATGCTCGATACGGCCCTCGAAGTGACCGTCGGCGACGGTGTTTCCTTCCGGTTTACTGTTACAAACGCCGGCGACACGCCCGTCGAACTGACGTTTCGGGACGCCTGCAGGGCCGACATCGAAGTCCGTGAAGCCGACACCGTCGTCTGGCGGTACAGTGACGGCCGCGCGTTCGCACAGGCCACGTCGACGGCCGACCTCCAGCCCGGGGAGACAGCAACCTTCGAGCGGTCGTGGCCGTCCCCAGCGCCCGGCGACTACACTGCCGAGGCGACGCTCCGCGTGCTCGAAGGTGATATTCGGGCTCGGACGCCGTTTTCAGTCTGAGCTGTCGGCTACGCTCTGTGGCCCGCGTTCTGTGTCAGCGCTCGAACGAGACTGCCGATAGCTCGCTTGCGGCTTGCCTGACCGCTTCGTCCGACGACTGCGATGGGTCCCAGCCCAGCGCGGACAGCTTCTCGATAGCGAGTCGCATTCGCGGGACATCACCGACCCAGCCGCGGTCCCCGCCGGTGTACTCGTAGGTCGGGTCGGCCCCTAGCTCGTCGGCGACGATGTCGGCGATTCGCCGGACTGCGGTGGTTGTCCGGGTGCCGAGGTTGTAGGTGTTGAGCCCGTCGCCGTCAGCCGTCTCGACGATGTGGCACATCGCGTCGACGCAGTCGTCGATATGCATGTAAGACTTCCGCTGGCGGCCGTCGCCGAGTATCTCCAGCGTGGTCGGGTCCTCGCGGAGTTTCTCGATGAAGTCGGGTATCACGGCCCCGGGCTGGAGCCGTGGACCGACGATGTTCGCAAACCGGAACACCCACGCATCCATTCCGTGGCTGTGTGCGTGCACCGACAGCAGCGACTCCTCAGCGAGCTTTGCGGCCCCGTACATGCTTATCGGTTCGAGCGGCGCGTAATCCTCGGGTGTCGGCCGTGGAGCCTCGCCATACACCGTCGACGAGGACGTAAAGGCGATGGCATCGCAGCCGACCGACCGCATCCGTTCGAGAACACCGGCGGTCAGGTCGGTGTTCAGCCGGAACTGCTCGTCGGGGTCGTCGCTGTCGACAGCCTTGTCGGCGGCGAGATGGAAGACGAGGTCCGTGTCGTCGGTGATGGCCGCCGCACGAACCGTCTGGTCCCGAAGGTCGCCGGCGACGATGTCGGCGGCATCGGGCACCCACTCGCGACGCCCGTTCGAAAAGCGGTCGACAACGACGACGTCGTTTGCGTCGACGAGCCGCTCCGCCAGATGCGAGCCGACAAAGCCGCCGCCGCCGGTGATGCAGACGCGCTTGCCGTCCAGTTGCATTGCTGGCGGTGGGTCCGGCGGCGGTAAGTCGGTTTCGGGACGGCCACCGAAACCCCCTAACCGCCCCCGACGAAAGGGCGGGTATGCACGGCGAAAACGAGGTCGTTGTCCTCCGGCTGGGCCACCGCCCCGGGCGGGACAACCGGATGACGACCCACGTCGGACTGACCGCCAGAGCCCTCGGTGCCGACCGAGTATCCATCGCCGGCGCGGCGTCGGATTCGAAGGCCACCATCGAGGATATCACCGACCGCTTCGGCGGTCCCTTCGAAGTCGAACTGACCACGGAGCCGCGCGCGCTGGTCCGCGACTGGGCGGGAACCGTTGTCCACCTGACGATGTACGGCCAGCGGATACAGGACGTCGAAGCCGACATCCGCGAGGCGCACGCCTCCGGGCCGGTGCTCATCGTCGTTGGGGCGGAGAAGGTTCCGTTCGATGTCTACGAGCAGGCGGACTACAACGTCGGCGTGACGAATCAGCCGCACTCGGAGGTTGCGGGACTCGCCGTCTTTCTCGACCGTCTCTTCGAGGGCCGACAGCTCGACCGCGAGTGGGAGAACGCCGACCGACGCGTCGTGCCGAAAGAGACCGGCAAGCGCGTCGAGCCGGTCGACGAGGAGTAGCCTTGGCGAGGTGCCGATACGAGTCGCCCAGCGACGTGCCGCCTCATGGCGGAGCGTTCACGGCAGCAGGCGCTGCCACGCCCGCTGCGGTCAGCTTTCCGCCCCGCCGGTGGCGAGGTTCGCGATGACGCCGGCGACGAAGCCGCCGGTCGCCCAGACAAGCCCCGTCGAGGCCAGCACCATCGAAAACGCCGCAAGCGGCGTGTCGCCACCACCGAAGCCTCCAACGTCGACCGCCGCACCGACTGCGACAACGACGTAGAAGGCGACACCGGTGCTGACGCCGCTGACCGCCGCCGCGGGGAAGCCGAGCCGAAACCAGCCGCAGACTGCCCCGGCGGCAACCGGCAGCGGTCCGACCACGAACATGAACACCGCGCCACTGGGGGCATCACCGAAAGCGGCTTCCATAGCACCCAGCGCGGCGAGCGAAACGGCAGCGACGGCGGCAACGGCGACAACGACGCCGGTAGCGGCACGCGGCCGTTCGCCGGTGGCGTAGGCAGCGAGCGTGTCGCCGGCGGGAAACGACACCATACCGGCCGTTGCAGCGACCGGCGCATAAATGTAGGCGTCGGCGCTTCCGGAGCTTTTAAACGACTCGCTGGCCCATTCTACAGTAATGGCTTTTGAGGACCTGCTGAACGACCCGGTGATTCAGAAGTACCTCCACGAGCTTGTCGGACCGACGGGGATGCCCGTCGCCGCCGCGCCGCCGGACGGCGAGGTTACCGACGAGGAACTCGCGGAGGAGCTCGGGCTCGAACTCAACGACGTCCGCCGGGCGCTTTTCATTCTCTACGAGAACGACTTGGCCTCCTACCGGCGGCTCCGCGACGAGGACTCCGGCTGGCTGACCTACCTGTGGACGTTCCAGTACGAGAACATCCCGGAACAGCTCGAAGAGGAGATGCACCGGCTGCTGGAGGCGCTTGAAAACCGCAGACAGTACGAATCCGAAAACGAGTTCTACCTCTGTGGGGAGTGTCAGCTTCGCTTTGAGTTCGACGAGGCCATGGAGTTCGGCTTCGAGTGTCCGGAGTGTGGCGGCCGGCTGGAGTCGATGGAAAACGACCGGCTGGTCAACGCCATGGAGCAACATATCGAAGCACTGCGCGATGAACTACACGTCGAAACGGCGGAAGCCTGATGGTCGTCCTCGCAACCAAACTCTACGTCTCGGGTGAGAGCCAGCGGCGAGCGATGGACTCGCTTGAGTCCCTCGTCTCCAACGTGCTCGATGGACTCGACGTTGAGTTTACCCTTGGACTCCGCGATGATGATTTCCCGTCGGTCACCGTCACCGGCGAGGATGCTCCAGTCGCCCGCAACCTCCTCGAAGAAGAGTGGGGTGCAATCGTCCCCCACCGAGAACCGGGCGGCGTCTACGTCGGCACGCTCGAATCGTGGGATGAAGACGGCCTCGTGCTTGATGCCGGCGAAGCGGTACGGATTCCGGGCGACGAACTCGGTCTGGGACAGGGGTCGCCGGACCAGATTCGCAAGCGGTTCGGGCTCGTCCAGCACATGCCGCTGCGGTTCGTCGAGGGAGGCGATGACCCTGCCCGACTCGCCGATGCCGAACGGGACCGGCTCTACGACTGGACCCGCGGCAACGGTCGGGTCAACGCCAACAGCACGACGCGTGCCCAACTCAGGGCGACGGTCAACCGCGCCGGTCACGCACAGGACATCGTCACCGTCGAACGGCTCGGCCTGCTCGAATGTAGCGTCGTCTGCCGTGAGGATACGGACGCCCCAGGCCTGCTTGCCGACATCGGGCCATACCTAGAAGCGGAGCTGCTCGCTGTCGTTCCCTAACCTATGAACCGTCGCCTGCTCGCCGCCGTCGCCGTGTTTGTGCTCTTTGGGCTCGCCGGCTGTACGACCATCTTCGGGGCCGATGTCGACGACCCCGAGGCGCTCTCCGAGGAGGCCGAGTACAACTTCGACACCGACCGCGACGCCTTCATCACGGTCAACCGCGACAACTACACCGCCGTCTACAACACGTCGGCGTCGGCGACCGGCGACGAGGGCACGATGGAGCTGTGGCGGACCAACCGCCTGACAATCGAGCAACCGCTTGAGCTCTACGGCCTCCAGTTCCGCTACGACAACGGCACGACCATCCGCTACATTGAGGGCGAGCCGATGCGCATCCATCAGGACGGCACGACTGAGCCGACAGACAGCCTCAGCGTCGACAACACCCGACGCCGTACCATCGTCGACCTGCCGTCGGCAGACGGCCAACTCGCCTACACGACGCCGAAGACGGGGAAGCGAATCGCCGTCTATGCGCCCGTCCACGGCAGTTATGAAATCGCGCTCCCGCCGGATACCGACGCAGCACTCCCGCTTTTGTCGCAGGTCCGCCCATCCAACGACGACCGCGAGGAGGTCGGCGACCGCGTCCACCTCCAGTGGGACGAAGTCGACACCTCTGTAGTCGTCGTCCGCTGGTATCTGGACCGGGACCTCTGGCTCTTCGGCGGCCTCGTCGTCATCGCCGTTATCGCCGCCGTCGGCGGCGCGGTCTACTACTACCGACAGATAAAGCAGGCCGAGAAGACGCGCAAAGAGGAAGGCTTCGATATCGACATTGACGATGACGGCGACGACGGGCCACCCCCCGGAATGGGGTGACGGCCTGCGTCCACCGCTCGGGACGACACGCGCTTTCTTGACCTTTATTCAGTTCCCGCTCCAACCGCTCGTATGAACGTTGCGCTGGTCTCTGTCGGCGACGAACTGCTCTCGGGCGATACGGTCAACACGAACGCGGCGTGGCTCGGCGAACGGCTCACCGAACGCGGCGCGTCGGTCGCCCGCGTCACCGTCGTTCCTGACCGGGTTGCCGACATCGCTCGCGTCGTCAACGAGCACGCTGCCGATTACGATGCCGTTATCGTGACCGGCGGTATCGGCCCGACCCACGACGACAAGACAATGGAGGGGGTAGCCGCGGCCGTCGGTCGGTCGCTCTCCCGCAACGAGGCGGCGCTGGAGTGGCTCGAATCCGCCGGCGGCTACGCCCGCGAGGACCTCACCGAGGGGACGACGCTGCTGCCGGCGGATGCGGAGCCGCTTCACAACACGGAGGGCGTCGCTCCCGGCTGCAAGGTCGAAAACGTCTATGTTCTGCCGGGCGTCCCCGCGGAGATGAAGGCGATGTTCGAGTCGGTCGCCGATGATTTCGACGGCGAGCCGCCACACGTTGGCTACGTTGCTGTCAACGAGCCCGAAAGCCAGCTTGTCGACCGGCTACAGGAGCTACAGGAGCGGTTTGCTGTCACCGTCGGTAGCTATCCCGGCGAGCACGTCCGAGTCAAAATCGAGAGCACGGACGCCGCGGCGGTCAATGCGGCGATGGCGTGGCTACAGGACCGGGCTGAGGTCGAAGAAAGCGACTGAGACTACCGGTAGAGATACCAGAGCCAGCCGACCGTCAAGAGGAGGCTCGCAACCAGTACAACCCACCCCGAGATGTCGATGATGTGTGGGCTTTCCTCGTACGCCTGTAAGATGAGGTTCATACACGCCCGTACCTTCCGGGGTCCCTTAATCGATTCCCTTTTTCGCGCCGGCGTGGGCCGGCTGAGACCGGGCGCTTTTTGTCGTTCGTCCCCGGCGTTCAACCATGCGACGCATCGGGCTCGTGGTCAATCCGATAGCGGGGATGGGGGGCCGCGTCGGCTTGAAAGGCACCGACAACAAGGTCGAGGAGGCCCGCCGCCGCGGTGCCGAGCCGCGAGCGCCGGACCGTGCCCGACAGGCGCTTGAACACCTCGAAGAACAGTCAACCGAGGTCGCGGTCTACACGTATGGCGGCGTGATGGGCGAAGACGAGGCCGTCGCCGCCGGCTTCGAGCCGACCGTCGTCGGCCGCCCGGACGGTGACGAGACGAGTACGGCCGACACCAGGGCCGCCGTCCGGGCGCTTGTCGACGCCGATGTCGACCTCATCCTCTTTGTCGGCGGCGATGGCACCGCCGTCGATGTCGCAGAAACACTCGACGAACTCGACGATGCAACGCCGATTTTGGGCGTCCCCGGCGGTGTGAAAGTCTATTCGTCGGTGTTTGCTGTCACGCCGCGGGCGGCCGGCCGCATCGCGACGACGTTCGAGCGGACCGAGCGCCGCGAGGTCAACGACATCGACGAGGACGCCTACCGCGGCGGCGATGTCAACACCGAACTGAAAGCGTTGGCGGAGGTGCCGGTCGGCGATGAGATTCAGTCCTCGAAGCAGATAGGCGGCGGAACGGTCGAGGCGCTCGCCGAGGCTGTCGCCGCGGAGGTCGACCCCGAAACCACCTACGTCCTCGGCCCCGGCTCGACAGTCGATGCGGTCAAGACCGAACTCGGCTTCAACGGCTCCCCGCTCGGCGTCGACGTCTGGCGCGGCGGCGAGGTCGTTGCTCGCGATGCTGGCGAATCGGACATTCTCGATGCTCTCGGTGAACGGAACGTCATCGTCGTCTCCCCCATCGGTGGGCAGGGGTTCATCTTCGGCCGCGGAAACGACCAGATTTCGCCGCCGGTCATCAGGCAATCCGACATCGAGGTCGTTGCCTCGAAGCAGAAGCTCAAGGACATCGGCGTGTTGCGCGTCGATACCGGCGACCCCGAACTCGATGAAGCGCTCCGTGGCTGGATGCGCGTCCGGGTCGGCAAGTTCGAACGGCAGTTGCTGAAAGTCGTCTGAGACGCGGCATATATATTATCCCCACCCGTCTGCTCCCATATGCCCCTCCGACGCCTCCTGCGAGCGAGCGTTCCTCACGAGCAACTGGAGGCGATTGCCGCCGAGGTTGCCCGCCGATTCGACGGTGGCGACCCGGAGGCGGTCGATATAGAACTGCTGGAGGCTGACAACTGGCTTTCTGTCCCCTGTGTCGTCGACGACCAGTGGTTTGTGAAAGTCATCGGCGACCAGCATACCCTCATGCACGCCCTGCTGACAACGGGCCGAAACATCGGCGCGTTTTCAGCGGGCACCGAAGGGTTCTTCGAACGGTTCGCCTCGCCGGTCGAGATGGCAGAACACGAACTCGCGGCGACCCAGCGGACCCGCGAACTCGGCGTTGCTGCCCCGGAGCCGATAGCGGCCTTCGAACACGACGGCTACGGCGTGCTCGTGCTTGAGTACCTGCCGGATTTCCGGACGTTCGATGCGCTTTCGCCGGCCCGGGCAGCCGAGTTCGCGCCGACGCTGTTTGAGAACCTCGCGACACTGCACGCGGCGGGTCTCGCACACGGCGACCTGCGGGCCGAGAACGTCCTCGTCGCGCCCGACGCCGACGGCATCGAGACGCTGTACTTCATTGATGCGACCCACGTCTCAGAGGGCGCTATCGAAGACGCCCGTGGGTACGACATCGCGTGTGCGCTGGCGTCGCTGTCGCCGCTTGTCGGCCCGCGAGAGGCTGTCACTGCGGCGACAGCAGTGTACTCGTCGGCTGAGCTACTCGCTGCGCGCGAGTTCCTCGATTTCGTCGCCCTCCGTCCCGACCACGATTTCGATGCGGCGGCACTGAAAGGCGAACTGGAGAAACGAGCCAACTGAACGACGCCTACGCTTTGCTTTCGTCCTCGTCGTCTTCCTCGTAGTAATCGTCGATGAACTCGTGGGCCTCCTCCAGAATCTCTCGCGGGCCGTCCTGCGTGATGGTGTTTATCGCCTGCTCGTAGTCTCGCCACTGTAGGTCGCGGTGCTCTTCGGAGAGCTCCGCCGACGCTTCGAAGGACCTGGCGATGAACAGGTGGACCGTCTTGTGGATGGTCTTGCCGTTCGCCTCGAACACGTAGTCGTAATCCTCTCGGAAGCCGTCCAAGAGCCGGAAGTCCTCGATTCCGGCCTCCTCTTTCACTTCGCGGATGGCGGTTTGCTGTAACTCCTCGTTGCCCTCGACGCCGCCTTTGGGGAACTCCCAATCGCCGGGACGGGACTTGAGCAGCAGGTATTCGCGCCGGCCACGCGTGTCACGAAAGAGGATGGCTCCCGCGCTCGTGGCCTCTATCATTACCTCACCGTAAACGGTCATGCGATAAATGGGTATCGGACGGCGGATAACCGGTCAACCCGTCGCCGCGTCCCCCGGCTCCCGACCGATAGGTGCGCTTTTGCCGCTCCAGCGTTCACACGTCGGTATGCCTTTCGTCACGACCCTGACGCTGCAAAGCGGGGACCGAGATGTCCTCGAACGCGTCGTCGGGGATATCAAAGAACGGGCCGAGCGGAAAGGCGTCGAACTCCGCGGGCCGCACGCGGAGACGCCAGCCGATGTTTCGGTCCCACAGTCGAAGCGCCTCGAAGCCAACGGCAGTTCCTACAGCCACTGGCGGTACACCGTCTACGAGCGCCGCATGGAAATCGTCGGCCACGACGACTTCGCCCGGTCGGTCGCCGGCCGTGACTTCCCCGACGGCGTCCACATCGATGTCGATGTCGAGCGCGTCTCAGCACCCGGAAGTCGCTAGCCCGCCCTCACACGTGTCTCAGCGGCGTCGGCCTTCGCCATCGGCCCAGTCGACGTCCCGTCTATGCCGGTCGCTTGTAGCGCCGACCAGCCGTCTCGTCGTGCCCGCCTGCGTGGTGCGATATCTCGCTGGCGTCCGGATGAAGAGCTACTCGGGGGGCCGTTCGCCGTTGCTGTATAGCTTTCACCGCTGAATATCCAAAAGAAGTTTTTGTCAGGTGGCTCATCTTCGTGTATGAGTCCCCGCAGACGTACTGTCCTCGCAGCTGTCGGCTCTACTGCTGCTGCTCTCAGTGCCGGCGTTGGCTACTGGCAGCGGCACCGTCTCCGTCGGCGAGACGAGACGGATGCCATCGAGGCTGCGCTCGGAATCGACCCCCCGGCCGTCGAGACATCGGTCGCCGTCACCGACGCCCACCTCCATGCCTCCTACAGCAGGGCACGCGACCACATCGAGGAAACGGCGTCGCTGCTTGATTCGGCGGCTGACGCATCCGGGACCCAACACAGTCGTCGTGCCCGAGCGCAGCTTGACGACGCCCACGAAGACCTCGATGCATCTCGGCCGTCAGAACTGACAGACGACGAGGTGCCGCTTGAGATACTTACGACCTACCGACTGGCCATCGCAGGCAGTGCGTGGGCTCGGTCAGTAGTGCACGATGGTAGCGCCGGCCCGCCAAGCGAGGCCCTCCACGACGCATCCGAGGCGCTTCGAGCCGACCTCGACGGTATCGAGCCCCAGTATCGCGGTTCGTCGCTTTCGGCGGCTGTCGTCCAGTGTGGCGAAGCCGACGAGATGTGCGCTGTAGCCGCCTCGCGAGCCAGTCGGGCACAACGGTTTTTAGACGACTCCGAGTACTCGCATGCGGTCACGTGGGAGGTCGTCGAGACGGCGCGGCAGACGGTCTACGATGCTGACTGGCTGTTCGACGAACAGGACGGCCGGGACCGGACAGGGGCCCTCGCTGATGCATTCGAGCGGCTCACCGACCGGGTCGACACCGACACTGAGAACGTCACCTCGGAGTACGAGGATGGCGTTCGGTCCCATGCG
The DNA here is from genome assembly GCF_000026045.1 of Natronomonas pharaonis DSM 2160. Taxonomy (NCBI): domain Archaea; kingdom Methanobacteriati; phylum Methanobacteriota; class Halobacteria; order Halobacteriales; family Natronomonadaceae; genus Natronomonas; species Natronomonas pharaonis. Next base: position 1,993,985 of record NC_007426.1, on the reverse strand, counting down.
GCAGCGCGCTTGACTGACCGCAGGCTGTCCGGCACTGCCCCGGAGACACATTTCGATGCTGGACGCCCCGCACTCGCAGTGCGGGAGCAAGCACAGACGGCGATGATTGCAGCCACGCTTGATTCGCTTGCGGGGTTTCCATCTACCCGGGCGTTGGATGGTTCGGAGCACGTGCTGACCGACGACAGCGAGCCCCTGCTCGCCGCAAAGCGGGACGCCACCGAGGCACTCACCGCAGCGGCTGACGAGGCTGGTGTCGACCCGCTGGGACGGTACTTGCTCGCCGAGGCAATCGACACCGCAGACCGTGGCGACCGACAGCTGACCCGTCTGCTCGATAACGTCAATTCCTACGACCACGAGGCGTGGGTTTCCCGTCGCGACACCGCCTATCTGCGGTTTCGCGCGGCCGCCGCCGAAGCGCGTGCGGTTCCGGATGTTGTCGAACTCGTCAACGGGTGAGATTTGCCATCGACCCCGGACTGGCTGGTGACCCGGATTGAGAAGCCTGACCGCGGAAGCGTAGCCGCCCGTGGTATGAAGCCCTTCGACGCCGTATCAACAGTATGGACCGCAACGACGTGCGGCGCGCTTGGGATGCCGTCGCCGAGACGTATGCCGACCAGCGCGACCCGGACGGCTCGGACGCCGCCCTGATTGATGACCTGCTTGCGGCTCTCCCAACCGACCCTGATGTTCTCGATGTGGGGTGCGGGGATGGTGCCCGGACGCTTGCGAACCTCCCGCCCGGTAGCGTCGGGCTTGATATCTCCCGACAGGGGCTGTCGCTCGCTTCGGAGACGGTTCCGCATGCCTTGCTCGTCTACGGCGATATGACTGCGCTTCCGTTCGCAGCCGATGCTTTCGACGGAATCACAGCGTATCACGCGGTGTTTCACGTTCCACGGAAACAGCATTCCCACGTGTATACGGAGTTTGCGCGCGTCCTTCGCCCCGGCGGCCGGCTGTTGATGACGCTGCCGAGCGGGCGCTTCGAGACAGTCCGACGAGACTGGATGGGCGGGCGGATGTTCTTTTCGGCTCCGGGACGCGACCGGACGCTGGCAGCGCTACGCTCCGCCGGATTCAGTGACCTTCGGACCGAGACGGCGACCGACCCGCTCGGCAGCAGCACGGAGTTCGTCTTCGCACAGCATGGCTGACGATATGCCGGCGGATGTCCGCGCGAGCCTCAGCCAACTCCTCTCGAACGCCCGGCAGTCGGTACGAGCGGGCGACACCGACACTGCGGCGTCACTTCTCGATACCGCCTCGACGGTTGCCGAACACAAGCTTCCGGACGGTGACCGACGCGACCGGCTTCGGTTCGGCTGTTCGGCTGCACGGGAGACACTCTCCGACCGCGAACTCGCTGCGGCGTATATCGAAGCGATGGAACGCCGTATTCCGGAAGTGTAGGGCGTTACTATAGCGTGGTCTATCCGTGATGCTACAAGCTCGTTAACGCCCATTGTGTCCCGGCCGAATGAGCAGCCAACGCACTTCGGACTACGCGGCCGCGCGCCGCGTGCTTCGCCGTCGGGCGGTCTCGCGCTGATATGCCGCAGTAGCGAGCGGGCTGTGTAGGTCTACAGCCCCGACAACCTCAACGCCTTGCTGTCGTCGGTCACTGCCCATGGGTGGCCGTCCGACGTGCGTGCCAGTAACAACCGGCGACGTTTTTCAGCTAGAGAAAACAGTCCGATGAGAAAGCCGCTGCGAGATATGTCCGATGGGTGCCGCTACTGCAACAATACGATTGTACCACCCGGATATATTACGATTCGATACGAACATGGTCCATGGATTTCAGCGACGAACTCCTCGAAGAGGGAAGCCACATCTGGGACGCCCAGTACGAGCACCCGTTTGTGACCGAGCTTGCCGAGGGGACGCTCGACCCCGAGGCGTTCCAGCATTGGGTGAAGCAGGACTACCGGTATCTCCTCGATTACGCCCGGACGTTTGCCCTCGCAGGGACGAAGGCCCGCCGCGAAGAGACGATGGCAGGGCTGTTCGATGTCGCTCACACGGTGCTCAACTACGAGATGGACCTGCATCGGGAGTTTGCGGCCGAGTACGGCATCGACCCCGAAGAGCTGGAAGCGGTTCAGAAAGCCCCGACCTGCATCGGATACACGAACTTCCTCGTCCGGACGGCCTATGAGGGCACGCTGCCGGAAATCATGGCCGCAATCTATCCCTGTGGACAGGGGTACCTCGATGTCGCCGAGCACATGCAGGAGCGAGCCACGGAGGAACACCGCTACACGCCCTTTATCGAGAAATACACGAGCGATGAATTCTACGACGCCGTCGACCAGATGCGCACGCTGGTCAACAGGTGTGCTGAGGAGAATCCGGGCGAACGCGAGGCGATGCGGGAGGCGTTCCTCACAAGCGCACGGCTTGAACATCAGTTCTGGGAGATGTGCTACACACAAGAGGGTTGGTCGCTGTGAGCCGCAGCACAGCGGATAGCACGTACGACCCCGCCGAGTACGACCGGTTCACTGAGTGGCTCCGTGACCGGTCCGACTGGGAGGAAGCGACCAGACACCGGTTTGTCGAGGCGTACCGCACCGGCGACCTCAGCGACGACGTGTTCGAGCAGTATCTCGTTCAGGACTACCAGTTCCTCGAGACCGGGGCGCGTGTAACCGCGCTCGCGGTGAATCAGGCACACACGATGGAGGAGATGGGACAACTGACCGAATCGCTGGCCGTGCTGACCGGCGGTGAAAACGACTACTTCCAGCGGGCCTTCGACGCCCTTTCGGTTCCTGGGGCCGACCGGGAACGTCCGGAAATCCATCCGACGACGGCGGCGTTCAACGACTTCATGCTGCGGGCGGCCAACGAGGGCACCTACGAGGAGACGCTTGCGGCGATTGCGCCGGCGGAGTGGGTGTATCTGGACTGGTGTGAACACGCCGAGGCGGACCACGAACGCTGGTATCTCGATGAATGGGTCGAGATTCACGTCAACGAGGAGTTCGAGGCCTACGTCGACTGGCTCCGGACGCAACTCGACACGTACGGCCCACAGCTCTCGCCGGAACGGCAACGGCGGGTCGCGGAGATTTTCGACCGAACCGTCGCGCTCGAAGCGGCGTTTTTCGACGCCGCGTACAGCTGAACTAGCCGACCTGTTCTGTTTCAACGAACCGTCGCCTGCTGTTTGGAGATAGCCGCAGCCCCTCCTGACAGCGGCTCCCACCTCCCCGACCGCGCACGGCACCTGTACGGTATCGCTGCCGCGTTTCCGGCTACTGTTATACGCGTCCGCCCCAAGGTGGCGGTATGTACGTCCCACGCGAGCGGCTAATCGAGTTGCGCCGGGCGTTTCACCAGCACCCGGAACCGGCATGGCGGGAGTTTTGGACGACCGCGAAGGTCGTCTCCGAACTCCGTGACATCGGCGTTGACGAACTCCACATCGGTCGTGAGGCGCTGTCCGATGAACGACTTGCCGTCCCCGATGAGGAGGAGCTGGCATCGTGGCGCGAGCGCGCCCGAGAAGCCGGCGCTGACCCGGACCTGCTGGAGGAACTGGCCGACGGCTGGACCGGCTGTGTCGCCGCTATCGACTGCGGCGAGGGGCCGACCGTCGGCCTCCGGGTGGATATCGATGGCCTCCCCCGCGAGGAGTCGACCGCCGACGACCACATCCCCGCCCGCGAGGGCTTTCGGTCGGAGACTGGCGCGATGCACGCCTGCGGCCACGACGCGCACATGACCTTCGGGCTTGGAGTCGCCGAGGCCATTACGGAGACCGACTTCTCCGGAACGCTGAAACTATTTTTCCAGCCCGCCGAGGAGGTCATCGGCGGCGGCAAGCCGATGGCCGAATCCGGTCATCTCGACGATGTCGACTACCTGTTTGCCGTCCACGTCGGGCTTGATTATCCGACCGGCGAAGTCGTCGCCGGCATCGACGATTTCCTCGCCATCACGCAGTTCTACACGACCTTCGAGGGCCATCCCGGACACGCCGGCGCACGCCCCGAGGAGGGCCGCAACGCCGTCCAGGCGATGGCGACGGCCGTCCAGAACCTCTACGGCATCGAGCGCCACAGCGAGGGTGAATCGCGGGTCAACGCCGGCCACGTCGGTGGCGGCACCGCGACCAACATCATTCCGGAAGAAGCGTTTATCCACGGCGAGGTCCGCGGTGAGACGACCGACGTCCGAGACTACACCTTCGAGCGCGCCGAACAGGTCTTTGAGGGCGCCGCCGTCAGCCACGATTGCACCGTCGACATCGAAATAGAGGGCGACGCCCCCTCGGCCGAAAGCGATGCGGAACTCGTCGAGTTAGTAACCGACGCTGCTCGGGGGCACCCGGACGTCGAGCGAGCGACCCGCCGGGGCGAAATTGGCGGCAGCGAGGACGCGACGTTTCTGATGCAGCGCGTACAGGACACCGGCGGGCTGGCGACCTACGCCTGCATCGGCACCGACCATCCCGGCGGCCACCACACGGCGACGTTCGATGTTGATGAGGCGTCGCTGTCGCTCGGCGTGGATGTACTTGCCGACGCTATCGCCGCAACTGCGGAAACGATGCCCTAGCTCAGAGCAGGAAGCGGTCTTCGTCCTCACTCATGTCGACGTACGAGTCGGCGGCATCGATGAGCTCCTCAGCTGTCGAGTCGCCGAAGCCGAACACTTCGGTTCGGACGCCTTCGTGCCGGAGATGCGTACACAGTCGGGCGAAATCGCCGTCGCCGCTGGCGAGGACGAACGTGTCGATTTTCGGAGCCAACGTAACGGCATCGAGACACATTCCGAGGTCCCAGTTGGCCTTCTGGGTGCCGTCGGCGAACGTTTTGATGTCCTTGATTTTCGTCTCGAAGCCGATGTCGCGTAGTGCCTCGAAGAACTCCTGTTCTGTCGGCGGGTCTGCGCGGATGACGTAGGCGATAGCGCGGATGAGTTCGCGGTCCCGCACCGCAGCCGAGAGCAGTTCGGTGTAGTCGGGGTTCCGCGAGTAGTAGCTGTGGGCGGTGTGATAGAGGTTCTGCGAGTCGGCGAGAACGGCCACCCGCTGATTCGAGTGTATCGGCGGCATACCCGAGGTGGCCCGTCCTCGGTAAAAGGTCTTGGCGTCTGCCGGAGGCCGCGGGCGCTACTGGAACCCGCGAATCGGCTGTGCGGCCGTACTCTCCTCGTTGGCTGCTTCTTGTACGCGCTTTGCGAGCTGTTCGCGGGCCTGCTGAATCTCGTCGGCCCGGTCGACCAGTTCGTCGGTCTCGACATCGATGCCAGCAATCGGCTCGACGCCGTGTTCGAGAATGACACGAGCCGCCTCGGGGTCCGGAAACTGCGGGTTCGTCTGGACGATGAGGCCGACAGCGTCGATGGCCTCCTCGGCGGCCCGATGGAGCAACGCTCCAGTCGGTCCGGTCACCATGCCCCCGCCGCGCGGTGGGACGATGCCGGCGTCATCGAGCACCGGCTCGGCATCGCCCGTTGCGACCCCATACAGCTCCGGAACGCCTTCTTTTTCCTCCGCAAGCCCGCTGAGATACAGCGGCAGGGCGTCGGTGGACTGAATCCAGCCGGTGACGCAGCCGGCGAACTCGCTTGCCTGTGTCGGCGAGACGGGAACGTCGCTCTGTAGGACCACAATATCCCGGTCGCTGTCGGCGTAGAGCCGGACCGGCGGCCGGACAACTGATTTTTCCGCCTCGTAGACCGCCGCCTGCGGAAGCCCCTCACAGTGGAACGCCGCATAGTAATCCATGTCAAACGTCTCGATGAGGTGGTCGGCGGCGATTTTGCCGACGAGCCCCGCCCCCGGGAGCCCTTCGACGAACACCGGCGATTCGAGCTGTATATCGTCGTTGTGTATCTGGACGCTTGCCATGCGCGGGGCCACTCCCGGCAGCCGCTTAAACCCTGAGCCAACCCTGTTTCGGTTTCCGCTGGGAGTTCGACCCCCGAAACCCGCTGCTGTCGGTACGGACCGACACCGACAAGCCGTCGCGTCCGCGAAGGTCGGTATGGAGCCGCTTTCGCGCTACGACCCGCTCGTCGACGACCCGGCGGCGTTTCACGAGGCCTGCGAGCGGCCGCTGCCGTCGGTCGTCCGCGTCAACCGTATCAAGGCCACCGCCGAGAGCGTCCGTCAGGCCTTCGACGAGGCGGGTGTCGACTACGAGCCGGTCGATTGGCACGACGGCCTCTTCCGGCTCGGTGAGGGGGAGTCGCCGGGCAACTCCTGGCCGTTCGTCCACGGCTGGGTCTACGGCCAAGAGGAGGTTTCAGCCGTGCCGGCGCTTGCGCTCGCCCCGCAGCCCGGCGAACGGGTGCTGGACTGCTGTGCTGCCCCGGGTAGCAAAACGACGCAGTTGGCGGCACTGATGGACGACCGTGGGCTGTTGGTCGGCAACGACAACAACCTCGGCCGGCTTTCGGCGCTCCGGTCGAACGCCGAGCGCTGCGGCGTGACGAACATCGCGGTCACCCGGCAGGACGCTCGGAACCTCTCGCTGAAGCCCTTCGGTGGCGAGCGGTTCGACCGGACGCTCGTTGACGTTCCCTGCTCGTGTGAGGGAACCGTCAGAAAGAACCCGGACGCGGTCGACGGGTGGTCGCTCGACCATATCGAAGGCATCGCCGGCGTCCAGAAGGCGATTCTCGAACGGGCCATCGAAGTAACTCGCGACGGCGGCACCGTCGTCTACTCGACGTGTACCTTCGCGCCCGAAGAAAACGAGGCGGTCCTCCAGCACGCGCTCGACGGCGGCGACTGTCGGCTGGTCGATTTTGACCTGCCGCTGGAGTCGGTCCCCGGTGTCACCGACTGGGAGGACGAACGCTTCGACGACGCCGTCCGGAAGGCACAGCGCATCTACCCCCACCACAACGACACCGGCGGGTTCTTCTGTGCGAAACTGGAGGTGGCACGATGAGCGCCGAAAACGACGGCCAGCGGTTCGACCGCCTCCCGGAGACGGCCGACGAACGAACGGTCGAGGGCCGGGCAACCAGAGCCGAGGTCATCGACTGGTGGACCGAGCGGTTCGGTCTTGCTGCCGACCACTTTTCCGACCACACCTTCTGGGAGAAGGGCGCGGGCAAAATATGGGCCTTTGCCGACGACATCGACAGCCCCGCCCGCGTCGAGGGACTCGGCATGACCTTTCTCAGAACGCGGCAGGAGCATTGGAAACCGACAACCGACGCCGTCCAGCGGTTCGGCGCCGATGCGACGCGAAACATCGTCGTTCTCGATGCGGCCGACGCACAGGCGTTTCTCCGCGGTGAGACGACCACCCCCGGCTGGGACGGCGACTGGGGATACCTCATCGCTGCCCACGAAATCGCCGGCGCAGTCGAACCCATCGGCGTCGGCCTCTACGTCCACGACGAGTTCCGCTCACAGATGCCGAAGGGCCGCCAGCGAGAGCTGTGAGCCGCTATCTAATTGCCGACCTCCATCTTGACCACGCGGAGGTCCTCGAATACACCGACCGACCCTTCGCATCCGTCGCAGAGATGAACCGCCGGCTCGTCGACGGCTGGAACGCCACCGTTGCCGACAGCGACGAGGTCGTGTTCGTTGGGGACTTCGCCATCCCCTCCGAGCCGACGACCATCCGCCGCTGGGTCCGCCGTCTCGCAGGCGATATTACCTTCGTCGTCGGCGACCACGATGCGGGGCTCCACCGCAGCCACGGTCTGGATGTCAGACAGGAGTATCGCTTCTCGGCCGGTGGCTACCGGTTCCGCTGTATCCACGACCCTGACGATGTCGACGACCGCGGTACCGACTGGCTCATCCACGGCCACCATCACGACATGCGGCCCGACGAATACCCGTTCGTTACCCCCGACAGCCGCCGTATCAACGTCTCCGTCGAACTGCTCGATTACGAACCGCTTGCGGTCGAGGAACTCGTCGACTATCTCGACCGGCGGCAGCGGCTTCGGAAGCGACCCTGACAGATTCGCCGCCTGCCCATCTGTCAGGCCTCCGTGACAGTGCCACCGCCCAGCCCCTCCCACTCGACGCGGTAGCCGAGCGCCGAAAGCATCGCGCTCGTCTCGTCGATGCCGTGGCCCGAAAGCACCGTCTCTGCCTCTGCAAGCGACATCCCGGCGGTAAGTTCCTCGTCGACAGCGTCGCACACCGCCGGTCGTACCAGTGTCCGACCGACCCGGTCGTGTTCGGGAAACGTTGCCGACTCGACGACCGCCTCCGAGACGCCGTGGTCGTCGGCGACGGCTGCAAGCGTCGTCACGTCGGCGTCCGGAACGAGCCGGTCCGGCAGCGAGGCGGCGCTTGCCTCCCGGAGCGTCTCCTCGTATGGCCGCAGTGCGTCACGAACGTCCTTCAGCCGGACTGTTTTCGTGTATGGGAAGGCCCGCTGGCCGGTCGCCTCGATGTCCTCGCCGACGCCGAGGCTCTCGTCGTAGGCGACGAGAAACGCCACGTCTTCGAGGTCGCTGAAGCGGGAGAGCTTCTTTTCGACGTACTCCGGGGTCCAAAACCCCATAATCTCGAAGAACACCCGGAAGTCGCCGTGTTTCCACTCGAAGGCGAAATCCGGGATGACGACGTGTTCGCCGGCGGCCAGCGGCTCCGGTTCTCGGAGCAGCCGCCAATCGAGGTCCAGCGACGAAAAGCGGCTATAGAAGTCCGCTTCCACGGCGCTGTCGAAGGTTGGCTCCGCGACCGGGTCGGTGTCAGGGACTTCGATATCGCCGGCTTCGAGCCGCAGCCGTCGCTCCGTGCCGCGGTCGTCGATAGTCGCCTCCAGTTGCCAGTCGGCCGTCGCAGCGACCGTCCGAAGCAGACGGGCAAACCGCGTCCCGTAGCGGCGCGAGCGCTTGAAGAGCGCGTCAGGTCCAGTGACGACGACGTCACGGCCGGCGTCAGCCCGTCGGATTTCGTACAGTAGCCGGAGCCGCTTTACCGCCGAGACGAGCCGCTTGGGGTCGTCGGTTCGCACTCGGACCGACGTGGCGTCGAAAAGCGCCGTCTGCGCCAGCGAGAGGTCATACTGGGTACACAAGCTCTCGGGGTCGTAGTCGACATCGAACGCCGTGAGACGCTGCTCGCAATCGCGGTCGGCAAACAGCGACGCCGCAAGGGCATCGGCGCTCGTGTCGAGGTCGTCGGCCGCGGCAACGAGTGCGGCATCCCGGTCGGCCTCCGTGACGACGCCGACCGACTCGGCAGCCACGAAGGCGGCGGTACGTGCCCGACGGGGTGACACTGGCGACCGCGTCTCGAAGGCTGCCTCCCGCTCTAACAGCTTTGCGAACCCGCGAACGAGCTTGAACTGCCCCGTTTCCCGTTCGAGGTCCGTAAGTGCCGACTCCAGTTGTGCCCGCGGCTCACCAACGTGGCCCTGATAGACGCCGAGGACGCGGGCAGCAACGTCTTCGTCGGCCGCTGTCGTGAACTGCGGGTGGTAGCCGCCGCCCGCGCGGGAGACACGGAGCAACTCCTTTGTGAGCACGGTTGTACTCGGCGACCGCCGGACAAAAACACACCGACGGCCACCTGTCGGGCTACTCTATTTCGGGTGCGTCAGCGGGGTCGACGACCTCGCCGCGTTCCGGATAGACGCCGACTTGGTCGCAGCGGTCGGCCAGCGGGCACGCCTCGGGGTCGTCGAGACACGCCGGCTTGCGGGCCGTGCAGTACTCACGGCCGAACTGAATCATCGCCGTGTGGCCGAAGCCGCACTTCTCACCGGGAACGTCTGCCTCCAGCGCCGAACGGACCGCTTCGTGGTCGGCATCGGCCGGAGCCAGTCCCATTCGCCGGGCGATGCGATGGACGTGAGTATCAACGGGAAAGACGCCGTCACGACCACCCGAAAACAAGAGCACGCAGTCGGCGGTCTTCGGGCCGACACCGTTCAGTTCGAGCAGCGTCTCTCGAACCTCGTCGGGCGGCGCTTCCGTAACGAACCCGTCGAACCCGTCGGCACCGCCGTAGGTCTCGACGACGAACTCGGCGAGGGCGATGAGTCGTGTTGATTTCTGGTTGTAGAGGCCCGCTCCGGAAATTGTCTCGGCGAGTGTCGGCTGGTCGGCGTCGGCCAGCGCCGCCGCGAGGTCGCCGCCACCGTATCGCTCCAGCAGGGCGTCGTGGGCCGGCTGGCTGGCCGTATCCGAGGTGTTCTGACTCAGGACCGTCCGAACGAGACACTCGAAGCCGTCCCGGCCGCCGTAGGCCTTCTGCCAGTAGCGGTCGCCGAGTTCGTCAACGACCGCCTCGGCGCGAGTCGCCGCTGTCGCCGCCTCGAAGTCAGCGGCCGCCCCGCCGCCGGCGTCGCTGCCGGAGATGTTCACCGATGGTTCCTCGGCCATGCCGATGGCTACGCTGGCAACCGAAAAAACGCTGTTCAAGCCGGCGAGTAGGCCGGGGGTCACCGAGCTTCAACGGCCTGCCGGAGGCTGTGGGCGGCCAGCAGTCCCCCAACGGCAGCGAGGCCGAGCCAGAGGACGCCGCCGCCGGTTCCGTACAGCAGTCCGCCGTATCCCGCCAGGCCGACGCCGAATGCAGCCTGTACCGACGGCGTTTCGAGCGCGCCCGTGAAGACACCGTAGGCGAGCACGAGCGCGACGTACAGCAGCAGCCCGCCCTCGATGGCTCCGGTCGCGCCCCCCTCGACAGCGCGCGCGAGAGCGCTGAGACCGGTGATGACTACCAATACGACGACGATAATGCGTGCTCGACGACCGTACGTCGTTTCGTCGCTTCCCATGTCGGCGATAAATGGCCCTCAGACATATCGTTGTCTACCGACGCCGCTGCGGCTGCTCTGTCAGGTTCGGTCCATGGCTACTGGCGGTGTTCGCTCAGGGGTCGACAGCCAATCGGCACTCGATGTCGGCCCCGTCGGCAAGCCGGTCGGCGATGGCACGGTCGATGTCGGCCGCGGCCGCGGACGCACCAACCATCACCGTCCGGTCGTCGACGTAGTCGCTGGTCCGTCCGACGAGGCTCCGGTCGCTCTCGAAGGTCAGCTCCGGGTGGCCGTGCCCTTCGATGACCTGTGTCTCGTCGCCGACCCGTAGCGTCGCGGTAATCGTCGCCTCGTGGGATTGGCAGGCTTCGACAAAGGCGTCGTCGAAGTCGGCCGGAACGGTGTCAGCCTCGACACCGAGGATGCAGTCGCCGGCCGGCGTCAGCCAGTCGTCGCTCGTCAGCTCGAAGGTGCTCGAATGCTCGGCGCTGACGTTCTCGTGGCCGCTGGCGCGGATTACTTTCTCCATGACCGAAATCAGGATAGCCCGGTATTTCAGGCCGTCCGTTCGCGGGCGTTTATGTCCCTGCTAGCGGTGTGTGGGAACAGTTACCGGGCGTATTTTTGCCTGTGACAGGCTCTTCCACGGGAACGAACCTCCACAAGATTTAAATACGAACACGGGATAATACCAACTACCAGAACGCGTCCGGCGTTCGGCAGCATCGTCAGCCGACCAGAATGACAGGGAACCTTCCTTCCACGGCGACCGATTTTTTCATAGCGGTTGCTGTCCGCGGCCGGAGCGGTAATGGAGTAGCGTGATTAACCATGGCAGAGTCAATCGACGAAACCGACAACGTAGAACTGACCGAAGACGACCTCGAAAACAAATCCAAGGGCCAGCTCATCAAGCTCGCCGGCCAGCTTCGTGACCGGCGCAACGAGCTGAACCAGATGGCTTCCGAGCGGGCCTCCGAGCGGGACGACCTCAACGCCAAGACCCGAGAAAAAGTCGACGAGGCACAGGAACACCGCGAGAAACGCGACGAGCTCAACGAGCAAGTCCAAGAGCACAAGGAAAAGCGAAACGAGCTCAACGCCAAGGCAAACGAGCTTTTCGACAAGGTCGACGACCTCAAGGCTGACCTCGAACTCGACGAGGGCAAAAGCATCGACCAGCTCGAAGAGGAAATCGAAGACCTCGAGTTCAAACAGCAGACCGAGGTGCTCTCCTCGGAAGACGAGCGCGAACTCATCGAGAAAATCGAGGAGAAACGCGAGAAGCTCTCCGAGCGAAAGGAAAAGCTCGACCAGGGCGGCGAGCTTGAAGAGCTCAAAGAGGAGGCCCAGGAAGTCCGCGCCGAAGCCTCCCAGCACCACCAGAAGGTGACCGAGCTGGCCGACAAGGCCCAAGAGCACCACAACGAGATGATCGAGGCCTATCGCGAGGCCGACGACATCCGCGACGAGGCCGACGAGTGGCACGACAAGTTCGTCGAGGCCCAGGAGGCGGCTGACCGCCACCACGAGGACTTCGTCCGCGTCCAGAAGCGCCTGCGCGAACTCGACAAGGAAGAGGAGGAAGAACGCGAAGAGGACCGCGCCGAGGAGCGCGAAGCCGCAAAGGAAGAAGCCGAGGAAATCTACCAGAAGTTCAAGGAAGGCGAAACCCTCGACACCGAGGACCTGATGAAGCTGCAGAAGGCCGGCAAGCTGTAAGCTGAGCTAACTTTTACTCTCGTTTCTGCATACACTCGCCAGCCGCTGGCTTCGCTGGCTCGACAGGCCGACAGCGTTTTGCCGTCGCCACCGTGGATACACGGCATGGAAGCGAGCCTCCTGATTGCAGCGCTGGCGCTTTTGACTGGATTTCTCGCGGGCGCGGTCTTTGCCCTTGTCGGCGTGCCGATTCCCGCGCCGCCGACGCTGGCCGGCGTTCTCGGTATCGTCGGCATCTACCTTGGGTTCAAATCGGTCGACTACCTCGGAGTCAGCTATGACGTGGCTGGCTCGCTCGGACTGTGAACGGAAAGTCCGATACCCTCGGAGCCCCTACCAGCGGGTTGTATGACACAGGATTTCGGCGTGTATCTGGTTACGGGGGCCGAACACTCTGCAGGGCGGTCGACTGCCGAGGTCGTCGAAGCCGCCATCCGTGGCGGCGTTGACATCGTCCAACTCAGAGACAAAACGGCGACTGCGCGCGAACGCTACGAGGTCGGCACGGAGCTACGGACGCTGACTCGCGACGCGGGCGTTCCGCTCGTGGTCAACGACCGGCTCGATTTGGCCGCTGCAATCGATGCCGACGGCGTACACCTCGGTGATGACGACCTGCCCATCGAGGTTGCCCGCGAACAGCTCGGATCGGACGCCATCGTCGGCCGCTCGGTCTCGACGCCCGATGCCGCCCGCGAGGCCGAACAGGCCGGTGCCGACTATCTCGGTGTCGGAGCCATCTACGGAACTGACTCCAAGGACACCGACCCTGAACAGTCGAACATCGGCCTCGACCGGATTCGGGCCGTTCGGGACGCCACGTCGCTGCCCTTCGTCGGCATCGGGGGCGTTACCCCCGACAACGCCGCCCCCGTCGTCGAGGCGGGTGCCGACGGCGTTGCCGTCATCTCGGCGATTACCGCGGCCGACGACCCCGAACACGCGACTCGCCGGCTCGCTGACGCCGTTGAGGGGGTGGCCCCGAATGTCTGATGTCGACGCTGCTGTCGATTTGGCAGCCGCCCTCGGCGACATCGATACGGCGACGCCGCTTGTCAACTCCGTGACAAACAACGTGACGGTCAACGATGTCGCCAATATCACGCTTCACTGGGGTGGGCTACCGGTCATGTCCGACGACGCCCGTGAGGTCGACGACATGGTTGCGACCGCCGACGGCTGTCTCATCAACATGGGGACCGTCGACGAGGACGGCGAGGAGTCGATGGTGGTCGCCGGCACGGCGGCAAACGAGGGGGACAAGCCCCTCGTGGTCGACCCCGTCGGCGTCGGTGCGACGCCGACCCGGACGCGCGTTGCCAACCGCCTGCTCGACGAACTCGACGTGACGATACTGAACGGCAACCACGGCGAAATCACGGCGCTGGCGGGCGACGACGCCGACGTCCGTGGCGTCGAATCGGTCGGCGAATACGCCGACATCGCCGAGACAGCGCTTTCCTGTGCCCGGACCCACGATACGGTCGTCGTCGCCTCCGGGGAGACCGATATCGTCGCCTCCCCCGAGGAAGCCTACGAGATTACCGCCGGACACCCGTTGATGGCACAGATTGTCGGCACCGGCTGCATGCTCGGCGTGACGCTTGCGACCTTCGCCGCGGGGATGGAGAACGCCACGCCGTTGGATGCAGCGCTGGCTGGGACGGTCGGCTTCGGCCTCGCCGGCGAAAAAGCGGCTGAAGAGGGCGAATACAATGGCCCCGCCAGCTACAAAACGGCGTTTCTCGACACCGTTGCGGGGCTTGAGGCGGCTCCCGACGACCCCGCTGGCCGTATCGAGCGGGTACTCTCCGTTACCTAGCGGGACAACTGGTGGCACCGCTCTCGTCTGATACGCTTCGTTTGCGCTGACGGGAATACCATCCCCAAACGACGCCGTGTGGCTGCTTTACGGGAAGGTTGAGTAGTAAGCGGCAACCCCTTGGACTGCGGACAAGCTTTTGATAGTGCGTACCATAGTAGGTGTAGCAACGAGACAAGAGGTAAACACCGGTTCCGCCGCCTCCCGAACATACTTACCAGTAGAAACCCTAAACATGTTTTGAGATGGAACTGTTAGATAATTCTGTCGTCCCCGAACACGCACACGACATCAAACAGGAGGCACGGGAGTTCGCCGCCGAGCACATCGCGCCCAACGCCGCTGACTACTACGAGTCCGGCGAGTACCCGTGGGACGTGCTGGAGGCCGGCATGGACGCTGGGCTTGTCGCCCAAGACATCAGCGAGGAGTACGGTGGCCGCGGACTCGACCTCCATGAGATTCTCGCGATGGCCGAGGAGTTCTACCGGGCCGACGCCGGCATCGCGCTGACGCTCCAGCTTGCGAGCTTCGGCGCACAGATTCTCCAGACCCACGGCAGCGACGACCAGAAGGAGACGTTCCTCCGGCCCGTGGCGGAAAACGACCAGCTCACGGGGCTTGCTGTCTCCGAGCCGGATACGGGCTCCGACCTCACCGGCATGGAAACGACGGCCGAGAAGGACGGCGACGAGTGGGTTCTCAATGGCGAGAAATACTGGGTCGGAAACGGCGTCGAAGCCGACTGGGTGACGCTGTATGCCCGCACCGGCGACAACCCGGACGACCCGTACGGCAACTTTTCGCTATTTGTCGTTCCAACTGACACGGACGGCTACGATGCCGAGCACATCCCCGAGAAGATGGGCTTCCGAGCGTCCAAACAGGCCCACATCGAACTGAACGGCGCTCGGATTCCCGAAGACCACCTCATCGGCGTCGAGGGGGCCGGCTTCTACATGCTCGCTGAGTTTTTCAACCACGGCCGGGTCGTCGTCGGCGGTCACGGTCTCGGGCTGGCAGCGGCGGCAATCGAGGAAACCGCCGACTTCGTCCACGACCGCACGGCGTTCGGCCGCGATGTCGCCGGCTTCCAGAAGGTCCAGCACATCCTCGCGGACATGATGACCGAGTTCCAGGCGGCGCGGACCCTCAACTGGCAGGCCGCCACACGCGTTGAGGAAAACGACAACGCTGGCTTCTGGGCAGCAATGGCGAAGGTCAAATCCACCGAGACCGCCAACGATTGCGCCGAGCGAGGGATGCAGCTTCACGGCGGTCGGTCGGTGCTGACGAAAAACCGCATTTCACGCGTCTATCGGGATGTCCGGATTCCGGTCATCTACGAGGGTGCAAACGAGATACAGCGGAACCTCATCTACGGACAGGGGCCGTGGTAGCTCACTGCGATTCGACGAGGCCGTAGGTCGAATCGAGGTGGTCGATTATCCAGTCGACCGTCGACGGGTCGTAGGTCCAGAAGCCATAGAAGGACCGCGGCTCCCGCTCCTCGGCCAGTAGCGCACACTTGTTGACGTCGACGCCCGCCCCGTCGTAGGCGACAAACCACGACCGCTCGATTTCGTCGCTGCGCTCGACGTGTATCGTGAGGTCGCTGTCGTGGTCGGGGACATCCGCGTCCGGCACGGCGTACGCGTGGACTTCGAGATGTTTCTTTTCGGCCAACTGTTCGTAGATGTCCATCTGGTCTTGCAGGATGGACAGCTTTTGGAAGCCGGAGTGTAGCGTTCCCTTCCCGACCCGCCACGCTCGGTCTTCGATTTCGCGTGACGCGGCGACCATCTGTCCGATGTCGTAGGAGGTAAACATCGTCTCGTCGAGATGATCAAGGATGGGCTGGTAGGCCTCGCCGTCGAAGCCCGGCTCCGTTTCCTCGGTCGTTGTTGGTTCGAGGATGTTGTCGACATCGGCCGCGGTGACGAACGACCCGTCGCTGGACAGGACCGCGAACGTTTTCGGTCGCCCGCTCGGCGTGTGCTCGCCGACGACATCGACGTTGCGGTCATGAAACTGCTCGCTTAGGGCCGCAACGGCGTCTGAATCGGCGTTAAACACCGTCAGCCGCTTCTCGTGGTCTTCGACCCCCGCGATGAGCTCGGTAAGAGACATTCCCTTCAATAGACCCATGATGTTGTGGATAATAAGCCTGTGGCTGCGGCGTTTCCACCGGAATCGGTAGCCCGTCCGGTTGTCCACGAAAACCGCAGTCGGGCTGTACGATTAATATACCTATATCATTATTAATCCGTGCCAATAGGTCGCAAACGCTTTTAACATAGCGAGCCGAATTACGCCCAGTGCGCCGTCCGGCGCAGTGATACCCAATGACAGAGGAACTCGTCTGGCGAATCGCGGGGGGTTCCGGCGACGGAATCGACTCGACGAGCCAGAACTTCGCGAAGGCCCTGATGCGCTCGGGACTGAACGTCTTCACACACAGACACTACCCCTCACGGATTCGAGGGGGCCACACGTATGTCGAGATTCGCGCCGCGCCCGAACCAGTTTCCTCCCGCGGCGACGGCTATAACTTCCTCTTGGCGCTGGGCGACTCCTTCGCCCGGAACCCCCAAGAGGAAGCCTACTACGGCGACGAAGAGGTAAAGCCGCTCGAAGAGAACCTCGATGACCTCCGCGAGGGGGGCATCATCGTCTACGATGAAGGCCTTGTCGACATCGACGACATCGAGGATTTCGAGGCCCGGGTCGAGGCAAACGACTGGCACGTCTACCCGCTCGACCTCCGCGGCCTCGCCCGCGATGTCGGCCGCGAGGTCATGCGAAACACGGCCGGCGTCGGCGCGACTGCCGCCCTGCTTGAGTACGACCTCGAACACGTTGAGGACCTGATGGCCGATGCGATGTCCGGTGAGGTTTTGGAAACGAACCTCGACATCCTTGAGACCGCCTACGAGGAGGTCGCCGAGATGGAACACACCCACGACCTCCGGATACCGACCGGCAGCCACGACGAACAGCAGGTGCTGCTGTCGGGAAGCAACGCCATCACCTACGGCGCGCTCGATGCCGGCTGCCGGTTCATCGCCGGCTATCCGATGACGCCGTGGACGGAGGTCTTTACCCTGATGAGCCAGCACCTCCCGGAAGTCGGCGGCATCTCCGAACAGGTCGAAGACGAAATCGCCGCCGCCGCGCTCGCGCTCGGTGCCTCCCATGCCGGTGTCAAAGCGATGTCCGGCAGCAGTGGCGGTGGCTTCGCTCTGATGAGCGAGCCGCTGGGACTGGCCGAGATGACCGAGACGCCGCTCGTCCTCGTCGAGGCAACCCGTGCCGGCCCCTCGACCGGGATGCCGACAAAGCCCGAGCAAAGCGACCTCGAACACGTTTTGTACACGAGCCAGGGCGACTCCTGCCGGGTCGTTTTCGCCCCCGGCAACGTCCGTGAAGCCTACGAGCAGACGCGGGCGGCCTTCGAACTCGCGTACGAGTACCACCTGCCGGCCATCGTCCTCTACGACCAGAAGCTCTCCGGCGAACTGCGCAACGTCGACGAGTCCTTCTTCGACCGCGAACCGGACGCCGACCTCGGGGCGACGCTCACCGAAGCGGAAATCGCCGAGGCGGCCCACCACGCCTCCGGGAAGTTCAACCGCTTCCAGCACGACCCGGACAACGACCGTGGCGTCTCGCCGCGGTCGCTGCCCGGCCAGACGGGCGGTCGCTTCCTCGCGACCGGCAACGAACACACCGAGCAGGGCCATATCAGCGAAAGCCCAGAAAACCGGGTCGCACAGCTCGAACGCCGGCTCGGAAAGCTCGACGCCATCCGCGAGGAACTCGATGCGGCCGATTCGAGCCACCAGACCTACTACGGCCCCGACGAGGCGGAGTACGGCCTCATCACCTTCGGCAGCCAGCAGGGAACAGTCAGAGAGGCTGTCACCCGGCTCAATGACGCCGGCCACAGCGTCCGGGCCGTCAGCATCTCCGATTTGATGCCGTTCCCCGAGGCCGAAATCGAGACGTTCATCGAGTCAGTCGAGGAGGCTGTGGTCGTCGAGATGACCGCCTCCGCACAGCTCCGGGGGCTCATCCAGAAGGAGCTCGGCCGGTTCGGGCCGAAGCTGCATAGTCTCCTGAAGTACAACGGCAACCCCTTCGAACCACAGGAGGTCGTCGACGGGTTCGAAAGCGCCATCGAGGACGAAGACCCCGCGCCGACGACCCGCTTTGTTCCCGCGGCAGGTGACTGACAATGAGCGCATTCAACGCAATCGACGACAGCGAGGACGTAGAGCGAGACGACTTCACGCCCGGCATCGAGCCACAGGCCACGTGGTGTCCCGGCTGTGGCGACTTCGCGGTGCTGAAGGCACTGAAAGGTGCGATGGCCGAACTCGGCAAGAACCCCGAGGAAGTGCTGCTCGTCACCGGCATCGGCTGTTCGGGCAAGCTCAGCAGCTACTTCGAGAGCTATGGATTTCACACACTCCACGGCCGGGCGCTGCCCATCGCTCGCGCGGCCAAGCTTGCCAACCCCGACCTTGAGGTCATCGCCGCGGGCGGCGACGGCGACGGCTACGGCATCGGCGGCAACCACTTTGCCCACACGGCCCGGGAGAACCACGACATCACCTACATCGTCTTCAACAACGAGATATTCGGGCTGACGAAGGGCCAGACCTCACCAACGAGCCCGAAGGGTCACAAATCGAAGACCCAACCGCACGGCTCGGCGAAAGACCCCATCCGACCGCTGTCGATGGGGCTCACAAGCGGTGCCTCCTACGTCTCGCGGACGGCGGCGGTCAATCCCAATCAGGCACAGGAGATTCTCGTCGAGGCCATCGAACACAACGGGTTCTCCCATATCGATTTCCTCACGCAGTGTCCGACGTGGAACAAGGACGCAAAGCAGTACGTCCCGTATATCGATGTCCAGCAAAGCGACGAGTACGGCTTCGACCACACCGACCGACGCGAGGCATCGGAGATGATGTACGAGGCGGAGTCGGCCCTCTACGAGGGCGAGGTGCTGACCGGTCGGTTCTACCACGACGACGACCGGCTGTCGTACGGCGAGGAAAAGCGGGCTGTCGGCGAGATGCCCGAGCGGCCGCTGGCCGAACAGTACCACGAGGACGACTACGAGTGGGAACGCAGCTACGACCTGCTCGACGCACATCGCTGACACGCGAGTCGCCGCACGAAGACTGCCGGCCGTTCCGGCAGCCTGTCCCCCGAATGCGGGATTTTAGGAGGCCGGAGGGCGTCGGTTCCATCAATGCGAATTCACTGGCACCGTCGGGACCTCCGGGTGGCCGATAACCGCGGGCTTGCCGACGCTCCCGGCCGCCCCGTCGGGCTGTTCGTCTTCGACGAAGCGGTTCTTGACCACGCCGCCCCCCCGCGAGTCGCCTTTTTGCTCGATGCGCTATCGTCACTTCGGGCAGCCTACCGGGACCGTGGCTCGGAGCTTTTCATCCGTCGCGGCGACCCTGCCAATGTGCTGTCGGCGCTCGCTGATGACCTCGGTGTAGACGTCGTCTCGTGGAACCGTGATTACTCCGGGCTGGCCGCCGACCGCGACGACCGCGTCGCCGACGTGCTCGACGAAGTCGGTGTCACGCCCCAGCGGTTCCACGACGCCATCTGCCACCCGCCCGGAACTATCACGACGAACGCCGGCGACCCCTACTCGGTGTACAGCTACTTCTGGAAGAAGTGGCGCGACCGCGAGAAGGACGACCCCTATCCGGTTCCAGCGCTCGCCGACGCGACCGATGAGACGACGCTGCCGACACTCGCCGACCTCGGGTTCGACGAGCCGACAGCGGAGCTTCCGAAGGCGGGCACTGCCCCGGCCCGCGGGCGGCTTGCGGCGTTTCTCGAAGACGACATCTACCGCTACGAGGAGGCCCGCGACTACCCTGCCACGGAGTGTACCTCGCGGCTCTCGGCGGACCTGAAGTTCGGCACTATCGGCATTCGAGCGGTCGACAAGCAGGTTCGGGAAGCGATTGCGGCCGCCGAGACTGATTCCGAGCGGGAGTCGGCCGCCGAGTTCCGCTCACAGCTGGCGTGGCGGGAGTTCTACACCCACGTGCTCGCGTTCAACCCCGAGGTCGTCACGGAGAACTACAAGCGCTACGAACACGACATCGACTGGGAGGACGACCCCGAACTGCTCGCGGCGTGGAAGCGCGGTGAGACGGGCTACCCGATAGTCGATGCCGGCATGCGCCAGCTTCAGGCGGAGGCGTACATGCACAACCGCGTCCGGATGATTGTCGCTTCCTTCCTGACGAAGGACCTGCTCATCGACTGGCGGCACGGCTACGCCCACTTCCGCGACCGGCTTGTCGACCACGACACCGCAAACGACAACGGCGGCTGGCAGTGGGCCGCCTCGACGGGAACCGACGCCCAGCCGTATTTCCGCATCTTCAACCCGATGACACAGGGAGAGCGCTACGACCCCGACGCAGAATACATCCGCGAGTACGTCCCGGAGCTGTCCGGTGTCGAGGCCGATGTCATCCACTCGTGGCACGAGCTGTCGCCGACACAGCGCGCCAATGCGGCCCCGGAATACCCCCAGCCGGTCGTCGACCACAGCCAGCGGCGCGAGCAGGCCCTCGACATGTTCGAACAGGCACGCGGCGACGATTGAGGAACCGGTTTTGATACCGCTAGCGCCGTCGCCTCCGAGGTGAGGTAACCGGACGCAGTTAAATCTTGGTACGGTCTATCACTGAAGATTTAACAGCGATGCGGGCGAGGAGTACAACTGGAGGACGATATAAATGCCCGAGCACTCAAACCCCGAACTGCCGCCGCTTCCCTACGACTACGACGCCCTCGAACCGTCCATCTCCGAGCAGGTCGTGACGTGGCATCACGACACCCATCACCAAGGGTATGTCAACGGCCTCGAATCCGCCGAGGAGACGCTCGCCGAGAACCGCGAGGCGGGCGAGTTCGGTGGCTCCGCTGCCGCCATTCGTAACGTAACGCACAACGGTAGCGGCCACTATCTCCACACGCTCTTCTGGGAGAACATGGACCCCAACGGCGGCGGCGAGCCGTCCGGTGACCTCGCCGACCGCATCGAGGAGGACTTCGGCTCCTACGAAGGCTGGAAAGGCGAGTTCAAGGCCGCTGCCGGTGCCGCCGGCGGCTGGGCGCTTTTGGTCTACGACCCTGTCGCTGACCAGCTGCGCAACCTCGTCGTCGACAAGCACGACCAGGGCGCGCTGTGGGGTAGCCACCCCATTCTGGCGCTCGACGTCTGGGAGCACTCCTACTACTACGACTACGGCCCCGACCGCGGCGAGTTCATCGACGGCTTCTTCGAGGTCGTCGACTGGGACAACGTCGCAGAGCAGTACGAGAAGGCGACTCAGCAGTAAGCCGTACGTCACACCACCGATTTTTCTTCGGAGCCGCGTCGTCGAGAGCAGCCGGTGTCTCAGTCGGCGAGCCCGATGTCGATGTCCTGTGACCGCGCGTAGACGTAGGACGCCGCGAGCAGCACCACGCCCAGCGCGAGAAACGACAGTGTCCGTGGGAGCGCATCGAGGTCGCGGGTGTCGTAGAGGAAGACCTTCACCGTCGCCAGCGCGAAGACAGCGATGCCGAGCAGTCGAACGCCGCGGACGGCCGCGACGAAGCCGACCGCAAGCAGCGCGAAGGCAAAAAGCGTCCACGCGACGGAGACGCCGACGCCGGACAGCTCCAGCGCAATGCCGATGACGGCGAGCGCAGTTGCCGCCACGGCGTATCCCCCGGCGATGGTCGCTCGCTCGTCCCGTTCGGCGCTGTGCAGGTCGAGCCGGCTGAGTGTCCACGCCAGCAAATAAAAGACGCCGACTGCGGCAGCGAAAGCCGCCGGTCGTCCGGTGAGGCTGCCGACGATATCGCCGCTATCGCCCGGCTGTAGCTCCGTCGCGTCGACGACTAGCAACTTCATCACGACCCCGGCCGCAAGCAGGTGACTGCCGAATCTGAACGCGGGTTCGTCTTCGACAACCGAGAGCCAGACGCCGGCACAGGCGACCACGAGCGCCGCGGCCGTCGCGCCGAATACCCCCGCGAGTTGGCCGACCCCGACCGCAAAAAGCGGTATAGCGACCAGCGCGGCTGCCCTGTCACGCCGGAGCGGCGTTCGGTCGGTGAGGACGTAGAAGCCGACAAGTGCCCCGGCAACGGCGACAGCGCCGGCCCCGCCGACATCGATACCCCCGGGAACGGTCAGTTCTGACAACGCCGCATCCAAAAGCAGCGCGGCGAGCACAGCGTTTCCAACTGTTAGCGCGGCCAACGTGAGCCACGCGCTCCCGAGCACCGGCACCACCGGCCGCCGCAGTAGCGTCCCGACGGCGAGATACAGCAAAAAGACCGCCGCGCCGACGGTGACAACCATCCACGGCGGCGGGACAGCCTCGATGACCCACGCCCACGCCGCGACGTGGCAGGCCACTACGCCGGCGACGGCTGTCCGTCGCCACGGCCGGACGGCCGAGACGGTGACCAGACAGGCGGTGACGAAAAGCAGGTACACCGGGGTCAGCACGACTGTCACCGCTTCGGTGCCGATGGCGGCGGTCAGATATCCAAGCAGGAACGCCTCGCCGCCGATAGCCGGCCGGCCGTCGTGGACCGAGACGGCTGCGACGGCGGCGACGAGTACGGTTAGCCCGGCGATAGTCGCCCACAGCGGCGTTCCGATAGCCTCGCGGTAGGCCTCAAGGCCATAGGCGGCATAGAGGCTGAAGTATGCGGCCGCGACGCCGGCCCCGGCAGCGATGGTTCCCCAGCGGTCGTAGCCTTGCGTTTCGGCGGCGTAGCGGCCACCGAAAAACAGCACGCCACCGCCGACGACGCCGGCGGCGACGCGACCGAGATAGCCGAGCCAGCCGAGTTCGATGGCAAGCCGGACAAAGAAGACGACGCCGACCACGAGCGCGACCGCGCCGGCGACACCAAGCCAGCGGACGCCGACTCGGAGTTCCCAGTCGCGACCGTCCTCGCTGGCGGGGTCGCTGGCTGCGCCGCCCTCGGCTGCTTTTCCCGTCGGCTCGCGGTTGTCAGCCGGCGGTTCCGCGTCCGGTGGCGACCCCTCATCCTGTGGCTGCTCGGCCGCTTCTATACTATCGAGTCGACGGTGGAGGGCGTCGACCTCCTCGCGCAGGCGGCACACCTCGTCGCGGAGGTCGTCTTCGTCGCTCATCGTTTTCGCCTCTCCCCACGGAAACAAAAGTGTTGGAGCCATCCGGTCGATTAATACATAAAAGGCCCGGCACCCAACGCCGGGGTATGCCACGACCGCGCTCGTCGTTCGACGACCTTCGCTCGTTCGAGTTCCGCGACCCCGAGGAGGTTCTCGATGCCGATAAGCTCTACACCGTCTACGAAATCGCCCGCCTGCTGCAGGGGCTCGACCCCGACGCTGACCTCGACCCCGGGACCGAGGGCATCCTGCTCGATTGGGCGATTCCGTGGATGCTCGACCACAGCGACGCCTTCGTCTTCGCCGAACCGGAGGCCGACGAGGAGCCGGGATACTACGGACTCAAATGAGGCTGCTCGTCGCCGGCGGCGCGGAGGTCGACGCGGGAAAGACGACGTTTACAACCGGACTCGTCGCACGCACCGGCGTCCGCGGCTACAAGCCTCGCGCCGGCAACGGCTACTGGTACGACCAGGATGATTACCGCCGCGCCGTCGAGACCGAGCGGCTCTACGGAAAGGACGCAAAGCGAATCGCGGCCGCCAACCCCGACAGCGCGCCGCCGGAAGCGATAAACCCCGTCCACCGGCTCTGGATGCCGACCCCCGGTCGCGGGAAGGGGCTCCTCGGCCGCGAGGGCCGGCGGTTCCTCCTCGACAGAGTGACACTGGATGGGGACGACAGCTACGTCGTCAACGGGGATGCCGAACTCCCGCCGGCCGCCACGCGTGCGTTTCCGGTCGATTCGTCGCCACATGTCGAGTCACTGCCGGCGTTCAACGACCTCATGGAGCAGCGACACGCCCCGGCGCTTTCGGCGCTGGCGGACGAAATCGACCGCCGTGGCGAAGCCATCGTCGAATCCTACGCCGACATCGCCCGGCCGCTGTCCGGGTTCGTCCCCGACGCCGTCGCCGTCGTCGAGCCGCGCCGCTGTCGCATTTACGACGGTGAGCGATACGATAAAGCCTGTTCAGTCGCCAGTGGCAGCGCCCGCGAGGGGCAACTCGAAGAACACGTCGGGAGCGTTACGGAACTGTTGGACCCGGCGGCGACGGTGACGCTGCCCGCGCTTTCCAGCGAGGAGCGGAGCGATGTCGGGACTGTTGCCGACGCTTACGCGCCGGCCTACGACGAACTGCTTGCGGTTGCCTGAGAGCCGTTTTTCGTCCGCTCGAACGGTCTCTGCGGTCGTACCCTACTAGGCGGCTAGGAGCTACCGCATCCGTGCAGCCCCGTGGGCTAGCTCAATGTGGTGTCTGGGGTCGGCATCGACCGTCGGACCGTGGCCGACGTACATCGTCGACAGCGACTCGTCGACGGCATCGAGCAGGTACTCGATGCTTTCGATGAGCTGGTCTCGGTCTCCTTCGGGGAGGTCGGTGCGGCCGAAGCCACCGTTAGCGAACACGAGGTCACCGGCGAAAAGCGTCGCCGCCGTCGGAGCATACAGGCAGACGTGGTCTTCCTTATGGCCCGGCGTATGCAGCACCTCATACGGGTGGTCTCCGATGTCGACCGTGTCGCCATCACCGACCTCGTGGTCGACGAGGTCGTGGTCGCCGTCGTACCCCCAGACCTCGACATCGAACGCTTCGACGACAGCGGGCACGTTACCGACGTGGTCGGGATGGGTGTGTGTCAGCACGACCGCATCGAGGTCGCCGGTCGCCGCATCGACGTTCGAGACCGCGTCGAAGTCGTTGCCGGTGTCTACGAGGACGGTCCGCTCGCCGTCGACGAGGAACGCATTGCTGGTAAACGAGCGGATACCGCGCGCGATGTTCCGGACGGTCATGGCCGGCCGTAGCCGGTCGCCGGCTTTGTGCCTTTCTACTGGCCGGCGAGACGGCCCACGGCGACCGAAAGCGCCAGCGCCAGCGCGGCAACAGCGGCGACAACAAGGAACGCGACGCCGGTGTTGGCGGCGTCGATGACGTAGCCGAACGCCGGCGGTGCGACAGCCCCGCCCGCGGAGACGCCGAGTGTGATGACCGCGAAGTTCTTGCCGACATCTTTCCGTTCCGACGCGAGGTCTGTCAGTGTCGACCGCGCCGGCCGGGAGATATCGATAGTGGCCGCC
The DNA here is from genome assembly GCF_000026045.1 of Natronomonas pharaonis DSM 2160. Lineage (NCBI taxonomy): Archaea > Methanobacteriati > Methanobacteriota > Halobacteria > Halobacteriales > Natronomonadaceae > Natronomonas > Natronomonas pharaonis. The sequence continues at coordinate 1,968,429 of NC_007426.1, read as the reverse complement.
AAAAGCAACACGACGCCGACGGCGGCGGCGACCGGCAAAAGCGCCGAGGAAACGAGCGTCGCCAAAACGACAAGGCTGCCGTAGCCGACAAACAGCATCGGCATCGGGCCGATCTTGTCCGCAACGTACCCGCCACCGAGCAGTACGACTGCACCGACGACGAGCATCGCACTGGCGACGAGGCTGGCGGGTTCGGGGGCGAGTCCGTAGCTCCCCTCCAAGAGCGTTGCGGCATACGCTCTGACACCCCACGCAGCGACGCTGTTGACAAACCACAGCGCCGCCAACAGCAACACAAGCGGCGCAGCCAGAAGCGTCCGTCCGTAGCCGCGGACCCGTCCGATGACCCGCCGGAGCCGCTCGCGGCGGGTCTCTGCCGGGAGTCGGTCCATCGCCCCGTCGTTTGCGAGCGCGCCGGCGCGGGTAACGCTCTCGGGGAGCCGCCGGACAGCGGCGACGGCGACGAGCGTGTAGACCGCGCCGAGCGCCGCGATAGCGCCGAACGCGAGCCGCCAGCCGCCGCCGACCGCGACCGATGCCGGCACGACGGCAAAGGGCAACGCCAGCCCAAGCGCCCCGGCGAAGCCGTGGGCGCTGTAGGCACGAGACCGGAAGCCGTCCGGTGTGGCCGCCGAGATGAGCGGATAGTGGGCGGGGTGGTGGCCGGCAACGCCGAGGCCCATGACAGCAGCAGCCCCGAGCAGCCACCAGTAGTCGGGGGCGACCGCCGCGAGCGCACAGCCGACCGTCCCGACAGCGAGGCTCCCGACCAGTACTGCCCCGTGGCTGTAGTTGTCGGAGACGTAGCCCAGCGGCAACTGGAAGACGGTGACAACGACGTTGACGACGCCGAGTGCGACCCCAAGCGCGGCCAAGGAGACGTCAAGGTCGGCGCTCAGGAGAGGAAACGCGGGAGCGAACAAAAGCAGATACGCGTGGTTGACGACGTGTGAGCCGGAAACGAGACCGATGACGGACGTGGCTTCCCGCGATGTCACGGGCGGGCGTTTGCCGCCCTCCGTGTAAGCCGGTTCGGTTTCGCTGTCTGTCGGTGTCGGTCGTTAGTCGGCGCTGACCCGGGGGCGTCCGGAGTCGACGGTGGGGGACGGCGTCGAGCCGCCGGCCCGGCGGACGGCGCGCTTCAGCCGGTCGACAGAGACGCCAGCCTGTCGTGCGGCCGCTTCGGCTGTCAGTGTGCCGTTCTCGTAGAGCGCCATCGCCGTCCGCATCGCGTGTTGGTTCATACCTCCACTATCGGTGTTCGGGATTATAATAGTATCGAGAGATAATATACCAACCCATGTCCTAATATGCCGACGAACACGAACGACCGTGATATTAGGCGACCGCGGGTCGGTCCTCGCAACGTTTTAGTCCGCGCTCCCGCCCTATTATGTATGGACCGCGCCGACGAACTGCTGGAACTGTTGTGCGAGAACGCCCGGTATTCGACGGCTGACCTCGCCCGCCTGACCGACTCCGACGAGGACGAGGTCGAAGCGACGATCGAGGAACTCGAAGCGGAGGGCATCATCCAGGGATACACGGCCGTCGTCGACTGGGACGCTGCCGGCGACGAGCGAGTCCGTGCCCACGTCGAACTCAACGTTACGCTCGACCGCGAGACGAGCTACCGCGATGTCGCCGAGCGCCTCGCCGGCTTCTCGGAGATACAGGACCTGCGGCTCGTCTCCGGCGACTACGACTTCGCGCTCGAAGTTGAAGGCGAAAACATGCGCGAGGTCTCGAAGTTCATCAGCGACAAGGTCGCTCCTGTCCCCGAAATCACTCAGACGGTCACCCACTACATCATGGAGAACTACAAGCAGGGCGGCTATCGGTTCGACGACGACACCGACGACGACCGGCTCTCGGTGACGCCATGACGCTGGAGCCGTCCGACCGAGTCGCCGACGTGCCGCCATCGGGCATCCGCCGGTTCTTCGAACTCGCCGAAGAGATGGACGATGTCATCTCCCTCGGTGTCGGTGAACCGGATTTCTCGGCCCCGTGGGCGGCCCGTGAGGCGGCCATTAGCTCGCTGGAGCGCGGCCGAACATCCTATACGGCAAACCGCGGCAAACGGGAACTCCGGGAAGAGATTGCCGACGATGTCCGCCGCTGGAATCTCCAGTATGACCCCGACGACGAGATTCTCGTCACCGCGGGCGCAAGCGAGGCCATCGACCTCGCGTTCCGGGCGCTCGTCAACCCGGGCGACACCGTCGCCGTCGTCCAGCCCTGTTATGTCTCCTACACGCCGGGCGTTACCTTCGCCGGCGGCGAGGTGCTCGATGTCCCGACCCGCGCCGAAGACGAATTCAAGCTGACACAGGAGGTCCTCTACGAGGAGGGGGCCGACGAGGCCGACCTGCTCGTCTACTGTTATCCGAACAACCCAACGGGTGCGACGATGAACCGCGAGGAGCTGGCCGAGGTTGCCGCCTTCTGTCGGGAGGAAGACGTCGACGTGTTGGCCGACGAGATATACGCCGACCTCACCTACGACGGCGACCACGTCTCAATCGCCGAGTTCGATGGCATGCGCGAGCGGACCGTCGTCTTCAACGGCTTCTCGAAGGCCTACGCGATGACCGGCCTCCGGCTCGGCTACGCACTGGGTCCCGCCGACGTCATCAGTGCGATGAACCGCATCCATCAGTACACGATGCTTTCGGCGCCGACGACCGCCCAACACGCGGCCATCGAGGCGCTGCAGACCTGCCGAGAGGATGTCGAAGAGATGCGCGACCAGTACGACCGCCGACGGAACTTCGTGCTCTCGCGGTTCGAGGAGATGGGTATCGACTGCTTCGAGGCGACGGGTGCCTTCTATGTCTTCCCCAAGTGTCCCGGCGACGATGCCGGCCAGTTCGCCGAAGACCTGCTTGAGGCCGAACAGGTTGCGATGGTCCCCGGCGATGCCTTCGGGGCCGGCGCTTCGGGTCACCTCCGGGCTTCCTATGCAACCGGTCTCGACGAGCTACGGGAAGCGATGGACCGCCTCGAACGGTTCGTTTCGTAGCTGAATCGCCCGAATCAGCGCTCGATTAGGGCAGAAGTCTTTTTCAGCGAGACACCGAACCGAAACACAATGGCCGTCGACGAGGGGGAGGGCGACGACGGGGGAGCGGCATCAGACGCCGGTCCAGCGGCGCCGGAAGCCGACGACAACGGCACACAGTCGGCGACTGTCGGCACCTACGACTGGGACGACTTTCGACGCGAGTTCCACGACAGCGACGCCGATGCGCCGTTTTCCCCCGAATCGTATCTCGGATTCGACCCACGTGACGCTGACGGACGGCTCGGTGTGGCACACATAGCAGCCGAGACGGTCGCCGAGGCTGCGAACCGACGGACCGTCCGCGTCGACCCCGATGTCGATGAGGCGGAATTCTTTACGACTGACGGCGGTGCAGCGACCGTTACGACCCGCTATGACCTCGAGAAGGCGGTCCCCGACGAAAAGAAACAGCACTTCCGCGAGGTCGACCGCTACTGGGTCAACGAGCCGTACGCCTTCGTCATTATATTCCACTCCGAGAAAGAAAACGAAAAGAAGTACTACCTCGTCGAACCGCATCTGTCGCCGATTGAGGACGACCTCCGTGAGTTTCTGGCCGGCAAGCTGAAAACCGCCATCAAGTACTCCAGCGACGAGACCGTCGTTCATGGCGGCGAGGATGTCCGGGCGTCGGTTATCGAATCCGAAACCCACGCGCTGCTCGACCGCTACGACCTCTATGCCGACGGGGCTCGTCCCGACGAAAACGGCGACGGGCTTGTCGCGACGCTTTCCTCCCTTGTCGACACCGACGACGGTGAAGCAGGGCTCTTCGACGGGCTGGATATTCGGGCGCAGTTCGGGTTCGGCGACGCTGACGACGAGGACGCCAGCGACCGCGGGGAAGCAAACGGCGGTGACAATGCGTCCCCCGACACGGACGACGCCGAACGTGGCTCCAGCCTGCGGGCGGTCTCTGCCCGCCCGGAGCCGGCCGTCGTCGAAGAGGACGCCGAGACGCTGACGAGCCACCAGATAGAGAAGCTCCTCTACATGCTCAAGCGGGACTTCATCGGCTACGAGCGCATCGACGGCATCAAACACGACATTAACGTCGAGGACATCTCCTGTGACGGCTACAACTCGCCTGTCTTCGTCTACCACTCCGACTACGAGCAGGTCATCACGAACGTCTACCACGGTGAGGACGAACTCGACGAGTTCGTCGTCAAGCTTGCTCAGCGTTCCGGCAAGGGGATTTCCAAGCGGAGCCCACAGGTCGATGCGACGCTGCCCGATGGCTCCCGTTCGCAGCTCACGCTCGGCCGCGAGGTCTCCGACCACGGGACAAACTACACCATCCGGCAGTTCAAGGACGTTCCGTTCACCCCGATAGACCTCATCAACTGGAACACGTTCTCACTCGACGAAATGGCGTTTCTGTGGCTTTGCATCGAGAACAACAAGTCGCTCGTGTTCGCCGGCGGCACCGCGTCGGGGAAAACAACCTCGCTAAACGCCGTCTCGCTTTTCATCCCGAGCAAGGCGAAAATCGTCTCCATCGAGGACACCCGCGAGGTCGAGCTACCGCAGCGAAACTGGATTGCAAGCGTCACCCGACCGTCATTCAGCGACGGCGACAAGGGCGATGTCGACGAATTCGACCTGCTGGAGGCGGCGCTGCGGCAGCGCCCGGACTACATCGTGATGGGCGAGATTCGCGGCGAGGAGGGCCGAACGCTGTTTCAGGTCATGTCGACCGGGCACACGACCCTGACGACGTTCCACGCCGACTCGGTCGGCGAGGTGATAAAGCGGTTCACAACCGACCCCATCAACGTCTCGAAGACGATGTTCACCGCGCTTGATTTGGTCTCGATTCAGACCCAGACGCGCGTCGGCGGCAACAAGGTCCGCCGGAACAAGTCGCTGACCGAAATCAACCACTACGACCCCGAAAACGACGAAATAAACGTTCGCGATGTCTACCAGTGGCAAGCAGAGACCGACCAGTTCCTGGAAATGGGAACCTCGAACACGCTGGAGCAGATACGCTTCGACCGGGGCTGGACACAGCAGCGACTCGATTCTGAGCTCCGGAAGCGGAAGGTCGCCCTCGCGTACCTCATCCATGAGGGGCTCAACACCTACACGCAGGTCGCAGCGACCCTACAGGCGTTCGTTAACGACCCCGACACTATCATCTCACTCATCGCCAGCGGCGACCTCGAACGCTCGCTTGAGGACCTCCGTGAGATGGAGTCGGTGCAAATCGATATCGACCCCGAAAAGGAGGCGATGGTTCCACGTCCCGACCCGGGTGAAGCACTCCGCGAGGAGACCGCCGCCGCCCTCGAAGCGGCCGAACCGCTTTTAGAGCAGTACCGCGACCAGCCAGCCGGTGAGGTCGCCGACGCGCTCGATATCGAGCCCGAAACGGATATCGATATCGGACAGAGCAGTGAGACGCCGTCGAGAGTCGACGATGAAGACACGCCTTCGGATGACGCCTCCGCTTCTGCCGATGGTGGCGAACAGCGGATAACCGACGCGGAGACATCGGTGCCGGACCTCGATGACATCCGTCGGACCGGCACCGACGACCCAGACCGATGAGCTTCGAGTACGGTCGACAGACCGCCGGAACTGACGCCCTCGCCGACCTCTTCTATCCGCTGTACACGCGGCTCTTCGACGACGACAGCGACTTCGTCGCCAACCTCGAACGGAAACTCGCCGAGGCGCGCATCCCACAGACGGTCGAAATCTACCTCTCGAAATCGCTCGGCGTCGGTATCCTTTCGGGACTGCTCCTGTGGCTACTCGGCACGCTCGTCGGCTGGCTCCTCGTGTCGGTCGTGCTTACTGCGCCGCCGACGTTTCTCGGCCTGCCGCTTCCGGAGCCGTATCTCAGCATCGTCAACGAGCTGAAATTCCCGTTCATCATCGCTGTCTCCGGGCTGTTCTTCGGGAGCATCGGGTTCGGCGCCGGCTTCGGCGGTATGGTCGCCAAGCCGTATCTCGAAGCGGACGCCAGAAAGCGCGAAATCAACGTCCTGCTTTCCGATTCGGTGTCGTTCATGTACGCTCTGTCAGTCGGCGGCCTCAATCAGCTCGAAATCCTCGAAGCGATGGCGCGCGCCGACGACACCTACGGCGAAGTCTCCCAGGAGTTCCAGTCTATCGTTCTCGAAACCGAGTATTTTGACACCGATTACCGGACCGCAATCCGGAACCAGGCGATGCAGACGCCCTCCGAGGAGCTCAGTCAGTTCCTCACCGACATGCTCTCGATTATCAACTCCGGGGGCGACATGGAGCAGTTCCTCGAAGACCAGAAGGAAAAGCACATGCGGACCTCCAAGCAGGAACAGGAGACCGTCCTCGAAACGCTCGAACTCTTCGGGGAGATGTACATGACGCTGTCGCTGTTCCCGCTGTTGCTCATCATCATCGTCGTCATCATGTCGATGCTCGGGGAGGCACAGGACGCGCTCCTGTACGGCACCGTATACGGGCTCATACCGCTCATTGGGGCCGGATTTTTGGTGCTCGTCTCGACGGTCGTACAGGACGAAGTCGGGGACGGCTATCTCCGAGCCGACGACGGGGCGGTCGCTGACGAGTCCAGCTCGATGTTCGACCTCGGGCTCGCGGCCGACTACGCCGGGCGACGGGCGGTCTTCGACCGAATCGAGACCAAAGAGGGCACCCACCTCACGCTACAGCTGCTTGCCCGGCCGCATCTGTTCTTCCGCGACAACCCGCTGGCGGTGCTCGCGATAACGGTGCCGGCGTCCGCGGTGCTTGTCGGAATGTCCGTCTCCGCCGGCGTCGCGCCGCTGTCGCTGGAGGGGATGATAGCTGCCCCGGTAATGGGGACGTTCTTTTGGGTCTACGTCCCGCTGTATATCAACCTCATCCCGCTGACGCTCTTTTATGAGTGGAACGTCCGCTCGCGGCGCAAGATTACCGACTCCCTTTCGGATGACCTCCGGAAACTCTCCAGTGCCAACGATACGGGAATGACGCTTTTGGAATCAATCCGCGTCGTCGCCGACACCTCGTCGGGACGGCTGGCCGAAGAGTTCCGTGTGATGTATGCGAAGGTCAACTACGGGACCAGCCTCAAGACGGCGCTGCGGGAGTTCAACAACAAGTACCACATCCCACGGCTCGCCCGGACACTAAAGCTCATTTCGAAGGCACAGGAGGCCTCCAGCCAGATTACACAGGTGCTTTCGACGGCCGCACAGGCCTCAGAGAACCAAGACGACATCGAGCGGAACCGCAAGTCCAGAACACGGATGCAGATGGTCATCATCATCATGACCTACGTCACGCTCTTGGGCGTGATGGCGCTGCTCAAAGTCGAGTTCCTCGATACGATGGCTGGGCTCGTCGACCAGGCGGGCGCCGCCGAAGCCGAGGACGCTCCCGGCGCGGGGCAGTTCGGCGATGGCCTCGATGTCGACGAGCTGACGATGCTGTTTTTCCACGCTGTCACCCTGCAAGGTATCATCTCCGGCGTCATCGCCGGCTACATTCGTGAGGTGAGCATCATGGCGAGCCTGAAGTTCGTCGTTGTCCTGCCCACGCTCGCGCTGGTGGTGTTCATGCTCATATGATTTCCGTACCGACCGACCGCGGACAGACGACGCTCGATTTCGCCATCGGGACGAGCGTGTTCCTGCTTGCGACGATATTCGTTGTCGCATACGTGCCGACGATGTTCGACCCCTTTGCCGGTGGGGGCGGCTCAAAACTCGTCGTTGCCGACCACGCTGCCGCGACGCTTTCGGGTGACTTGCTCGCCACCTCGACGGCCGAACCCGGAACGCTCTCTGTCGGTTGTGTAGCCGCATTCTTTGATGCCGGCCCTGCGGAGTTCTGTGGCACCGACTTCGATGACGAAGAACAGATGCTCGCCCTCGATGACCGAAACGCCGCGGTGACGATTCACCCACTCGATGCGTCACCCACATCGCCGGCGACGCTTCCCGAAACCGCAATCGACGACAGCCACAACGTCGACAGCGACGCCGACCTCGCGTGGACAAACGCTCCGGACAGCCAGCGGCAGGATGTCGCCGTCGCGACCCGCACCGTCTCGGTCGCGGGCGACCAGTACCGAATGACCGTAGAGGTGTGGTAACAATGCGTGGTCAAGCACACACCGTCGAGGCGTTCGTCGCCGCCGTGCTCATCGTCGGTGGGCTGGTCTTTGCGACACAGGCGACCGCAGTGACACCGCTTTCGGCCAGTACCTCCAACCAGCACATCGAGAACCAACAAGAGGCGACCGTCGAGGGGTTGCTGGCGACGGCCGAACGGGAGGGCATGCTGCAGGAGGCGGTCCTCTTTTGGGACCCTGACGAAGAGGAGTTCCAAGGTGTTCCCGACCAAGGGACCTACGCCGCCGGCCCACCGAACGATTTTGGCGAGGCACTTAACAAGACACTCTTAGAGCGCCAGATTGCGTTCAACATCGACGTTCACTACGCGGAGCCGGACGGTGGGGTCGGAACCGAGTCGATGGTCCGGATGGGTGAGCCGAGCGACAACGCCGTCGCCGCCACGCGGGCGCTTGGCGTGTACGATAGCTCGGAGTTGACAAGCGACGGCTACGAAGGCGAACAGCTGGACGGCACCGAGTTCTACGCTGATGACATCGACGACAACAGCGAACTCTACACCGTCATTGAAGTGGAGGTGGTCGTATGGCGGAAGTGACAGACCGCGACCGCGGCCAGTTGCTTTTGGTCGCCGGCATCGTGCTGGCGGTGCTGTTTGTCGCCTTAGCGTTGCTTGTCAACACCGCCATATACACCGACAACGTGGCGACCCGAGACGGGGATGCGGCAAGCGAGCCGCTGGCATACCAGGAGGGGGCGGTGTCTGTCGCCAGCGGGCTCATCGAGGCGGAGAACGAGGATGGCGACGACTTCGGCACCATTGAAAGCAACGTCCGAGACGGCTTCGAGGAGTCGCTATCGATGCTCGAACAGCGACATCTCCAGCGCGCGGCGACGACGGAGACGGGCACCAGCGGTTTCACCGAGGGCCGACACATCCAGCAATCCGACGGCATCGACAACTGGGGTGTTAGCGGCGCTGACGGCGTCAGGGCGTTCTCGATGACGCTTGAGCGCGGCTCGATGGATTCTATCGATATCGATGACGAAGACGACCCCGACCCGTTCAATATCGACCTCGGGGATGGCGAACTCGAAGTCTACCTCGACGCTGAGAACGACGACGACCTGACGGTCAGCGTAGACGGTGAGGTCCGCTGTCGCGTCGACGCCAGTGGCGATGTTTCCTTCGACGTGACCGACGAACGACTCGACGGGAAGCCGTGTCCGCTCGGGCTGTCGAGTGACCTCGACGATGACTTTGTCGGCTTCGACAACGCCGACACGGTCGATGGGGAGTATGAACTGATTGTTGCCACGACATCGGAGCCGGCTGCCCCGGAGGTTTCCGAGGTGCTCTACAGCGTTGTACTCGATGTCGGCATCCATTCGCCGGACCGCAGCTACGAATCGAGGGTGACTGTCGCGCCGGGTGAGTTCGATGACTGACGACCGTGGTGTTTCGGTTACGGTCGGCTACGTGCTCAACCTCGCCATCGCTGCGATACTGGTTTCGGCGCTTTTGATGGCCGGCGGCAGCCTCATCGAGAGCCAGACCGAGCAGGTCACCCACGACGAACTCACCGTCGCGGGCCAACAGCTCGCCGGCGACCTCGCCAGCGCCGACCGGCTCGCCCGCGCCGGCGAGACCGAGACGCTCACGCTCCAGACCGACCTGCCACAGCGGACGGCCGCCGGCAGCTACTCGATAACCGTCGCGCAGCCCGATGGAGAGTCAGCGGGTCATATCGAACTCGAAAGCACACATCCAGAGGTGACGGTGACCGTCCCGCTCCGGAGCGAAACGCCGGTCGAAAACACGACTCTCTCCGGAGGACAGGTAGCGATTGTCTATGATGACGGCGAGGACGTACTGGAGGTGCAGTCGTCGTGACCGACCGCGCCGTCAGCGATGTCGTCGGGTACGTGCTCGTGTTCTCGCTTATTGTCGCCACCATCGGGATTGTCACGACGGTCGGCTTCGCCACACTCGACGACCGCCAAAGCGCCGAACAGCTCAACAACGCCGAGCGAGCGTTCGATGTCTTTGCGAACAACGCTGACGACATCTACCGCGGCGGCGCGCCAAGCCGGGCGACAGAGATGCGGCTCGCAGGCGGGACGTTGCGATACGGCGAGCCGACAGAACTCGTCGTTCGGGATGCCGACGCCACTGCTGAGGACCAGAACCTCACCGTGCGCTATACGCCGCTCGTCTACACCGATGGCGATGCTGAAATCGCATACGAGGGCGGGGCGATCATCCGCGGCGACGGCCACGGCGGGGCGATGGTCCGGGAGCCACCGTTCCGGATACATAGCGAGCGGACGTTGCTCCCGTTGCTTGGGACGACCCGTGCACCAGGTCCGACAGCCGTCTCTAGGGACGGGACTGTACAGGTCGAGACCGTCCGGACGAGCCGTGTGCCGACTACCCCGACGGACCTGCAGGACGCTGACGAAATTGAAATCGAAGTCGATTCACAGCGACAGTCGGCGTGGAATCGGTACTTAGAGCGGCAGGCCGATACGGATAGCGAGTGGGAATACGTGGCCGACGGCGTGCTGCGCATCGAGACGGAGTCGCTGGAGGCCCCGCAGTTCCGAATGCGACTGCGGTTTGCCGGCTGAGACGGCTATATGTCGATTGTAACCCGGTTTTCGCTGACGTGGAGGTACTTGACGGTATTCGCATCGATGTCGACGTCGATATCGCTCATATCATCGTCGTGGGTGAACGCACCGTTTTGGAAGCAGAAGTTCTCGACAACGACGGAGCCGGTGACATCGACTGAGCCACCACCACAGCCGCCACCACCACCTTGGTCACCTTCCATGACCGTGTTGGGTGCATAGATGCCGCCGACGTACGTTGCGCTATTCATCCGTACCGCCGGCACGTCGGAATGGATATACGTGATGAACTGGCTTGGCTCACCGCCGACATTGACTTCGTCGCTGCCGCCAGTCATACTGAACTCTCCGCCGGGACCCACGTACAGCGAGACAGTCGCGTCCCCGTCGACGATATCTATCGACCCGGTACCGTCGACCCCGTCCGAGTCATCGACAACGATATCGACCGCTCCGTCGGTCGTGTCGATGTCGATATTCTCGATGTCGTCGGCGTCAGTCGTGTAGTAGGTCCCATGCGTGAGCGTTGATGAGAAATCGTCGCGACAACCGTTGGTTTCGCAGTCGTCGATTCGTTGCTCAATGCGGTCACTCGCCGACGGTGCGATGATGCCTTCCCGTGTCGACCCATCAACCTCTGCCCCATCGTTTTCAATTTGTTTTGCAGTGACAGTAGCGCCGAACGCCGGCTCGAAGGAGGCAGTCAAATCGACGACGAGCGTATCCGAGTCGCCCTCGTCACACGTCTCATCGAGCCCACCTTGTGAGCGGTCTCTGAAGAACGACTCCCAGCCCTCGCAGTACCGGCTCTCGACTTCGATGTAGACGGTCCCATCGGTCAGTGGATTGTCGAAGTCTTCGTTTTTCGAGACGTTGGGGTAGAGTTGCCGTGGGTCATCGCCCCGCGTTGCCGCTCCCCGCACGTCGCCGCTGGCGCTTCCGGCCCCGGAGACGTTTAGAATCGGAAACGTCAGCGTCTCGCTCCGGTAGTGGAACTCGGGTGGTGAGACCATCCGGCTGTGGTCGCCAGTCCGTTCCCAGACGCCGCCGCCTTGGTAGGCGATTTCGGTGTCGCCGTTCTCGTAGACCATCGCACCCAGCGAAACATCGCCGATGTCGTCTCTGTCACCCTCAGCGTCCTCGACGTACATCAAAACGTGTCCTTCATCGGGCTCGACGGTTACCTGTCCGTCGGTAATCCGTCCGAGCGCGAACTCTTGGGCGTCTGATTCGCCGAGCCCGACGAGGCTCGCCTTGGAGCTGAACTGCGACATCGAACTCTCGACCTGCGACTGTTCGGTGTCCGCGCGGGTGTCTTCGAGCACCGCTCCGCCAACGAACACGAGCGCGCTCACCGCGGCTATCGTCATGCCGAGGATGAGCACAATTCCGACAGTGTTCGACACCGCACGGTCGTCCATACGTTCGTCGTTGGTCGCCGAGCCTCATCAATACCGCGCCCGGGTTAGCTGCCGAGGCTGGCCCGTCCGTCGAACCGAAAGTTTATATACAACACCTGTTCATGTCCACCCGGTTTCCGGCGGGCGGCACCACATCCCTGTCCCGTCGTCGCGGCGGAAACCGGGCAAGCACGGCCGACTTCGGTCGTGCAGATTTCGACACTCTCACCCCGAGCTTCGGCTCTCAGCACCACTCCTCGTACTGGTGGACGCGGGCCGGATTGAGCGGCTCCGGTTCACGGCCGGTTCCATCGTAGGCCTCCCGGTGTTCGGTGTAGGTGACCGTAAGCGACGCCTCACTGTCGCGCTCCCGTGGAATCGTCGCCTCCGCCTGCCGCCGGTTCCAGTCGGCGAAGGCATCGAGGGCGTCCGTACTGTCTAGCTCGTCGATGTCGAGTGCTTCCATAGCGGCTTCGATTGCGGCCGTCCCGTCGTCGGTGCGGGCCAGAAGCGTCGTCTTGCCGTCCGGGCTGCCGACGTTGCCCGCCGAGATGTCAGCAGCCTTTCCGACTGCGTCGGCACACTCGGCACAGCCGCGGAGAGCCGCGGCGTCGAACGCCTCGACATCCTTTGTCAGCAGCCGATGTCCGTCAGCATCGCGGGCTGTCAACGCACCGCCGACGACTTCGAGGCTGTCGACATCGTCCATATCGACCCCGTTGCCGACGAGCAGCGACCGGAGCCTGTCGGCCGCAAAGCTCCGCGTACAGACCAGTGAGACGGTTAGAGACACCGACGCCAACTCGTCGTCGTACTGCAGTCTATCGAGCGCCGCCGCGCCCTGAATCACACACGGCGTCCCGACAAGCGCGATGTCGGGGTCGACGAGGTCGCTTTCGGCGACGAGGTCGTCGACTTGCCCGAGTTGCATCGTCTGACTGTAGGTGCTACCGGCGCTTTCGAACAGCTCTTCGGGACTCGTCGCCAGTGTTGCTTCACCGGCGAGCGGGTCGTCGCCGTCGCTGACGACGACCGCCCCATCGATTTCGCCGGCCGCTAACAGCCCGGCCAGCAGCGCCGTCACCGCGCCCCCGTCTTGGCCTTCGTGGTCGTCGTCGGCGCTGGCGGCGTAGGCGGCGTCGGGGGATTCGCCTTCGAGTTCGTTGAGCCGCTCGTAGCGCAGCCCGCTCCGAGGACAGAAGTCCCAACATCGAGAGCAGCCAGTACACATCCGGACCAGCGTCGGCCGTCCGGTCTCGGGCTCGATGCCGATGGAGTCAGAAGGACAGGCCGCCATACAGCTACCACACTGGACACAACGGTCGGCCTCAATGACAGCTTCATCGAGGTCTCTGAACCACGTTTTCTCTTCCGGCTCTCGGCTCTCAGTGATGCTATCCCGCGGGTCGTTGCCGACGCTTGGAACGCCGGGTGTCGCTCGTTTCGACATCAGTCTGCCTCCTGTGGGTGTGTGCTTGTCGTGACGATTCGGTCTAGTCGTTCGGTGTCGGTCCGGTCGGCCCACTCGGCGAACGTCTCGCCGTCCCGTCGGGTCTCGACGAACCGCCGAAGGACCCGTTTTACCGCTGTCGGCACTTCGCCAACCGGTATGCGGCCGGAGACCCAGTCGACGAACTGGTCGCGGTCGAGGTCGCCGCCGAGGCCGACATCGACCGCCTGTGCGGCTTGGGTCTCGTCGCGATAGGCTTCGCCGCGCAGCCCGATGTCGCCGATTTGTGGCTGCGCACACGACGCCGAACAGCCGCTCATATGAATACGAACGGCTTCAGGGACAGCGGACTCTGGAATATCGGCGTCGTCCAGCCATGCGTCGAGTTCCTTCGCCCACCGATAGCCGCGGCTCTTTGTCTCGATAACGCCGTATTTGCAGAACTCCCGGCCGGTACAGGTGACGATACCCCGCGAGAACGGCCCCGGGTCGGGACTGTACGACGAAAGCAGCGGCTCGCCGAGCATCGATTCGAGCACCTCGCCACGGACGCCGGGGACGACGAGGTTCTGGTTCGCCGTCGTCCGGACCTCGCCGCTGCCGTACCGCTCGGCGATGTCGGCGAGCGTTTGTAGCTCATCGCCGCAGATTCGACCGGTCGGGAGGTTCAGCCCAACCGTGTGGTTCCCATCGGCTTGCTCGTGGATACCGACGTGGTCGCCGCGGTACTCGGTTGTCAACAGCTCGTCGTAGGGCTCGAACTCGAACTCGACGTAGGATTCGAGTTCCTCGCGGAATCGGTCGGTCCCCCAGCGGTCGACGATGTATTTCAAGCGATTGACTGCAGTATCGAGGTACGCACCGTGGTCGATAAACAGGTCCGCAGCCGCAAGCGAGAGGTCGACGACTCGCTCCGGTGGAACGAAAACGCCGAGGTCGGTCGCCGCTCGCGGCCCGTCGGAGAGGCCGCCGCCGACCTTGACAGCAAAGCCGTCGCGGCCGTCCTTGACCGCCGGGACGAATCCGAGGTCCTGTAGCTCCGCGCGGCCACAGTTTTCGTGGCAGCCCGAGAGACTGACTTTGAACTTCCGAGGGAGGTTCGCATACCGGGTACTCCCCTCGAAGGCGTCGGCGACATCCTCCGCGAGCCCGCGAACGTCGACCGTCTCGTGGCCGACTCCCGCTGCCGGGCAGATGACGACGTTCCGGAGCGTGTTCCCGCTTGCCTGAATCGTCGTCAGCCCGACCGACTCAAACCGGTCCCAGATTTCGGGCATGTCCTCGATGCGAATCCAGTGCATCTGGATGCCCTGCCGTGTTGTCACGTCAAGGAAGCCGTCACCGAAGACGGGGTTTTGCTCGCTGCCGCCGTGTTCCGGCGGCGCGGTGGCGAACTCGTCGGCGACTCGCCCGACAGTGCGAGCCTGTTCGGCTGTCAGCTGCCCGCCGGGAATCTTCGTTCGGAGCATGAAGTAGCCGTCCTGCCGGGTCGTGTAGAGTCCGAGCAGGTGGAGGCGGCTGAAGATATCGTCACCGAGTTCGGCCGGCAGTGCGTCGAACCCTTCCGGGGCGACCGCCCTCACTGAGTGGTAGAGCTCTTGGGGGTCCCACGCGGGCGAGTTCGCCCGCACCAGACCGGTAAGTTCGCCCTCGTAGAATCGGACCTCATCGTAGCCAAGCGACGAGAGAACGGCGTAGGTGTGGCTAAGCCGCCGGGCTGTATTACAGTAGAGCAGTATCTCGTCGTCGGACGAGAGGCCGCGGCTCTCCAGCAGCGTCCGCAGCTCCGACTCCGGCTTGAGTCGGTCGGTTTCGGCGTCAACGAAGGCCTCCCAGCCGAGATGCACTGCCCCCGGCAGGTGGGCGCTCTCGTACTCGCCGGCCGTTCGCGTATCGACCAGTACGGCCCCTTCGTCCGCGTCGATGGCCGCCTCGACGGTCGCACGGTTGACGATGGCGTCCTCATCGAGCGCCACCGCGCCGTACTCCGAGGAACCCTCCGGCCCCGGGCCGCGTTCCGTCTCGTTGTCGTGCTGCCAGACATCGAAATCACCCTCAAGGAGATACAGCGGTCCGTCGTGGCCGTAAACCGCCGCCGTTAGCAGAAATCGAGCCGCCTCAACGCCGCGGCTGTTGTCATACGCGACGAGTGGGTCCCCTTGCTCGACACCGGCAGCCGATAGCTGCTGTCGAACCGTCGCCGGTGTCGGGAGTCGGCCCGCGGCGTCGGTGCTGCGGTCCCGAATCCGCTCGAACGGAACGTTGGCCGCTCCCGGGATATGCCCGAGTTCGCGGTAGTCTCTCGGCTCCCGAACGTCGACGATGGTGTACTGCTCCCGCTCGTCCGCAAGCGCTTCGGGAGCGATAGTGTCGATATCCAGCGTCATCGGTTCCCCTTGGTCTCAGTTTGCGTTTTTGTCGGCTGGTTCTGATACATCTGTATACGGACACATGAGGGGTACACCCATCCTCCTTCCCGTTGCGGAAACGGTTTCCACTCCTCGCCAGTGGCCGCAAAACCGGTGGTAGAGGCGCGAGGAGTGGTGATGACACGGTATAATGGCCTTTTATATACTCTCTGTTCGGCTAACTGCCGGACGGTACAAGATATATAATTTTAATTATATTTATCAGACACGACAGAGGAACATGACAATATTGCTGGTTAATGGGGCTAATCCCAGAACGACTTCGTCCGGGCGTACTGACGTTCGCGTTCGATGATGTCGCGGTAGAAGTCGGCTTCCTCCTCGCGGTGGTTGTTGATGATGTAGGCGGCGTTCCGTGGCCCGACGCCTCTGGCAGCGAGCGCGATAACGGCCCGTTTACCGTGGCTTTGAACGATACTGGCGGCCTTGTATGCGCGTTCGGTCGCTTTTTGTTGGTCGTCGTCCTTGTCGTCGGTCCGCACTGCCTCAAGCACCTCATCGGCCCACGGGTTTAGCGCCGCGATTCGTGTCGACCCGCACAGCGGACACTCCGGCTGGTCGTCGACCCGCTTTACCGTCTGTCTGCGGTCCCACTCTTTGCAGTGCAGGCAGGCAAGCAACACGTCGTCGTCGAGGATTCGTTCCTTGACCGTCTCGACGACGGAGGCGTCGGCGTTCTCCGGCGACAGCAGCTCCCGGCCAGACGAGCGGCCCGCCTGTCCGAGCGCGGTTCGCTCGCCGACCGTCGCCAGCTCGATGTCGCCGGACTGCAACCGGGAGAGTATATCGCTTGCGCCGTCGACATCGAGCTGTTCGTGGAGGACGACTCGGACCGCCTCGTCGTAGATGGGGGTATCCTCAAGCGCCGCCAGCAGCCGGTCCTTGCCGAAGCGGTTCTGGCTGGAGCCGGTCCCTTTCCAGCGCTTCAGCGCACCGAACTTCGCGGCCACCTGCGCGAGCGTAAATTTCAGCGTCTCGGCGTTTTTCAGGCTCAGTTCGACGAGCGTCGGCACGTGGTCGGGGTCCGTGGTCTCCAGTAGCTCGACGACATCGCCGATGGAGGTCCCCGACGGGACTTCGAGTTCGATGCGGTAGGGGTCGACCTCCATTGCCACTGAGCCGCCGGTTTGTTGGCCGATAAGCGCCGAGAGCAGCCGCCCCAGCGTTTCGTTGGCCGTGTGGCCGAAAGCGGCATTGAGGACGATTTGTCGGCCGAACCCCTCGACGACGATTCGGTCGGGGGTCGGAATCGGCCCTTTGTGGGCTTCGACCGGTTTCAGCGCCTCGCTTGCGGTGTGTTCGTCGGTCGGGTAGCGGTCGGCGACCGACCGGGCGACCGCACCGCGGCCGTCGCCGCCGTCGAACCGGCCCCGGGCGTCAGCACGGGCGGTTGCGACAGCCTCCGCAACACCGCGGGGGACCGGTATCTCCTGGCCGACCCACGAGGGCACCTCGCCGGTCGGGTCCTCGATGGGCGAAACGAGTACCTCCTCTTCTTCGTCGTCGATTTCCGTAATGCGCCACATCTCGCCACCCTGTACAAACGTCTCGCCGGGCTCGGCGAACGTGACAACAAAGCGCTCGGCGAGCGTTCCGACCGGGTCGCCGGAGGCCATGTCCGTGACCGTATAATTGGCCTCGTCGGGTATCATCGAGAGGTTCGCATAGAAGTACTGCCACGTCCCGCCGGATTTCTCGATGCGGTCGTCGCCTTCTTCGAGCCACAGGATGCGGTTCTCCGAGAGCTCCCGCACGACGGCTTTGAACTGCTCTTCCGGGAGGTTCCGGAACGGATAGGCCCGGGTCAGTATCTCGTAGGCGCGGGCCGCGGGGAGCTCTTCGAACCCCATCAGAAGGCCCGCGATTTGGTTGGCGACCGTATCGAGGCTTCCGTGGTGGATGCCGGCCGATTCGACGGCCCCACGCTCGGCGCGGTCGACGATGGAAAGCGCCTCGAAGGTGTCGTCAGGATGGGTCGTAATGACCGTCCCCGAAGACGTTTCGTCGCGCCGGTGGCCTGCCCGGCCGACCCGCTGGAGTAGCCGCCGGACCTCTCGCGGACTCGCATACTGGATGACGTGGTCGATGTCCCCGACGTCGATGCCGAGCTCCATCGAGGAGGTACACATGAGCCCGTCGATCTCCCCGGTCTTGAACGCGTCCTCGACATCGATGCGGGCCGACTTCGACAGCGACCCGTGGTGGATACCGATATTCGTGCCGTAGGCTTTCAGCCGCGAGCCGAGTCCCTCTGCCGTCTGCCGGGTGTTGACGAATATCAGCACCGAGTCGTGGGCGTCGACCAGTTCGTCGATAACACGGACGTGGCTTGCCACCTCGGCGTCGGTCAGCAGTTCGCCGGCCGCAGTCCGGTCTTCAGGTCGTATCTCGGGTGTCCGGACGGTCACATCGAGGTTCGTTCCGGCTTCGACGTCGGTGACGTGGCACCCCCGGTCGCCGGTCAGAAACCGACCCACTTCTGTGGGGTCGCCGACCGTCGCCGAGAGGCCGATACGCTGGAACGGACCTGCGTGTTCCCGAAGGTGTTCAAGCCCGACTGTCAGTTGTGCGCCGCGCTTGGAGCCGGCGAGTTCGTGGACCTCGTCGACGACGATGTGCTCGATGTCCTCGATGGCCCGCCGGAGCTTCTCACCGGTGAACATCGCCTGTAGCGTCTCCGGCGTCGTCACTAGCACGTCCGGCGGGTCTTCGGCCTGCTTTTGTCGCTGGTAGTCGGTCGTATCGCCGTGCCGCACGTCGATATCGATACCGAGCGTCTCGCCCCACCATTCGAGCCGCTCGCGCATGTCGCGGTTCAGCGCCCGCAGCGGCGTGATATAGAGCGCCTGTATCCCGTGTCGTGGCGGTCGTTCCTGAATCGATGACAACACGGGCAGCATCGCTGTCTCCGTCTTCCCCGAACCGGTCGGAGCGACAACAAGTCCGCTCTCGCCGGCCGCAAGCGTTGGAATCGCCTTCCGCTGTGGGGCGGTCGGTGTCGAGAACCCACGCTCCGAGAGCGCCTGCCGGACATCGTCGTGGAGCCGCGCGAAGGCGTCCATTCCGGCTGCGGCGCTGTGGCCCTCACTCATCATCGTGTCCTTGTTCCGCGAACGGAATAAGCGGCCCGCTCTCCCACATCACCGGCCGCAATCACGGCCACACTATCGGCTGTGAACGCTGAAAAAGCCCGCCAGCTGCACCAGTCCGGCCAGCAGCGTTGCAAGCCCGGCACAGGCGGCAAGCGCCACTCGCGTGCGTCCATCGTCAGCTGTGCCGAACTGCGGCTGGCTGACGACGACGGTCCCGCAGTCGGGACATTCCAGTTCCTCTCTGCCGTCCCGCCGGCTGCGGGACCAGTCGGTCGCCATCGGACCGTAGTGGTCGCAGTCCGGACAGAACAGCGTCGACTTCTTGTCCGGGGACATCATATTCAGGCCTAGCTGTCGGAGAAATAAGTATCTGCTGTACGGTGGTATTTAGTTATATATAATGGAAAATAATATCTGATGAGATGCTCCGACACACCAGCCGAGGACTGGAGTGACAGGAGGCACTCCGAGTGAGTGACCCCCGGACTCAGTGGAACGTCCGGCCGACATCGGATTTGCCGGACGGCTCCTCACCGGGCGTGAATTCCTCTTCGACTTCCTCGTAGCGTTCGCGAGTGTCCTCGCTCACGCTTGGGCCGACCTCGTCGAGGGCTTCCTCGAAGTGTTCGGCAGTGATGCGGACGTTGCCGACGCTTTGGGCTGCCTCCTCGGGGGAGACGCTCTCGATGAACTCGCGTGTGGCGGCCATCGAGGCCTCACGGCAGACGGCCTCGATGTCGGCGCCGACGTAGCCGTCGGTCCGTCCAGCCAATTCGCTGATGTCCACATCGTCGGCGAGCGGTTTGTTCCGGGTGTGGACGGCGAAGATTGCCTCGCGAGCCTCCTCGTCGGGAACCGGAACGTGGATGTGGCGGTCCAGCCGGCCGGGGCGCAAAAGCGCCGAGTCGATGAGGTCGGGACGGTTCGTCGTCGCGATGACGACCACGTCTTCGAGTTCTTCGAGGCCGTCCAGCTCGGTCAGAAGCTGGGAGACGACGCGCTCGCCGACGCCGGAGTCGCCCATCCGTTCGCCGCGTTCGCCGGCGATGGAGTCGATTTCGTCGAAGAAGACGACAGTCGGAGCGTTCGACCGTGCCTTCTCGAAGACTTCGCGGACGCCCTTCTCGGATTCGCCGACGTACTTGTTCAGCAGCTCCGGACCCTTGATCGAGATGAAGTTCGATTGGGCCTCGTTGGCGATGGCCTTTGCCATCAGGGTCTTCCCGGTGCCGGGCGGGCCATACAGGAGGACGCCCTTGGCGGCCTGCATGTCCATCTGCTTGAACACCTCGGGGTACTCCAGCGGCCACTGGATGGTCTCGCGGAGCCGCGATTTGGTGTCATCGAGACCGCCGACCGCATCCCAGGTGGTGTCGGGTACCTCGACGAAGACCTCTCGCATCGCCGACGGCGTGACGCCCTTGAGCGCGTCTTTGAAGTCGCTCTCGGTGACAGTCATCGACTCAAGGACCTCAGCCTCGATTTCGTCCTGCTCGAGGTCGAGCTCCGGCCGAATGCGCCGCAGCGAGTTCATCGCGGCTTCTTTGGTTAGGCTTTCGAGGTCCGCGCCGACGAAGCCGTGGGTGTTTTCGGCGTACTGTTCGAGGTCGATGCCGTCAGCCAGCGGCATTCCGCGGGTGTGGACCTGCAGAATCTCCTTGCGGCCCTCCTTGTCGGGGACGCCGATTTCGATTTCGCGGTCGAAGCGGCCGCCGCGTCGGAGCGCAGGGTCAATCGCATCGACGCGGTTGGTTGCGCCGATGACGATGACATCGCCGCGCTCTTCGAGACCGTCCATCAGGCTCAGCAGTTGCGCGACAACCCGACGCTCGACATCGCCGCTGGTCTCGCCCCGCTTGGGCGCGATTGAGTCGATTTCGTCGATGAAGACGATCGCGGGCGCGTTTTCCGAGGCCTCGTCGAACACCTCACGGAGCTGTTCTTCGGATTCCCCGTAGTATTTTGACATGATCTCGGGGCCGGAGATGTCCGTAAAGTGGGCGTCGATTTCGTTGGCAACAGCCTTCGCCATCAGGGTCTTCCCAGTCCCCGGCGGGCCGTGTAGGAGGACACCTTTCGGCGGCTCGATGCCGAGCTGCTGGAACAGCTCTGGGTGTCGCATCGGCAGCTCGATCATCTCACGGACCTGTTCGAGCTCGCTGTCGAGGCCGCCGATGTCCTCGTAGGTCACCGAGGGCGTGCCGCCCTCGCCGGGCGCCGCTCCCGACCCATCGGAAGGCCCGGCGATCTGCTCGGCCGGCTTTTCGCTGACCTGAATCTCCGTCGAATCGGTGACGACGACGGTGCCGCTCGGCTCCGTGCCGGCGATTTTCAGCGGAATCCGCTGGCCGCTCTTCGACGAGAGCGGGCCGAGGCCGAGCGAGAAGGGCACGTTCTGTCCCTCCGTGACCGCCTGCCCGCTGAGCTTGTCGCGAATATGCGGGCCGATGTTTCCGCGAATGCGGAGGTTCTGCGGCAGCGCAACAGTCACTTCCTTGGCGGGGTTGACATCGGCCGGCTCGATGTGGACGTTGTCATCGATGCCGACGTCTGCCTCTTGCCGAAGCCGACCGTCGACGCGGACGACGCCGTTGCCTTCGTCTTCGGGATAGCCGGGCCACACGCGAGCGACGGCGCGGGAGTCGCCGCTATCGAGGACGACGTAGTCGCCGTTCTCGACGTCGAGTTCGTCCATGGCGGCGCGGTCGATGGCGGCCAACCCGCGGCCGGCGTCTTTCTGCTTGAGGGGTTTGACAGTCAGCTTCATGGATTATCGCTCCATCTCAATGGTGACGACCCCATTGTTCATAACAGCACGGGCCGGGTCAGCCGGTACTGCGAACTCGTATTGCTCGCCGTCAACGACG